>NZ_JBJGED010000005.1:0-311133 GCF_045062745.1 Paenibacillus sp. HJGM_3
ACGTACAGCATTTACGGCTCGTCGCTGTTGGTCTGGGGCTTGCCTGCCCGGGAATGCCGCCCTATTCTGGAGAAGGCCATCGGTCATAACCTAGATTCGGGGAACGGGGCCTATATCGGTTACTGCATCGGGAGTTTGGCGACCTATTATGCCATGTACGAGCCTTTGGACGCACTCATAGAGTGGGTGCCTGCACAAGTCGAGCTGCTGAAGGTCATGTATCCGCTGCTCAGCGAATTCATCGGCATTTATCGGCAGTATGGGTTAAATTTGAAGGGGGTCTCGGGGGACCTGTTCTCGCTAAGCGGGGGGAAGTTCGAGAACGAGACGGACATTCGCCGTTCGGAACGGGATCCGTCCAGCGCGATGTACCGTTACATCTATTACGCGCTGAAGGCCCGGCTCTACTATTTTTTCGGCCACTACCGGGAAGCGATCCGCACGGCGGAGCTGTCCGCCAAGCTGTATCCGCCCATCAACGGACTGGGCTACCCGAATCATCTGTTCTTCTGGTCCCTGTCGATCGCTGCCGCATGGAATGGGATGGCGACCCTGGATCGATTGCGCTGGGGGAGGAAGCTTCGCCGGAATGAACGGTATCTCGCCCGGCTGGCTGCGCATTGCCCCGCCAATTTCGAATCGCGGTATTTGACGGTTGCAGCTGAGAGCGCGCGCCTCCGCGGACGCCGGGAACAAGCCCTCGCCTTGTTCCGCCGAGCGGTCGAAAGCGCCCGAACGCATCAGGATATCCAAGTCGAAGCGATTGCATCCGAGCATGCGGCAGCAGGCTGCGAGTTCTACGGGGAGACGGCCGCTGCCCGGCACTATGCGGAAGAGGCGATCCGATTATACGGACAGTGGGGGGCTCAGGCGAAAGCGGCCCATCTGCGCGCCGCCTATCGCCCTCTGCTGGAGCAGAACTCGCAGGAGGCGATCCGCTGGACCCATAGCGGTGATCCCACAACGGCCCATGCGGATGAAGAGATAAATGGAGGGGATCATTCGAAGCGAATAAGGGCAGCAGCCGATGGCGGACAACCCGGCGAAATAAGGGGATGGACCGGGGAAGCCCAATCGGACGATCGGGCCGCCATACCATCGGAGCCGACGCTTCGCTCGAAGGACGTTGTCTCCGGCGAGGAGGAGCTGATCCAGCTTCATCGCACGATGATGACCCGGATCGTGCAAGCGACCGGCGCGCAGACCGGCTCGCTCCTCTGCGAGCGCGATGGGGAGCTGTATCGCGAAATGTATATGGATGCGGACCGCGTTCTGATCCCCGATTCGGTCCGTGTGGACCGATGCGACCGGCTGTCGCCGGTCATCGCCTCCTTCGCTTTCATGAGCCGAGAGCTGGTCCTCCTGGGAGACGCAGCACGTGAAGGATTGTTCGTCCATGACGATTATGTTCGCCGGCATGGCTGCCGCTCGGTCTGCTGCTTGCCGATCTCGACTCCGACCGGCATTCGCGGCTTAATCTACTTGGAAAACGGCTTGGCCGCCAATGTGTTCAGCGAGGAGAGTCTCTTGTCCATCCATGGCATGGCCCGGCAGCTGATCTACTTGACTCAGCTGCAGCGTTCGGTCCGGACCGATGCGCTGGACGCCCAGGAGCAATCCGCAGCCGCGGGTCATGTCGAACAGGACCTTCCGGTCTATCTCGAGCCGCTTACCGACCGGGAGCGGGATGTCCTGCTGCGGATGGCCGAGGGGATGACGAATCATGAAATTGCCGCCAGCTTAAGCATGACCGTGGGAACGGTGAAGGTGCATTCCCGCAATATTTTCAGCAAACTGAATGTGAATCGCCGGACGAAAGCGGTCAAGATAGCTAGAGAGATGCAGCTGATTCAGCCTCAGTGAAGAAATGGATACCCCCATTCACCCAAACGCCCAGACTTGAATATATTGGCAGCAAATTTGGCTAAGGAGTGAATGTCCGCATGTATTCTTATTCAGAGAGCTGGTACTATTATCCGGTGCTGCCTCGGAACGATTTCAGACCCGATTCATACGGCAATCCCGGCTCTCATACAATGAGCATCCATTCTGGATGCATCAGCAAACATGAAGATGAGCTGAGCAAGACGCTGCGGGAGCTATGGGAACAGCACGTCTTCTGGACGCGTCTTGCTATCGTGAGTATAGTGTTCCAATTGCCCGATGTCTCTGTCACTTTGTCTCGTCTGCTGCGGAACGCAACCGATATGGGGAATGCGATCCGCCCCTTTTATGGCGATGAGGCCGCCAAAAAGTTCGAACAATTAATTCGGGATCATCTCGTCATTGCAGCGGATTTGGTGAAAGCGGCGGTAGCCGGAAATCAGAGTCAAGTGAATGCGCTGGAGAAGAAATGGTATGCCAACGCCGATGACGTTACGAATTTTCTAGCGAGTGCGAATCCGTATTTTCCTAAGGAAGCATTCCGCAAGATGTTCTATCACCATCTGGCCCTAACTAAGGCGGAAGCCGTAACCATGATCGGCAAAGATTATGCCCAATCGATCGCCTTGTTCGATCAAATCGAGAAGGAAGCGTTGATCATGGCCGATATGATGACGAAACCGATCGTCGCCCAGTTCCCCGCGCATTTCCGTTAGTGGGTTGACAGTAAAAGAGAGCTTGCCGTCTATCGGCGAGCTCTCTTATAATTGGAAATAGAACTATTTATTGGAGCGGTTAAGAGGAACAGGAGGTCCAGACGCATGTCCAAGCTTCGAATAATCGTGACCGGCTCAACCGGTATGGTAGGGGAGGGAGTGCTGCATGAATGCCTGAACCATCCCGATGTGGAAGAAGTGCTGATCTTGAACCGCAGGTCTCTCAAATTCTTCCACCCCAAACTTATCGAGGTGGTCCACGAGACTCTGGAGGATTGGAATTTGTTCGATCGGGAGCTGCCGGGCTATGACGCCTGCTTCTTCTGTCTAGGAGTGTCCTCCGTCGGGATGCAGGAGGAGGAATACACGAAAATTACATACGACTACACGATTCATGTGGCCGAGGTACTCACTCGAATCAATCCGAATATGGTATTCTGCTACGTCAGCGGAAGCGGCACCGACAGCAGCGAGCAGGGACGCAGCATGTGGGCGCGTGTCAAGGGCAGAACGGAAAACAAGCTGCTGTCGATGCCGTTCAAGCACGCGTACATGTTCCGCCCCGGTTATCTTCACCCGACCCCGGGCCTGAAGAACACGCATCGCTATTATGCCTATATCTCCTGGCTGTACCCGGCGGTCAAGCTGTTCCTGCCGAATCGGATCAACAGCTTGCGGGAGCTGGGCCTCGCCATGATTCACATCGTCCAGAGGGGATATGACCGTTCCATTATCGGGGTCAAGGATATCCACGAATTGGCCAAGCCTTGATCTGAGCGTCTTAGTCCGCTTCGTCCTCTATTACCGGAATGCAAGGCGACAATAAAGAGTCGCCTTGCTCGCTGATCCGCCCCCGTGCCATCACAAAAACCCGGAATTCATTATGGAGTTCCGCCGGGTGCTCGTCGTCCCGGACATAGAGCAGCCCATACGAGCCGGGGGCTATACGGCCTATATAGCCGAGCAAAGAATGAATGTCTTCGATTTCCTGGTTCCTGCGGTTCGCAACCCCTCCGATATTCAGGAAATACGTACCGTTCGAGGCTTGCAGCTGAAGCAGGCCGCTGTTCCAGCCAAGCGCACCAATCTGATCCCGAATGGCGCGGACCGCGCCCTCCAAATTTCCCGCATCGGCCTCAGACGCCGATTCTTGTATCGTAATCCATCCATGATATTCGATCATTTGGATTCCCCTTTCTTAGAGTAGTGGTTCGGTGTCGATCTTGACCTCTATTCCATATCTTTGGCTGTAATCGTGCAACTTGTCAATAACCGATTGGGCCGGCTCGCCTTCGAAATGGTAATAAACCTTTTTGCCCGTTTGCTGTGCGGCTTCGAACGTTGCCTTCATTTGATCCCGCACGCTTTTGTTGATCTGCTGCAGTGCGGGCTTCGTCTGGGCGACATAGTTGTCGCTGATGGCGTCGAACTCGCGGGCGGCCGGGTCGTTCGCGAACTTGACCCGGGACTGGCCGCCCAGCCGCTCCGCCAATGCATCGGCGGCCGGATCAGGCTTGTTCACCTGCACGAGCTCACCGGAATATCTCGGGGCAGGAGTATTGCTATCGGGCTGATCGTCGGGCTTCTCCTCCGGCTTGTTTTCCGGCTTCTCCTCCGGCTTCGGCTTCGGCTCCGGCTTCGGTTTCGGTTCCGGCACAGGATCGCTCTTCCGGGGCGGCGTCTCGACTGTGTCGGAGCCTGGCTTCTTTTTCCGCCCCCATTTCTCGGCGAGCGACTCCAGCGCCTTCCTCGCACGAGGCCCAACCTTGTCGATCAGCGACTTGAGCCCGCGGCCGAACGGAATACGGCTCAGCACAATACCGATCCCGACGGCGAGCGCATTCTCCGGGCTTAAGAGCTTCTTCGGGTCGCGGATATACCCGGCGATCTCATGCCCGCTTCCAGCGACGCCCATTCCCGTCAAGGCGAACCCCAAGGCCGGCCAGAAGCCGACGAACAAGAGCGCAAGTCCGAACGCACCGAGGACGATCGCCGCTTGCTCGAAGCCGTTCAACCGATCCCACCAATTTTGCAGGGAATCGAATAAGCAGGCGAAGCAAGAGGCTGCAGATGCATCCATATATGCGGTCATCGCCGAAGCGAATAGCGCGCCGAAGATCACTAGTCCGAGTACCGTAAGGCCTTTGGCCAATTGGCGCACGTTCGGCTCAATCGGCGCTACGTGGTCCAATGCTTCATGATTGCCGTATTGAAGCGCAAACCCAAGCTGACGGCGTTCCCGAAGAAACACGAGCAGCGGCCCGAACCGGGCTCGATCCGCAACCAGCGTCCGGCACAGCCGCCACAATTCGGTGAATGGATTCAAAAGCGATTCGCCGGCAAGCGCAGGCAGACGGGTACGCACTTTATTCAACGCCGCATAATCAAGGAAAAGCGCGAGGAGCAGCACCGCTAGGAACGTCCCTTTGGTCGTGTAGCCGCTTCCTGTCCAGTCGTAGAGCGTCATGATCCACTCGGGCATCCGGTAGTTGCCGTTGTAAGCCGCATGGTTCAGAATCGCCCACAGCAGCACGATCCCGGGGAACATGTATCCCCAGCGCGACCATGACTTCCGGAAACGAAACGCATACCCGAGCGCGAGGGCGATGAAGGCGGTGTGCACAGGATGGCTCACGCTCATCATATCGGAGCCGAAACTCGGCTCGAAGTAGCCGGGGAACAGGGTGAAGAAGTCCCAATGAATCGTCTCGCCTCCGAGCATCGTGTAGCTGTAACCGTACCGGTCCGCGATCGCCCCCGAGTTGATCCAGCGGCGTGACAGCTCCTCCATGAATTGAAAGCCTACCCCGGTCGCAGCCCCCAAGAGGGTAAAATCGCTCAAGCTGAGCGCCGTGGCGCGTCGGGAGAAGACCAGAAACAAGCCTAGCGGGAGCAGCTTCCACAGCTCTTCGAAGATCGGTGTGATGCCGGCCACCGACCATATGTCGGAAGTTCTGCCTCCGAATATCGAATGGAACGCCTGAACCGTCCATGCCGTGAACGGGGTCACGAGAAGGGCGCCGGCCAGGACGAACAGAGCCACCTGCTTCCAGGGCAGCGTCTTGCTGCGGCAGAGGGCCCAGAATTGCAGCAGCACATAGAACGACCATAAATATTGGACGAACATCTTGCGGGAATCTTCGGACAGGAACAGGCTGACGGCAAAAGATAGAAGCGATATCCACATCCACACCCCGTATACACGGGATATGGCCGGATACCGCTTGATCCACGCGCGAACGGCCCCGATGGCGCCCTCCAGCCGACTTCGGATTCCGTTTCGGACCCGCATGATCATGATTGGAATCGCAGCTCACCTCCCTAAAAACTTCCTATAGGGTAGCACATGACGGTTGAAGGTGACAGGCCCATTTCGCCCCCGGGTTCCGGGTCAATTGCCCCAATTATGTCGAATGCGGACGAATGGCTGTCGTACTAAACGATGCTTCGGGTTCATACCTTGGGAGTGGAGAAAGGCCATTATGGAACTCGGGAGGAGATTGATTTGGCTTCATCGGCCTTGTTCGAGCATCGCTTTTGGCTGCAAATTTTGGGGGACCACAGCAGGTTCATCTTCAATTCGCTATCACCTAAGGAGACCCAAGCGATTCACACCGCCCAACAGTTTATCGTCAGCTTCGACCAGCTGCTGGATCGTGCCAGGAAGGCTTCCACCGAGGCGGAAGCAGGTCCGATCAGCCAGCAGGCGCTCCCCTTAACGACCGAGCTTCGTAAATTCAAGCTCGATCTTCTCCAGAGACTGCTGTTCGGTAAAGTCGCGGTCGGTTTGCCGCCGACTTTTTTCAATCACATGGTCAATGAGCTGGAGGAATATTTGCGGATCTTAACGGACCTCGTGGCGGGGAAGCCTGTTCCCCAGTTCAACGCGATCCATCACGATTTCTTGTGGCTACTGGACGCCGTAGGCCACGCCGCGTCAATCGCGAGCGGTCTGGATCCCGTAGAGCAAGATCTGATCCAGAAGAGTATGAAATTCGAAAAGCATTTTGAACATCTGTACCTGAAGAGCATTGAATTGGCCGGCTACATGCGGACCCATCTGCGCGAGTTTCCCGCTTTCAAGAAATTTCATAAAGATATCAATTTGGAGATGAAGCTGTTCGTGGGGTTCCTGGCCGAGCTGGAAGAGATGCAGTTGACCGCCGAAGTGCTGGACCGCATCAGTCCGCTGATCCCGGACCATATGATGCGCGAAGAATGCTACTACTTGACCAAATTAGCTTCGCTCGGACTGGTGCCGGGTCCGAATTGCGATCCGACGAAGCCGCGTACCGAAGCGTAGTAGACGGGAGTCTTCCAGACCTCGCAGACCTCAACTTGGTCCGTGCAATTACCGCCACGGACTGGGGGCGGTGGACAAGCCCAGCAAGGTATGATTTACTAATCAGAAAAGAGAATCTCGGGTAGCCGGCACGAAAGGAGGAAGCACCGATGGAAATGAAAAAGCGGGTAGCGGAAGCCGCCGTAGAATACGTACAAGATGGAATGGTGGTGGGCTTGGGCACCGGTTCGACCGCCTTCTGGGCCATTCAAAAGCTGGGCGCTAGAGTCAAAGAAGGGCTGCGCATCAAGGCGATCGCAACCTCCGCAAAGTCGGAAGCGTTAGCTATCGAGTTGGGAATTCCAATGGTCCCGTTCGCCGAGGTGGATTACATCGATGTAACGATAGATGGCGCGGATGAAGTGGACATGGAGTTCAACTTGATAAAGGGGGGCGGCGGAGCATTGCTTCGTGAGAAAATCGTCGCCGCGGCAAGTCGCCAATTGATTGTGATCGTGGACGAAACCAAGCTAGTCCGACAGCTGGGCCAGTTTTCTTTACCGGTAGAAGCGGTCCGATTCGGGATCGAGACGACCAAACGCGCGATAGAACAATTAGGATGTCGAGCCGGCTTGAGGCTGCACGATGGAAGTCCGTACATCACCGATAATGGGAATTACATTTTGGACTGCGAATTCGGGACGATCGAGCATCCGGAACAATTGACGCATCGGCTGAACGCGATCCCGGGCGTTGTAGATAACGGGCTATTTATTCAAATGGCCCGGAAAATCATAGTCGGGTATCGAGACGGAGTCATAAAGACATTGGAGTAACCGGTGAGGAGAGTCGGACATGTTCGTCTTGAAAATTATGGTTTCAGCCATCCTTATCGCCATTGTGACGACGATCGCCAAGAGGAATACACTGCTGGCCGGGTTTATTGCGGCGTTCCCGATCACTAGCATGATCTCCATCGCGTGGATGGCATACACCAAGCAAAGCACCGACGACATCGCCAAATTCCTTACCAGCGTCTTATGGGGAATTATTCCCGCCGTGGTCATGCTGGCCGCTACTGTGATCGGGTTGAAGAAGGGGCTGCCGCTGCTCGCGTCCGTTGGGATCGGTTTCGGCGTTTGGCTCGCATTTACTTATGTATTTCATAAAATCCATATCTAAGCCGGACAGAGCCTGCAATTTTCCCCTCAAAATGACCTCCCGCAATAGTAACACTAGCGGAGCCGCTTTCATAGCATATGGAAGGGAATACGCCCAGTACATCATGCGGAGGTTAGTACAATGACCAACTTCAAGAAGGATATTCAAAAGCTGAAAGTCAGCAATTTCAATGCGAGCGAAATGACGCAAGCCTTAAATCAAGGCCAACTCGAGGACCAAATCCAAGGTGACCCGAACCGCTTGTGCGTTTTCTTCTGCTTCTTTTTCTGCTTCAATCGATGCAGTTGCTCTTGCAGTTGCTCTTGCAGTTGCTCTTGCAGTTGCTCTTGCAGTTGCTCTTGCAGTTGCAGCTGCAGCTGCAGTTGCAGTTGCGTCCGCTGTGGCGGCGGTCGGTGCGGCGGTTGCGCTCGCTGCCGCTAAGCTAGTTTGCAGAACCCCTGCTTCCTTCGAAGCAGGGGTTCGTTTTTTTGACATGACGGACAAAAGGTCCTACATAACCATAAATGAGAACCGGTTCCTCTGCACGAGGAATAAAGGAGGACGAGAACATTGAAAGCATCCGTGCGTCTGAAAGTGAAGGGGGATACGTTTTTTATCCCGGACCCGCGCGGTGGGGTATATTTTCGGAATAATACGGGCTCCTTCCGTATGGAGGGCGAAGATATCGAGCAATGGCTCGAAAGCCTAATGCCCGAGTTGAACGGCGAGCATACGATGGAGGAATTGACGGACGATTTGCCGGAGCCTTACCAGAAACGAATCCATGAGATCGCGGACGTCCTGTACGGAAATGGGTTTGTGCGGGATGTGAGTCAGGATAGGGAGCATCAGTTGGACGAGAGCCTCATCCTGACGTATAAACAGCAAATCGACTTTTTGGACAGCTTCGGCGGCTCTGGTGCCTACCGATTCCAGACGTACCGTCAAGGAAAAGTATTGGCGGTCGGCTCAGGCCCGTTCCTGGTGTCGCTCTGCGCCGCTTTATTGGAGTCCGGATTGCCGCACTTTCAAGTGCTGATCCTGGACCCGGATACGACCAATAGGCAAAGGTTGTCGGAATTGGCCGCATCAGCGCGCCGCGCCGATCCCGTGGTGAATGTGGAACTAATAAGCCCGGGCGAGGGCGGGCCGATGAATTGGAGCGAGCTGGTTACTCCGTATGATGCGGTCTTGTATGTAGCATCGAACGCGGAGGAACTCGATTCGCTATGGGAAGTTCAATCGGCATGCCGGGAGGAACGGAAGGTGCTGCTTCCCGCTCTGTTCGTTCGGCAGACAGGCATGGCGGGGCCTTTGGTGCGTCCCGATTCGGACTATGGCCTGGAATCGGCATGGCGACGGATTCACGAGCCCCTCGTAACTAGGGATCCTGAGCTGCATACACCGTCCTCTACAGCACAAGCGTTGCTCGCGAATGTGATCGTCTTGGAATGGTTCAAGGCATCGACGGGTGTAACCGAATCCCATCTCCCCGGCCGGTTGTTTCTGCTGAACTTGGAGACGCTGGAGGGAAGCTGGCATGCTTTCCTGCCCCATCCGCTGGAAGGCGAACGTCAGCCAGCCGACACCCAAACGCTGGAGATCGGGAAGCTGCTGGAGCCTAACTCCTCGACGCAACCCTCGAACGGCCTTCTGCAAGCACTCGCCCGTCTGACATCGCCGGCGACGGGGATTCTCCATCTATGGGAGGAAGGCGAGCTGAAGCAGCTTCCGCTATGCCTCTGTCGCGCGCAGGCGGCCGATCCGTTGTCCGCCGGGCCGGCAACGCTGCTGCCGGAACTGGTCTGTGCCGGCATGACGCACGAGGAGGCTCGAAGGGAAGCGGGACTCGCGGGAATTGAGGCTTACGTCTCGCGGTTGGCTCAGCAGAACGATCAGCCGGCAAGCCCTCAATCGGTTTTAGCGGGTATTGGGACGGGGGAGACGGCAGCGGAGGCGGTATGCCGGGCATTGCAGCATGGCTTAACCGAGCTGTTCGCCAACCGGACGCAAGCCGGTAAGCCGACCGTTACACTGGCGCGGCTGAACGCTATTGAGGATGCACGGTGCAACTATTACCTGCAGGTATTGGGCGTAATGCAAGGAACCCCTGAGATTAGAGTAGGAGAAGACGTGGCGGGCTTTCCCGTTTTTTGGGTTCGATCCCAGGACAGTTGGTTCGGCGGTGTCGGCTTGACTCCAGCATCGGCGCTTCGTAACGCGCTCCAGCTCGCCGTGATGAGAGCGCAGCTGGAAGAGGGGTTCCACCCGTCACAAGCTGTAGTTCAATCCAGGCTGCATATTGATGAGAAGCAACCTGAGCGAATGATTGCGATTGGCGTTGACACCGATGGAGACTATGCGGATCGTCTGCGCTCCGCCCTCCAGGTGCTGCAGCGGCAGCAGAAGCGTATTCAGATCGACGAGTTGCCTTTAGAGCCATTTCTGAAAGAAAATCTGGCAGGGGCGTACCGTGTCACTGTTCGCGAGGAGGTGATCTCGTGAATCCTAAGATTATGGTTATTGGCGTAGGACGACTTGCCGATCTCGTTTGCGACCTGTGGAGCCTCTCGTCCGTTTCCTACCGGCTCGTGCGTCAGCCCAATTTGGAGTCGGCCTTTTTAGAATCGGCGGATTTGTCGCTAGTGCTAAGCGATGGATGGGATCCCGGTCTGCTGCAAGCGGCGGAAGAGCGGTTCCAGAGCAGCGGCAAGCCGTGGCTGCGCGGTCATGTCTGGATGGGCGAAGGCGTAGTCGGACCCTTGGTCCGTCCGGGCACGGCCGGGTGTTCCCGGTGTGCGGACACCCGGTCGTTCATGGCAGGGAACGACCGGCCGTCGACATGGGATTTGCAGCAGTACCTCACCGAGCAAGGCGGAATCGCTTCCGATGCCTGGGGCTCGCGTACCGCGATGCTTCAGCTGGCGCACTATCTGGTGGAGGAAGCCCAAAGCTTCCTGCAGGGCAATCCCGTCCGCACGGAAGCCAGAATGATGCTGATGAACTTGAACACACTAGGCAGCTCGCTGCATCGGGTACTCCCCGATCCGCAATGTACGTTGTGCAGCCGTCTGCCGGAGGATACGGCCGACAACGCCCGGATCGAGCTCCAGCCAAGCCCCAAGATCAATCCCGACCGGTATCGATGCCGTCCGATGGAGGAGCTGAAGCAAGTGCTGGCTAGGGACTATCTGGATTTGCGCACGGGCTTGCTGAACGGAAAGATGATGGACCTCGTAGCGCCTTTCGCCGACTCGAGCGTCAATCTGCCCCTGTTCGGGGCGGATGAAGGCTGCGCGGGTCGAACGAATTCCTACGCGGACAGCGAGCTGACGGCGATCCTGGAAGGCTTGGAGCGCTACTGCGGCATGTCGCCCCGCGGCAAGCGCACAATGGTGTACGGCAGCTACCGCGAGCTGGAGGATCAGGCTCTCGATCCCCGCTCCGTCGGAGTTCATGACCAGCAGCAGTACGAGAAGCCGGATTTTCCGCTGCAGCCGTTCGATCCCGATCGCCAGGTCAACTGGGTTTGGGGGTACTCATTCCTGGAGGAGCGCCCGATTCTGGTGCCGGAGCAGCTCGCCTACTACAACTCGGGCTGCGGTCAAGGATTCGTGTACGAGACCTCCAACGGCTGCGCCCTGGGCGGCACATTGGAGGAGGCGATTTTCTACGGCATCCTGGAGGTCGTGGAGCGAGATTCGTTCCTCATGACCTGGTATGCTAAGCTGCCGCTGCCGCGGCTCGATCCCTACTCGGCCGACGATCGGGAGCTGGAGCTCATGTTGGAACGGCTGCGGGCGGTTGCGGGCTATGACGTCTATTTGTTCGATTCGACGATGGAGCACGGCATCCCAAGCGTATGGACGATTGCGAAGAACCGCAATCAGCGGGGCGTGAATGTGATTTGCGCGGCAGGCGCCCATCCGGACCCGATCCGAGCGGTGAAAGGCTCGATCCATGAGATCGGGGGGATGCTCATGGCATTCAACGAGAAATTGGAGGCGAATCGGAGCACGTATCTCGAGATGCTGAACGACCCTTATCAGGTCAGGCAGATGGAGGATCACTCCATGCTTTACAGCTTGCCGGAGGCGGAGGAACGGTTTGAGTTCCTGATGGCGGGTGACCGTCCCCTGCGAACGTTTAAGGACCAGTACCGGCCGAGGGCCCGGCACGCCGACCTCACCGACGACCTTAAACATTTGCTGCACACGTTTCGCAGTCTGAGCATGGACATCATCGTAGTCGACCAAACGACCCCCGAGATGGAGCGCAACGGACTGTCATGCGTGAAGGTGCTCATTCCGGGCATGCTGCCGATGACCTTCGGCTATCACATGACGCGCTTAGTCGGACTGGATCGAGTGCTGAAGGTGCCGGCGAAGCTGGGGTATGCCGATGCGCCGCTTAGGCCCGAGCAGCTCAATGCGCATCCGCATCCATTCCCTTGAGAGCGATGGTGATTCGATGAGCCTGCGCGAGTTTTTGCATCATTTGCAGTTCGAACCGGACAAAATCAAACCACCGGGCTGGGAGACGGATTGGGAGGATGCCCCGCTGCCGTATAAGCTGTATCGCCGGCTCCCGACTATCCCGCTGTGCGCGGAAGTGCCTTTGACCTTGTATGGGGATGAGGCGTCGGAACGAGTAAAAGTAACGCTGAAGGATCTGGGCCATCTCCTCTGGCATGTCTATGGGCTGACGCAGATCAGCCAAACCCAATATGCCATGGATGCGCCAACGGGCGAAGGGGAATTTGAAGAGGAGGAACCGTCGTTTCCGTACCAAATGTATCGGCGCTTCATCCCATCGGGCGGAGGACTGTATCCGAACGAGCTGTATGTGTATTTGAAGCTGGAGGGCGCGCCGCATGGGGTGTATCATTACGATGTGGCCCACCATCGCTTGGTGCTGCTGCGCGAAGGCGTCTATGACAGCTATCTGGACCGAGCGCTGGGACATCGGAGCGAAGTGTCGGCTTGCTGCGCGGTTGCTTTCGTCTCGGCCTACTTCTGGAAAAACTTTTTCAAATACAACAATTTCTCCTACCGCCTGCAAGGGCTGGACGCCGGCGTGTTGATCGGGCAGCTGCTGGAAGGGGCAAAGCGGTTCGGGTTCAAGGAGGCGTGCGTTCATTACCAGTTCCTGGATCAGGCCGTGAACCACTTGCTGGGGCTAAGTGATCAGGAGGAGAGCGTATATGCCGTCATCCCGTTATCGTACGATGCGGAGATTTACAGGGCGCTAGATGCACCAACAGACACGATCACGGTCACCGCTAGCGACCTGATGCAGGAGCTCTCAGAGCTCCGGCACGAGCAGTATGTGCATTCGGCGCGAATCGTTCCGTTTCCTAAGCTGCTGGAGATGAACGAAGCGTCCCGGATCAGTTGTACGCAGTCGTTTCGATCGATAGGAGAACGGACCTCACCGACCTTTCAGTTCGAGGAGACCGAGGCTATCGAGCTGCCGCATGTGGATAGAATGTCATACGATTGGGCGGCCGTGTGCCGGAAGCGGTACTCGCCGGAGGCGGATTATATTCTGCGTGAGGTCAGTCTGGTTCAATTGGCTGGACTGCTGCGTGAGGCGACCGCATCCTGGGCTTATCGAAACGATTTGGACCGTGAGTCGGCGGCGCGAAGTCCCCGAGTTTTTCTGTATGTAAGCCTCTATGCGGTTGAAGGGGTGCCGGACGGTGCGTATCGCTACGATGCGGTGCGGCATGCTCTATGGCAAGTGCGTCCCGGCGATCATCGGCCCTGGCTGCAGAAGGCCGTTGCGCTTGGTAATATTAGCCTGTACCAGGTTCCGTTAATCTTCCATGTAGCCGGCGACCGTAATCATCTTATTGAACCCTTGGGTTACCGGGGCTACCGGATCCAGCAGATGGAGGCAGGCATGCTCGTTCAGCGCTTGCTTCTGGCAGCGGGTGTTCACGGCTTTGGGGGACGGCCTCTGCTCGGTTTCGACCCGGGCCTAAGCGATGAGCTGTTTCGGGCAGCCGATGCGGATGCGACTTGTTTGATCCAAATTCCGATAGGTCCACATCGCGGACGTGAGCGGCTGGAAGGGAAGTTATCCTGTTAAACGAATCGGCCTTGGTCCTCAACTACATGGGACTAAGGCCGTTTTAGTTTTGCTCACATCAGCTTCAACACTTGACAGAGCTCAACCAACCGATGAACGCCGAGGAACTGTTGTCGGTTCCGCTCATGAATGGTGCGGATGGCGTCTTCCGTGAGCTTCTTCGCTTGCTCGATACTTTGGTGTTCCACCGCGTGCACGATCTCCTTGATGGTGCTCAGGAAGTAAACCGTGCCTCGCAGCGTGCGGATAAGCAAGATCTGGCGGATGTGCAGAGGACTGAACCGCCGATAACCATTTTCGGGGTCCCGCTCCGGGGTGAGCAGCCCTTCCTTCTCCCAATGTCGAATGGAGGATGTCGTTACCCCTGTGCAGGCAGCCGCTTCTCCGATCGTCATGTGCGCCATCCGCTTCCGGCTCGGCAGGACCGGCAGCTCCGGCGTCTGCAGCAGCTCCATCGTCTGATCTGCGGCGACCTTGTCCCGATGCAGGTTCGCTTGTTCCCGGTTGACCAGCCAGAAGGCCGCATCCAACCGGGCGTTCTGAATGTGGCGAAGCACATCGCAGGTCAGTGCGACGCCGAAGCCCGGGAACATGGCGCGCAGGCATTGAAAATATGCCAAGTGCTCCTCGGTGTAGAGGCGATAGCCATTGGCGGCCCGTTCGGGAGCCGGCACGACGCCCCAAGCTTCGTAATGGCGCAAAGCGCTCGTGCTGATGTGCAGCTGCCTCGCGATCTCGTGGGGTTTGTAGTAGCGCATCTCTCAACCTCCGTGGAATCCGGTGCGATACTTTACTATAGCAAGGGGCATGAGGCTAAGGCAAATGTTGCACAAAAACCTTTGAACACCGCGATAAGGTTCACACCAACCGGCAAGGTTAGTTATCTCGAACTTTAGCACTTGCATCAATGTTGTATAGTATAGGGTGCAGGTTAAGTTTCCGATCTGACAAAAACAAGGAGGAGCTGAAGCATGCATATTCGCCATGAAGTACCGGACACCCAGACCTATCAGAACTTGAGAATAGCGGCGGGATTGCCGCCCAAAGAACACGAAATCGCCACAACCGCCTTGAACCGCTCGATCTTCACCGTAATCGTTAGGAAGGACGGTTCCGAGATGATTGGCATGGGAAGAATCGTGGGCGACGGAGGCTGTTATTATCAGCTCGTCGATGTCCTCGTTCATCCCGATTACGAGGATCTCGCGGTGAAGGAAGTCGTAATCCGCGAGCTGCTGAATTACTTGGACCAACACGCTCCAGCCGATGCGGAGATCATCGTAATGGCGGACGTCCGTAACCTTCCGATCTATCAGAACCATGGGTTTAAGCTAGTATATCCGGAGTACTACGGCATGACGCGACAGTCCGTTCATTAATTCGAATCCGAGGAGTTGTGTATGAATCCTTTTATTGAAATTCGAGGCGCCAGGGAAAACAACTTGAAAGATGTAACCCTCCGTATCCCCAAGCACAAGCTGGTCGTCCTGACGGGCCCGTCCGGGTCCGGCAAGTCTACGCTGGCGATGGATACGCTGCAGCGGGAATGCCAAAGGCAATACATGGAGTCGATGGGGATGACCTCCGATGCGATCGCCAAGCCGAAGGTCGACGCCATCGTCGGCTTGTCGCCGTCGATCAGCGTGGGACAGCACGTCACGAACCGGAATCCCCGTTCGACGGTTGGTACAGTTACCGATATTCACACCTATTTGCGTGTGATCTATGAAAAGCTGGGCGAGCGTCCGTGCCCGCATTGCGGCCACCGCTTCGTTCCGTCTCCGGATCCGATGGCCAGCTCGGCGGTCGGAGACGATCAGGTGGAGGATGGACATGCATCGGTCCGTTGTCCGCAATGCGAAGGCACGATGGAGCGCTACACGCGCAGGCATTTCTCGTACAACACGCCCGAAGGGGCTTGCGAAGGCTGCGATGGCCTCGGCCATACCGTGAGCCTAAATCTGGATGCCGTCTTCGACCAAGAGAAGAGCTTGAATGAAGGCGGCGTAACGATCTGGTTCGACGCTTGGCTCAAGTACAACGTGTCCATCATGAAAGCGGCGGCCGATCACTACGGTCTAACGTTCGATCCGGATGTGCCACTCAAGGATTACAACGCCGTCCAGCGAGACTTGCTCTATTATGGCGTAGAGAGCGAGTCATTTATCGCCCATTATCCCGACGTAAAACCGCCCAAATCGGTATCGGGAGGCAAATATGAAGGTGTCGTAACCGGAATCTGGAGACGGTACAAAGAAAAGGGGGGCGAATCGGGGGAAGCGGCGCTGTTCCAGGAAGAGACGTGCGCCGTCTGCCATGGAGCCCGGCTCAAGGCAGCCATCCGCCAAGTCATGGTCGGCGGCGCAGCCATCTCCGACATCTCCGGATGGGCGCTCCAGAACGCACTCTTCTGGCTCGAGCGGCTCATGGGCGAGCTGCAGCCGGACGCCCGAGAGCAAGTGGAATCGCTGCTCCACGATTTGATCGTTCGGACGGGACGCATTGTCGACGTCGGGCTCGGGTACTTGTCGCTGAGCCGCCAGTCGATCACGCTGTCCGGCGGGGAAGCGCAGCGGCTGCGTCTTGCCTCCATCATAGGGTCGGGACTGACCGGCGTGCTGTACATCCTCGACGAGCCGACCGCGGGCCTGCACCCCCGCGACACGGCGGGGCTGATTCAAGTGCTGCAGCAGCTGCGGGACCTAGGGAATACGGTGCTCGTCATCGAGCACGATGTCGAGATGATGCGCGCTGCAGACCACGTGATCGACATGGGTCCCGGGGCCGGCAGCTTCGGCGGAAGGGTCGTCGGGGAAGGGACGCTGAAGGAATTGATGGCGAACCCCGAGTCGGTCACCGGTACTTTCCTGCGGGAAGAGGATGTTCGACGCTTGGGTGCAGCCCAAGGTCGAAGGAGACGTCCGGGGACCGGTCAAGTGCTCCAAGTCCGCGACGCGTACGAGCGGAATCTGAAGCATATTGACGTAGCGTTCCCGCTCGGCTGCCTCGTCGCCCTCACCGGCGTCTCCGGTTCCGGCAAGTCGACGCTGCTGTTCGATCTCGTCGCCGCCGGAGGCCGTGACGAGCAGCAGCGCCACGGCTGCGCGAGCATTACCGGCTTCGGCGCGATCGACAACATCGTGACCGTCGACCAGTCTCCGATCGGCAGGATGAGCCGGTCCAATGTGGCGACGTATACGGACGTGTTCACCGCGATGCGGAATCTATATGCGGGATTGCCGGAAGCGAAGCAGGCCGGGCTGACGGCGAAGCACTTCTCGTTCAACACTCCGGGCGGGCGCTGCGAGCACTGCCAAGGGCTCGGTGTCGTACCGATGGATATGTTCTTCCTGCCCGGGCTTGAGGTACGCTGCCCGGTTTGCCGCGGCAAGCGGTTCCAGGATGAGGTGCTGCGCATCACTTACAACGGACTGTCGATCTCCGAGCTGCTCGATCTGACGGTCCAAGAGAGCCTGCCGCTCCTGCAAGGGCGGACGAAGATGGATGGACAGATCGCGCTGCTGAACGAAGTGGGCCTCGGTTATCTTCATTGGGGCCAGTCGATCGTAACGTTGTCCGGCGGCGAGGGCCAACGGATCCGGCTGGCCAAAGAGCTGAGCGGGAAGACGAAGCGTCATTCCCTCTATTTGCTGGACGAGCCGTCCACCGGGCTGCATCCGCGCGATACCGCGCAGCTGCTCATCTTGCTGAACCGGCTGGTCGACGCCGGCAATACGGTCATCGTCGTGGAGCACAACCTCGATGTCATCCGCGAGTGCGATTGGGTCATCGACATCGGGCCCGATGGGGGAGACAAGGGCGGTGAAGTAATTGCGACCGGCAGCCCGGAGCATGTCGCGACGATCGACGCCTCCCATACGGGTCGTTATTTAAGAGAAGTGTTAAGGTAACGGCGCATACGTCTGACAGGAAGCCTTCATATCCGGTACTCGGATGGGGGCTTCTTCGTTTGGAACGCGGTCCGTTAGAACGAGAAATACGAAACCGATCGCCGCAAACATTCATCCTCCTCCAGCTGGAAGGGGTCGTGCGCGGGAGGGTATTCGATATTGTCAGCCAGGTCGTTAAGCGCTGCGGCAACCAGATCGCCTCTCACCGTACCCCAGCAAAGCCGATTGCCTTGAATGACGTGAAACGCTTCGGGGATGGAGAGGCCCTTGAGTGGAGTATAGACCGCTGCCCATTTAACGAGGTCGAGCGGCTGTTCTCCGCGGGGCAAAGCGAACGAGCCCCAGCCGACCGCACCCCGGGCCGCCATTCTCAACAATCCGGTGTAGCCCCGCTCTCCCGACCCGGGAGCAAAGCCTTCCAACCAATCGTAATCGAACAGGAACAGTTTCATTGAACCGATCCGGTAGAGGGTTAAGTCGGATTGGCTCAAGTCAGGCAGCGCTTCGATTGCTTTCACCATTAGGCGGAGCTCCTTTGCAGATCATATTGGGCAGATCGAGTAACAAGTACAACAAAAAAGAAGCCCGAACAGAGAATGTCTGTTCTCGGGCTTCCCGTGTCGCAACGCGTGCAGGGCGTGGCGAATTGGATGAGCGAGTCAGGCTCTCTCAATGACGCTTGCGAGGTTAGCTGTCGGATTCGGGCTTGAGAGTGCCCTACCTTGGCGGATGCCTCGGATTCACCCCATGGATTCGATGCCGCCGCGACGGCTCGTTCCGGTGGTTCCCCCGCTTCCTGGATCGGAATTCAGCGTTTTGACTACATATGGATTTGTTGAACCAAATGATACGACGAACAAACGACATTGTAAAACCGGATGCAGCGAAGGAAAAGAGGGTATTGGACCTATTTGGGAAAGGAAAGCGGATAAACTTGCCTGGGACTTTCATTATCTTGCCTTTTGCTCTACGAAGCTCATCGTTGCTTAATAGGGAGAGGGAAGCCGATTTCTCCGATTGCATGGCTCCGAATCCTGTGCTACGTTAGATGTGTAAACGTTTAACTAACTGAACCGCAAGAGTTAGGAGGTGTTCAGGACAAGGTGCGCAAGCTGACCATCAAAGATGTAGCAAAGGTTGCGGGAGTATCTACGGCTACTGTATCGAGGGTGTTAAACGGAACCGGATATGTCAGCGACGAAGTCCGGCAGCAGGTGCTCAGCACCGTGCAGACCTTGAACTACCAGCCGAACGCGATCGCCCGCAGTCTCAAGCTGGACCGGTCCCGCAGCATCGGCATGATCGTACCGGATATGACGAATCCGTACTTCACGGCGATCGCTGGCACGCTGCAGCGCAAACTGCTGTCCGCAGGGTACCGGGTGCTGTTCATGGATTCGGACGAGAATCCCGAGAAGGAGCGGGAGGCGCTCGACGTGCTGCGCAGCAGCCGGGTCGACGGCATCGTACTGGCCGGCACCGGCGGCAACAAGGAGCAGCTGCGCCATATATTGGGGGCAGGAATTCCGCTCGTGCTAGTAGACCGCAGCATCACGGGCGTCGGGGCCGATCTAGTCATGGAGGACAACCGGTCGCCGGCGAGCGATGCCGTCACTTTCTTGCTGGAGCGAGGGCATACGCGCATCGGGATCGTGGGCGGCCCCAACCATATCAGAACCGCGAACGAACGACACGGGGGCGTTGTCGAAGCGTTTGAAGCGGCAGGCATCCCGATGCCGAGCGATACGGTCGTTCAAGGAGATTTCACACGCGCCTCCGGCAAACAGGCGATCCGATCGCTTCTGTCGTTGCGGGAACCCCCGACTGCCGTCTTCTCCGCCAACAACGAGATGACGTTCGGGTTGTATCTGGGGATGAAGGAGCTCGGGGTCGCAACGGATAGCTTAGAGGTGGTGTCGTTCGGCGACCTGGAATTCGCTTCGCTATTCCGGCATCGATTGTCGGTGATCGTACAAAACCCGGAATTGATCGGGGAAACGGCGGCTGAAATGCTGCTCAAGCGATTGACGGATGAGACGAAGATGAGGGAAAGCCGCATATTCGTCCCTCAGTTTAAGATTCGGTTAGGGGAGTGAGCGAGCGTCAGCCATGATGTTGGATGTGTAAACGTTAACACATAATATTTTTTTAAGGGAGGCTTTATCCTATGACTTCATCCTTTTCAAACCGATTGAACGGCATGATGCCCAAGATTGGCATTCGCCCGACCGTTGACGGGCGCCGTGGCGGGATCCGCGAATCGCTGGAGCAGGTTACGATGGACATGGCGCAGGCGGTGGCCCGGCTGCTGACATCCGAGCTCCGGTATTCGAATGGCCTTCAGGTTGAGTGCGTCATTGCCGATACGTGTATAGGCGGCGTTGCGGAGGCCGCTCAAGCCGCGGAGAAGTTCGCCCGCGCGGGCGTCGGCGCGACGATCACGGTAACGCCTTCCTGGTGTTATCCTCTAGAGACGATGGATACCGATCCTTCGATTCCGAAGGCAATCTGGGGCTTCAATGGTACGGATCGTCCCGGCGCGGTGTATCTGGCCGCGGTATTGGCCGCCCATAATCAGAAGGGGCTTCCAGCCTTCGGCATCTATGGCCGGGACGTGCAGGATTTCGAAGATGCGGCGACAATCCCGCACGATGTCCGGGAGAAGCTGCTTCGCTTCGCCAAATCCGCACTCGCCGTCGCGACGATGCGCGGCAAATCTTACCTTTCGATGGGCTCGGTCTCGATGGGCATTGCCGGCTGTATTGCCGACGAACCGTTTTTCCACAACTACCTCGGTATCAGGAACGAATACGTCGATATGACGGAGTTCGTCCGTCGGATGGAGCAGGGCATCTACGATCCGGCCGAGTACGAACGGGCATTAGCCTGGACTAAGATGAACTGCAAGGAAGGCGCCGATGTGAACCCGCCTGCCCTGCAGCGTACGAGGGAGCAAAAGGACCGAGACTGGGAGACGGTCGTGAAGATGGCGCTAATCGCACGCGACCTGATGGTCGGCAATCCGGCGCTTGCCCGGCTCGGCTACGGGGAAGAAGCGCTCGGCCGCAACGCTATCGCGGCAGGCTTCCAAGGACAGCGGGCCTGGACGGATCATTTCCCGAACGGCGATTTCATGGAGGCGATCCTTACGAGCTCATTCGATTGGAACGGGGTCCGGGAGCCGTTCATGCTCGCTACGGAGAACGATACGCTCAATGCGGTCACGATGCTGTTCGGGCATCTGCTGACGAATGCGGCGCAAATCTTCGCCGATGTGCGTACATACTGGAGTCCGGACGCGGTTAAGCGGGTCACGGGCCATACATTGGAAGGCGCCGCGCAGCATGGGGTCATTCACCTCATCAATTCCGGTCCGGCGTCGCTTGACGGTACCGGCCGGATGACCACCGACGGCCGACCGGCGATGAAACCTTTCTGGGACATTACGGAAGCCGAAGCACAGCAATGTCTGGACGCGACGCGGTGGTGTCCGGCGGTCGATTTCTTCCGCGGCGGAGGCTTCTCGACCGACTTCACGACCCGCGCCGGCATGCCGGTGACGATGGCGCGGATCAACTTGATCAGCGGCGTCGGACCTGTGCTTCAGCTCGCGGAGGGCTACACCGTCGAGCTGCCGGACGACGTGCACGACCAGCTCGATGCGCGCACGAACCCCTCGTGGCCGACGACGTGGTTCGTGCCGAATTTGACCGGCGTCGGCGCGTTCGCAGACGTCTACTCGGTGATGAACAACTGGGGCTCCAACCATAGCGCGGTTAGCTATGGCCACATCGGAGCGGACTTGATCACCCTTGCATCGATGCTCCGAATTCCGGTCAGTATGCATAACGTTCCGGACGATCGCATTTTCCGGCCGAGCATGTGGTCGGCGTTCGGGGCCATGGACCCGGTGGGTGCCGATTACCGAGCTTGTGCCAGCCTCGGACCGTTGTACAAATAAGTTGTGATGTATAATAAGGAAGTTGGAGTTAGGAGAGGAGGAACACGTTTGACAACCGCACGTTATGCCATCGGCATCGACTACGGGACCGAATCGGGTCGCGCGCTGCTCGTGAACGTAGAGACCGGGGAAGAGCTGGCTTCCCATGTAACCCCATATCCGCATGGGGTGATCGACGAGGTTCTGCCGGGGGCCGGAGTGAAGCTTGGGTCCGAATGGGCGCTGCAGCATCCTAACGATTATATCGAGGTGCTCATTCGTTCCGTCCCGGAGGTGGTGCGACAGGCAGGAATTGACCCGGCGGCTGTAATCGGGATCGGCATTGATTTCACGGCATATACCGTACTGCCGGTAGACAAGGAAGGGGTTCCGCTCTGCTTCGATCCGCGCTTCCAAGCGCTGCCTCATAGCTGGGTGAAGCTGTGGAAGCACCATGCGGCCCAAGATTATGCGAACCGGATCAACCGGCACGCTGAAGAGAGCGGGCAGTCGTTCCTGCAGCGGTATGGCGGTAAAATCTCTTCCGAGTGGATGCTGCCTAAGATCTGGCAGGTGCTGGAGGAAGCGCCGGATGTCTTCGAACACGCCGACCGGTTCGTCGAAGCCTCGGATTGGATTCCGTTCATGCTGACCGGCAATTGGACCCGCAATAGCTGCGCCGCCGGCTACAAGGCGCTCTGGCACGAACAGACCGGCTACCCGGATCGCAGCTTCCTGCGCGCCCTCGATCCGCGTCTGGAGCCGCTCGCGGAGACGAAGCTGCGCGGCGCCGTTGCATCGCTCGGCTCCAGGGCTGGGACGCTCAGCGCGCCAATGGCGGACCGGCTCGGGCTGCGCCCCGGCCTCGCCGTGGCGGTCGGCGTCGTGGACGCGCACGCCGGCGTCGTCGGCACGGGCGTAGTCTCGCCGGGCAAGCTGGTGCTCGCCATGGGTACCTCGACGTGCCATCTGCTGCTCACCGAGGAGGAGAAGCTCGTGCCCGGGATATGCGGCGTCGTGAAGGACGGCATCGTCCCCGGCCTGTACGGCTACGAAGCCGGTCAGGCGGCCGTAGGGGACAGCTTCGCCTGGTTCGTGGAGCAGAGCGTACCCGCCTATGTGCACCGCGAAGCGGAAGTGGCGGGCGTCAGCGTACACGAGTGGCTGGAGCGTCGGGCGGCCGCCTATGAACCGGGTCAAACCGGCCTGCTGGCGCTCGACTGGTGGAACGGCAATCGCTCGGTTCTGGCCGATGCGGACTTGAGCGGCCTCATTGTCGGGATTACGCTGCAGACGAAGCCGGAAGAGCTGTACCGGGCGCTTCTGGAAGCGACCGCATTCGGCACGCGCCGCATCATCGAAGAATTCGAGCGGGGAGGCGTCGAGGTGCACGAGCTGTACGCCTGCGGCGGCTTGCCTCAGCGCAACCGGCTGCTCATGCAGATCTACGCCGACGTCACCGGCCGCGAGATCCGCATTGCCGCCTCGACGCAGCCGACGGCGTTGGGGTCCGCGATCTTCGGAGCGGTCGCGGCAGGTTCCGCCGCCGGCGGCTACGATACCGTCGCCGAGGCGGCTTCGCGCATGACGCGCCGCCAAGAGATGGCATTCCGCCCGATTGCGGCGAATGTCGACCGTTATGAGCGGATGTATCGCGAGTATGTGCAGCTGCATGATTATTTCGGCCGAGGCGCGAGCCAGGTCATGAAGACATTGAGATCGTTCAGGTAAGGTTAGCGGCGTCACCACATCTCCAGGAGGTGCGATTATGGCGGGAACGGCATTGGTAATCGGCGGGAGCGGATTTCTCGGCAGTGCGATCACGGCACGGTTGGCGGGTGACGGCTGGGACACACATGTGCTCAGCAGGGGGAACAAGGCCGGAGGTGCCGGTTGGACCATGATCCAGGCGGATCGTTCCGATCAGGAGCAGCTGCGGGCTGCACTCGAGGGCCGTCACTATGATATGATCGTAGATTGCGCGGCTTACAATGGACTCGACGCGGAACGCGCCTTGGCTGCCTTGGAAGGCCGATGCGGCCATTACATATTCATCAGCACGGACTATGTATACGCCTCTACGGCCGACACGAGCTACCCGATGACGGAATCGGCGGCGGTACAGCGGGAGACGGCATACGCGAGAGGCAAACTGGATGCGGAACGCGTATTGCTGGAGGCGTGGAAGGAGCGCAATTTTCCGGTTACGGTGCTGCGGCCTCCCCACATTCTGGGCGCGGGGAAGGAGCTCGGCAGCGACCAGGTGCTCGGGCGGGACAAAGATTTGCTGGCCAAAATCCGCAGCGGAGATGGACTCGCGCTTCTGAACGAAGGGCAGCTGATCGTTCAACCCGTCTGGAACCGCGAGATCGCCGGCTGTGTCGCTCACCTGGCCGGGATGGAGAAGAGCTTTGGCCAACTGTTCAACTGTACCGGACCGGATGCCGTTACGGCGAAGCGGTACTACAGCATCGTCGCCGGGCTGCTTGGCGTGGAGCTTCGATTCCGCTCTGTGGCGGTGTCGGACTTCGTCCAGGAGCGACCGGGCGACTATCATCATGCCCGACACCGCATTTATGACACTTCGCATTTGACACGAGTCACAGGATATGTTCCGCATCTGAAGCTGGAGGACGCGCTCAAGGAAACGCTCGATTGGATGCTGGCGAGTGAAAGGTAACGCTTGAAACTGCTTAACCTCGTAGTATAAAAACAACCCCACCGACGGTGGGGTTGCTCGATTATTGAACACACGTTATCCATTCAATATCATATTCCGATAAATCAAAGCCGCCGACTTGGCGGTTTTTTTCGGCAAGCACCTTAATTCTCGAACAAGATACGTCCCGTCTGAGATAGATCGTAGCCTTGAATAGGCCGCAGCTCGCGATGGAACGATTCCGATTGCACGATTTGAATCACCTCCTCGATCCAGGGCAAGTTTTCCGGTTTTTTAAGCATCACGAGATCATACCGTTCCTGGACGAGCGGGATGAACTCCACACCGCCCACCATATGTGCGGCTTTCTCGATGCCCACTCCGAAATCCGCTTCTCCCGTGGCGACTTTCCCCGCTACACTTAAGTGATTGGATAACTCCTGCTCGTAGCCGATGAGCTGCCGGCATGGAATGCCATGCAGACGCAGCTGTTCGTCGAGAAGAACGCGGGCGCCGGAGCCTTTCTCGCGATTGGCGATACGCAGACCCGGAGTGCGGAGATCGCTCCAGCCGGACAGCTGTTTCGGATTGCCCTCCTGAACGTACAGGCCGGCCGAGCGGGAAACGAGATTCATCACGATCAAGGAATAACCGGTCAGCAGCTTGCGAATATAGGGAAGGTTGTATTCACCGGTGTCGCCGTCCAGCAGATGCGTGCTGACGATATCGGCTTCCCCCCGATACATGGAGATGAGACTATCGAGACTGCCCACATAAGCCCGGAGCGGCCTGAGGCTAGGCGCCTGCCGTTCGATATGCTTGGCGAGTATGTCCAGGCTGACGTCTTGACCGGTTATAACCAACGAGGTCTGCAGCCCAGGGACGGCAGGCTTCGACGGATACGCGGGGGCGGGCTCGATCGGTACCGTCCCGGGTGCGAGCGAACGGCTGCGAGCCTTATATGCCTCCAGATCCGAGGCGTCGACGCGCATTTGTTTGCCGACCCGATACGCCGGCAGCTCGCCTTTCTTGATTAAGTCGTAAACGGTCAGCTTCGAGATCTTAAGGATCTTGGCTAATTCTTCGGTTGTATACGAAATGTCCGCAGACATGGTCATCCTCCGCTCTCAGGGTTCAGCATAACCCTATCATAATCGGTTGTATGAGGGAATACAATCGGAGCGCACCTGCTAGAGTCCCGAATTGTTATTATATGGACGAAACATTACTTATATCATATTATAATGTAATAGATACATATAATCGATTTGGGGGAGCTGAAATGACGTTGAAGATTAAGTATAGTTATGTTTTGATATGTTTAGTATTGATGCAAATTGTGCTGACTGCATGTGTCGACAAGCAACAGCCAACTACGGGCAACCCAACGGCCGCACCGGCTACTTCCACAGCTAAAGTAGAGCTGATCGTTTCCGCCGCCGCTAGCCTAACAGACGCCCTGAACGAAATCCAGACTAAGTATGAGCGAACGAACGACAGGATCCGGCTAAAATTTAACTTCGGCGCATCCGGAGCTCTGCAGCAGCAGATCGAACAGGGTGCCCCGGCGGACTTATTCATCTCAGCCGCTGCTAAGAACATGCAAGCTCTGATTGACAAGCAATTGGTCGAAGCCTCTCGCCAGAAGCCTCTGCTGCTCAATGAGCTGGTCGTCGTCGTCCCGGCCGCAGACAAAGCCCCTCCGCAGATGCTGGAGCAGCTGACCGGCGGAGCCGTCAAATACTTGGCGATCGGGGAGCCACAGACGGTCCCGGCCGGCACTTATGCGAAGGAAGCGTTGACGAACGCCAAGCTATGGGACGTGCTTCAGGCCAAGATCGTGCAGGGGAAAGATGTGCGCCAGGTGCTCACTTATGTGGAGACGGGGAATGCGGAGGCCGGGTTCGTTTACAAAACGGACGCGCTCTCTTCCTCCAAAGTGAAAACCGCCTTCGTGGTCGATCCGAAAACGTACACCCCGGTCGAGTATCCGGCCGGTATCGTGAAAGCGACGAAGCATGACAAAGAAGCGGATGAATTCTACAAGTATTTGTTTAGCAAGGAAGCACAGGATATTTTCGTCAAATACGGCTTCTCGTTGCCCAAATAACAACAAGGACCTCACGAGCTTATGGCTCCTGAGGTCCTTTGTCGGTTTTTGAGGTGTTCCGTCCTTACTCAAGAAAGTCATAATCCGGGTACACGTACGGAGTCTTGGGCGCTTCAATCTTCTCGATTTGTTTGGCGTCCAATTTCATGTACTCGTAACCGTTGTATTTCGTTTTCCCGATTGTACCAGTAATTTTGACCCATGTGTCGTCGGCATAGGTTATGGGCTGGGACGACTCCACCATGACACCGTAGGGGGAAGCATCCGCTGAGCAGCATTGCATCGCTAATCGCGCGATAACGAACTGATTCGGCTTCATTTCGTTCTCGCGATAAACGAATCCGCTAATTTCCACTTTTTTGCCGATAAATGGGTCCATGAACAGGTCCAGCGTTGTTAAGATCTCCATAAACCCTTTCTCCGGAAACGTGATCATCTCTTGCTTATACAGCTTCATGCCGAGCTTGGAATAAGCTTCGTTGAAGTCCTCCGACTTGAACAGCTCTTGCAGCTTTTGATCTTCGGCGGACAATGGCGCTGCCGTCGTGCTTCCCTTGCCCGTCACAGCCGCCTGAGTAGAGACTGGAGTTGGTGTCGGGGCCGCAATTGGAGTTTGAATTGGAGTGGGAGCCGGAGTGGAACTATTTAAGACCTGCTCAGTGGGAGCGGAAGCGGTCAACTTCGAAGTCCCGGAGGTCGAGAGATTCATCCCTTTCTTCGACGCGATACTGCTGCCCATGACTTGATCGGGCATTCCGAATGCGAGAACGAGCGGGAGCAAGAACAACCCATAGACCAGCAGGCCGCCAAGGAAAGACCGGGGCGCTTCATGGCCGCAGTCGCACGAATCCGGCTTCTCAAAGAGTGAGCGAAAGGCCATGTACACTTGATGCACAGCCACCGCGAACAGTGCGATAGCGGCCAGCTTTACGTAGATCTGCATCCTGGGGGCGATATAATAGACGAGGTGATCGGACTTCACGAGATGAACGATATAATAGCAAAATGCTCCCATAATGGCGGACCGAAGCAAGTAATGCCCGATTAACGAACGATTCTCCCTCATATGTACTCCCTCCTAATCGATATTCTGTGCGGCTCACAGCAGGAATGTCTCGAACAGCACAGAGCCTATGAAAACGACTCCGACAAGCACCGCGGCGAGGAAAACGACAAAGCGAGCCCGGAAAACCGTGCCAAGCATGATCGTACTCTTCAGGTCCAACATCGGTCCGAAGACGAGGAATGTCAAGATAGAGCCGGCGGAAAACGTACTAGCGAACGAGGAAGCGACGAAAGCGTCCGAAGTCGAGCACAGCGACAACACGTAGGCTAGCCCCATCATAAAAAAATGAGAGCCGATCCCGCCTTGTCCGAGCTCCATTAATTCGCTTCGGGGGACGAACGTCTGAATGGACGCGGCAATAAGCGACCCGAACATCAAATATTTGCCCATGTCGAAAAATTCATCCGCGGCGTGTCCGAACATCGTAAGCAGTTTACCGTCCGAACCGTGCGTATGGCCGGACCCGCCCGCCATTTGAAACCGGTTCTTAAGCGGATTAATCCGTACCCATCGATAAATAATGAGCCCGATGACGGCCCCGACCAGAAGGGCCAATCCCATACGGGAGTAAACGAGCTCCGGCTTGTTCCGGAATGCGGTATAGGTTGCGGCGAAAACGACGGGATTCACGATCGGCCCGACGAAGATGAAGACGACCGCGATGTAGAGCGGCATTCCCTTCGCCATTAAGCGCCGGATGACCGGGATTAATCCGCATTCGCAGATCGGGAAGATGACGCCAAGCACACACGCGAACAAGACGCCCATGAGGGGGTTGCTCGGAATGAATCGCCCGATCGTTTTCTCAGAAATGAACACCTGCATGAAGGAGGAGACGAGCACCCCGAGCAGCATGAAGGGAAACGCCTCAAGGATAATACTGATGAAAATCGTCTTGAACGCCTGCAAGTCTGTCAAGTAGATGGTCGGAAGGCTGGAGTAGAGGACCGGATTCATTGCAACTACGATAACGGCGCTTAACACCATAATGAAGAAGCAATGGATGGCAAGACTTCCATAGGAGAAGGAACGCAAGGGAAGGCCTCCGAACGTTTATACGTAATAGTTACTATTAAGGAGAGTATATAGGAGCGGATTAAAGGCTGTCAACATGCGATAACTGCGATTAAATATATTTGACAGAGTAGAAAAAGCATATTATTGTTTAATCGTAAATATTACGAATAAACCATGAAATGGAGGGAATCGATTGCAAACCGATCAGGAACGAAACAAAAAATTACCGGTTACGGTTTTGAGCGGCTATCTCGGCTCGGGCAAGACGACGATACTTAACCATGTGCTGCATAATAGGCAAGGCTTGAAGGTAGCGGTCATCGTGAATGACTTGAGTGAAGTGAACATCGATGCGGCCATGGTGAAGCAAAATGGCGGGCTATCGAGAACGGATGAAAAATTGGTGGAGATGTCCAATGGTTGCATTTGCTGTACGTTACGTGAGGATTTACTTCGCGAGGTCGAGCGGTTAGCTCGTGAGAATCGATTCGATTACATCCTGATCGAATCGACCGGAGTTGGGGAGCCGATTCCGGTAGCGCAGACGTTCACGTATATCGATGAAGAGCAAGGGATCGATCTGTCCGCCTTTTGCAAGCTTGATTGTATGGTGACGGTCGTGGATGCCTATCGGTTCTGGTCGGATTATTCGTCCGGGGAGACCCTGCTGGATCGTCAAGTTGCGGTAAGTGAAGACGATACTCGTGACGTTGTTGATTTGCTCATCAGCCAGATTGAATTTTGTGACGTGATGATTTTGAACAAATGCGATTTGGTAGCTGCTGAGGAGCTCGATCAACTGGAACGCGTGCTCCGTGCCCTCCAGCCGCGTGCCGTGTTCATTCGTGCGGAATACGGGATGGTGGAACCCACTGCTATTCTGAATACCGGTTTATTCGATTTCGAGGCGGCAAGTGTTTCAGCCGGCTGGATCCAGGAATTGCAGCAAGACCATCACACGCCGGAAACCGATGAATATGGGATTTCATCCTTCGTGTTCGAACGTCGGAGACCCTTTCATCCCGAGCGATTGACGAGCTGGATGTCCGAATGGCCCACTGATATTGTACGGGCAAAGGGGGTGGTCTGGCTGGCGACGAGGAATGCGATGGCGCAAAGCCTGAGTCAGGCCGGACCCTCCATTCAGTTCGGACCGGCCGGCTATTGGGTGGCGGCTCTTCCTTCGGCTGAGCAAGAGCGAGCCCGGCAAGAGGATCCGGAGCTGACTAGCAAGTGGGATGTGGCGTATGGGGATCGGATCAATCAGATCGTCTTCATCGGGATCGATCTTGAGCCGGATAAGATGATCTCCGAACTGGACGCTTGCTTGCTGAGCGACGAAGAAATGAAGCAGGACTGGACGCAGTTCCGCGATGAACTGCCCAATATCGGGCCGGATCAAATGGAGATGATCGGGTAACTCCTGACAGCTACATCATCGTCTTAAGGATTTTGAACGGACAAGAGACCCGGCCATGAAGGACCGGGTCTCCTCGCATTTCATTAATAACATTAACTAATCAGTGCGTTTTCTCTCGAAACGTGTGACAGCATGTGTCCGTTACGCCCTTAGCCTGATCGTGATGACGCGTGTCATATTGCTCGGCGCCTTTGCCTTCCGGCAGCGGCTTCTCAGCATGGGCGTTCACCTCGATCATAATAGTGTCCGCGGCACAGTTGTTGCCCTCCGCCCAGAATTCACAATTGTCCACGCTGCATTTTACCATCGTAGTGTCCATGATCCTCACCTCGTTGTCCTTAATACTATTCCTTACCCAACGACGGACAAGGTTAATCACGACGCCGTCACTTTTGCATGGCGCGAGCGCAAACGGAGGTACATCGCCGCACAGCCGACGGCGAGAAGTACGAGAACCGCAAGTCCCCAGTATATGTTGCTATAAGCTTGAGAAGGCGAGAGGTTCCGCTGCCAGCCGAGGGCGCTTGCCGTCATCGCTACCCCGAACGCGCCGCTGAAAAATTGCAGCAGCTGAAACAGCCCTAAACCGGATCCGATCTGTGCCGGCTGCAAGATTCTCGTCATTTCGTTCGAGATGCTGCTCGTCAAGAAGGTGAAGCCGACGCTTAGGAGCATGTAGATGAACAATAGAGAAGCATAACCCGTCGTCTCCAGCAAGGCGAACAGCACTACGGAAGCGAGCAGCAGGAATGGAGCATACAGAATGATCTGCGAATTTCCGCGGACATCAATAATCCGGCCGACTAGCCGTGATACCAGCATCGCCAGCATCGATCCCGGGAAGATGACGAGTCCGGCTCCGATAGCACTAAGGCCGTACTGGTTTACAAGAATCTGCGGCATTAGGAACAGGGTGGCGAAGCTGCACAAATACGCCGCGATACCTACCGCTCCCAGCAGGAGATAAGTCCGATTGTTGAACAGGGCGGGGAGCACGAAAGGATCGGCGGCCGTCTGGATCCTCCAGACGAACAAGCTGATGGCGACGACGCCAGCGATGAGCGCGATCCAGGTATGATTCGTAAGATACAGCAGCAATCCGGTTGTTCCGATTCCAATGAGGAGCGCGCCTAGCACGTCGAACGAGCCTTTGGTCGGCTTTTCCTTCGGCACGAGCTTCAGGAAGAACGGAAGAATTACCAAAGTAATCGCCGTTACGAGAAACAAGTCGTGCCAACCCAAATACTCGACGATGGCTCCGCCGACGACAGGGCCGAGTCCCAGACCAAGCGAGGCCGCGGACATAATGGTCGCCATCGCTTTGCCGCGACGTTCCATCGGGACGTAGCGGGAGATAAGGACAAGCGAGAGGGCGGGAATGGAGCCGGCACCGGAAGCTTGAACGATACGGACGATCAACAGCATGATATAGGAGCTGCTGAAATAGCCCGTAATCGCGGCGAGACTAAGGGATAACGTCCCAATCGTCAATAAGCGTCGAATGGGGATGAAGTCCGAGAGCCTGCTGTAAGTAATGGATGAGATGGCGAATACAATCGAGTAGCCCGTCACAATCCAGGAAGTCGACGTTGCCGTAAGCTGAAATTCCCGCGATACATCGGGCAACGCCAAATTGAACATCATAGTATTCATGATGACGAGCACAATGGTCATGCCTAACAGCACAGTGACCAGCCCCTCGCGCATCGCAGGCTTCAATGGTTCCGCCATTTTGGATCCCTCGCTCCTTGTTTTATATTTCGATTATAATCGAACAATAGAAATATAGCACACGTTGTGGTATGATGCAATTAAAGATTCAAAGGGGGGATCCGCATGAAATATTTGCACCATCCAGACCGAGAAGAGATTCAATTATCGTCCGTTCTCTACGCGCTAAGCGACCCCATCCGGTTGAACATCGTGGCGGAGATCCGCAGATCGGGAGAATGTACGTGCGGCGATGTCGACGTACCCGTGGTGAAATCGACCTTGTCCCATCATGCCCGTACATTGCGGGAATCCGGAGTCATTCACGTGCGCGTGCAAGGCACGCAGCGCTATTTGTCCCTGCGGACGGAAGATTTGGAATACCGGTTCCCGGGGTTGCTCGAGTCCGTGCTTCAAGCGCATGAACGTTCGGCCGTAAAAGTGGATTGACCTCCATGCATTCTAAATAGATCGTTCATAAAAGGGCAGCCCTAGGCTGCTCTTTGTTCATATATAGGGCGGAACCATTGCGAAATGCGCCACATAGGCTATCGTATATTTTTTTCACGATGGAAAGAAGGTGCGCCCATGACGGATGCTTCAAATGCCGGAACACAGTCGCACGTATTGGCAATCGGTTCGGGTCCCTTATTAGCCGCCCTTCTGGCGGCCATGGTTAAGTCGGGTCTGGATCGATTGGATATAATGACTGCTCCCGATCCGCAAAACAAAGGGATTGAACGATTCTGGTGCGAAGTCGTCCGACCGTATCCGCTGGTTGTGTACGTGTCCCAAGATGGCTATGTTGACGAACTTAGATTCCTCCATTCCGTTTGCAGACAGGAGAAGAAGCGGTTGCTTCCTGCTTTGTTCCTAGGAAGCGCCGGTCTAGCAGGCCCGATGCTCCACCCGGAGTCGACAGTGTGCTGGGAATCCGCTTGGCGCCGCCTGCACCGGACCGCATGGGACCAAGAGGCTCCGAAGGAATCCGGCTACAAGGCAGCAGCAGGGGCTCTGCTCGCCAATGTGATCGTGTCCGAACTAAGCCAAGCGCTTGCAGGCACAACGGATTTGGTCTCGAGCGGAGCCGTCTACTGGCTGGACACGCAAACCTACGAAGGGGATTGGCACGCAGTCATCCCTCATCCATTAGTTACGGGACGTGCGGCGGCGGAGCGGGTCCTCAATATCCCTGAGAAGCTCGAAAAGGAATCTGGCAGTAGCTGCATAGGGCCCCAGCAATGGTTCGATTCCTTTACCAGGATAACATCGGACCGATTCGGAATATTCCGCTTATGGGAAGAGGGGGACTTAAATCAGCTTCCCCTGTCGCAATGCCGTGTACAGGCAACCGACCCGATTTCGGACGGACCGGCCGATCTATTGCCGGATATCGTCATTGCCGCGCTTACTCACGAGAAGGCTAGGAAAGAATCCGCACTCGCCGGAGTGGAGACGCATGTATCGCGGATGGCCGGACGGCTGGTTGAAGCCGATTTGATCGGAGTCGGAGCGGGATTGAGCATGGCGGAGGGCGTAAGCCGCGGGTTGCTCGGCCATTTGTTCGAAGTACATGCCTCTCGGACCCGCAGTCAGCGTCCTTCCGTGCGTCTTGCGCAGCTCGAGGCGGTGGAGGATGAGTGCTGCCGGTATTGCATGCATGCTTTGGTTACGCTCCTGGGCCGTATACCCGAGATCGGACTTGGAGAAGAAGTTTACGGGTTTCCTGTCATATGGGTGTGTCAAGACGCGTATTGGTACGGCTGCGTAGGTTTGGATCTTCGCTCCGCCTTGCGTCAAGCGCTGCTGCAAGCGGTGCAGATGGCCCAAAACGACGGGACTTACACGGAGTATCGTCAAGCCCGCGTTTTATGGGTCGATCCCCAAGATGACCGTCCGATCCTGCTGGAGATTCCTCACCGGGAGGAAGATCATCCCGCTGTGACCTTGAAGTCCGCCCTGCAGGTTCTGGAGGAAAACCGAAGGCGTCTATGCGTCTTCCGCCTGCACATCAAGCCTTTTCTTCAGGATGAGCCGATAATGGTTTACGGTGTGCATCTGGAGGAGGTGGGCCAATGAAGCGCGTAGCGGCTATTGTCGGAACTGGAATGTTGGCAGAGCTCGTATATGAAGAACTGACATTGTCTCACACGGTGGATCAGCGAGACGATTTCTCGGAAGGTATTCCGGATAAGGCCGAGATTGTGCTAGTACTAGCCGATAACCTAGACGGCTCCGTCATCGAACAAGCAGAGACAATGATGCGAGGATCGGGTATCCCCTGGCTAAGAGGGGTTGCGTCTCCACGGGAGGGGGTGATCGGGCCCATGGTCAGACCTGGAGCCGAGTACTGCTCCAAGTGCGCCGACCGGCGTAGGAATACGGCGGGCCCAAACTCTCCAGAGGCTCTCGAAGAAATGATGAACCAGCTGTTCTCGACGGATGGTTCTAGTGCGCCCGTCCCGGATCCGCCGAGGATGGGGCTGGTGCATATGGCGCACCTGATCGCCGCTGAAACGGAACGAGTGCTGCAAGGAGATCAGTCCCATTTAGAAGAGCATTTATATATCGTCCAGCTGAGGTCGCTTAAAACATCCCTTCATTTTTTTCTGCCGGATCCACTATGTCCGGTCTGCAGCCCCTTGTCCGACGACACACCCGAAGCCGCCAAAATTTCTCTGAAATCCAATCCCAAAACAGACCTCGACCATTATCGGACCCGTCCCATACGGGAATTGGAGCCGGTCTTGAGGCGCGATTATTTGGATGCCCGCACCGGACTTTTTAACCAGAGTTGGCCTGTACTTGACTCGCCCTTCGCGAATGTAAGCGTCAATCTGCCTACCGTGATGGGCAGCGAGATTACGGGGGGACGCTCGCATTCCTTCGCGGACAGTGAGCTGATCGCGTTACTGGAAGGCTTGGAACGCTACTGCGGGTTCACTCCCCGGGGCAAAAAAACCGCGATTCGCGACAGCTATCGCAATTTGGCCGAGCAGGCCCTCCACCCTCTCGCGGTAGGCGTGTATTCGAGCGAACAATATGCGCTGCCGGATTTTCCGTACCAACCGTTCGACCCTGATCGGCCGATCGACTGGGTGTGGGGCTATTCGTTCGGGCAAAACCGATCGATACTCGTTCCGCGGCAATTGGCTTACTACAGCTGGGGGGAAGAAGGCGATTTTGTCAAAGAAACGTCCAACGGGTGCGCCATCGGAGGGAGCCTGGAGGAAGCCATCCTGTATGGCATTCTGGAAATTGTCGAGCGCGATTCGTTCCTCATGACGTGGTATGCCAGCCTGCGGGTGCCGAGACTCGATCCCCGTTCCGTTAACGACCGGGAACTGCAGCTTATGCTTGAGCGTATGAGAGTGGTAGCAGGGTACGATGTACGCTTGTACAATACGACGACGGAGAACGGAATCCCGAGTATAGGGGCGCTTGCGAAGAACCGGAACCGGACCGGGCCCCATCTCGTCTGCGCTGCCGGAGCCCACCTCGATCCGGTCCGGGCGGTTAAGGGCGCGATCCATGAATTATCCAATACGATCCTGATGCTGAGTCGGAATTTCGAAGAGAGTCGGGAAGCTTGCGAGGCCATGTACGAAGATTCTTCCCTCGTCCGGGGGATCGAAGATCATTCCTTGTTGTATGGGCTGCCTCAAGCTGAGGAACGACTTCAATTTTTGCTGGACGAGAGCCGCCCCATGCGTTCGTTCGACCAGGAATATCGGTCCACAGTCCGGCATGCCGACCTGACGGACGATCTGCAAGACGTCCTGCAGCGATTTCGCCAACTGAACCTCGATGTGATCGTCGTGGACCAGACTTCCCTGGAGACGCTGCGGAATGGGCTCTATTGCGTCAAAGTGATCATCCCGGGGATGCTGCCGATCACATTCGGGCACCATCTTCGCCGATTGACCGGTTTGGAGCGGGTGTTCCGGGTTCCGGCGGTGCTGGGATATAAGGAACGGCCCCTGACGGTCGATGAGTTGAGTCCGCATCCGCACCCCTTTCCATGAGCGGGTGCCGGAGGTATATTCGTCATCCAAGGGCAGTTGACATATTTATGTGTTCGCCCCGCACCATACACCCATACACAATTCGTCTTACTGCATAAATTGGCATTATCTCTTGTGAAGGAGGAGAAGCTAATGGGATTCGGAGTCGGAGGAGTAGGTTGTTCTTGCGGTGGATTCACTAGCGTAGGGGTTATCCTTGTGCTCTTCATTTTGTTGGTAATTGTACTTCGCGGTATTTTCATCTAATGCAATCGCCAACTGAGCATTCTCCCATCGGAGTAGTCGGTTCCTAAGAACCGGCTACTCCTTTTTACTGGAAATCCCTTCCCCGCTTAGCGGTTCCGAGTTATACTTGTGGTTTGTTGTACATATTCGGACGAAGGCGAGGGAAGTAAGGCGTGGAAAACAACTTGATTCGTGTACGCGTAACGGGGCTGTTGATTGAAAATGAGGAAATCCTGCTGGTGAAGCAAAAGGTCACTTCGGAAAGAATGTGGTCCCTGCCGGGAGGAAAACTGGAGCGCGGCGAATCGCTGGCGGACGGGATCGCGAGGGAAATGAGGGAAGAAACCGGACTTGAAGTGAAGGTGGAGCGGCTCCTTTACGTTTGCGAGCTTCCTGAGGCGGATCCATCGGTCGTTCATCTTACGTTCCTGCTAGAAAAAGTGAGCGGACACTTGACCTTGCCCTCTAACGAGTACGAGACTACTCCCATAAACGATATCCGGATGGTTCCGATCCACGATCTCGGTGCCTATGGGTTCTCTCAGCGATTCATCGACCTGATAGTAGCCGGTTTCCCGGAGGCGGGGAGTTACCAGGGGCATAAGCGAAACATCGGTCTGTGAGTCCGGCTTCATCCCCCCGCTAAACGGGTATTCTCTTGTAGAGAATTCTATGGAGATAGAGGGTGTGGATATGGATTACTGGTTGATCGCCGCGAAGCTTGTCACCGCCTTTATCGCCTTGTGGCTGATGACCAGGCTGCTCGGCAAGAAGGAGATTTCGCAGCTGACGCCGTTCGATTTCATCTCTTCCCTGATGCTCAGCGAGTTGGTGGGCAACACGATCTATGATCGCGAAGCGCATTACGCGATGCTCCTCTATGCGCTTGCCGTATGGATGGGCTTGTCATTGGCGCTCGAAAAAATCGTACAGCTGCTGCCCTGGCTATCCGTGCCGTTAAGCGGCAGACCGGATATCGTCATCCGTGACGGCAGTGTCGATGAGCGCGCGATGAAACGCAATAAGCTGGACATGCACCAGATCGGCATGCTGCTGCGGGAGCAGAGCGTGTTTAGCGTGAAGGAGGTGGCCTATGCCATCTTCGAGCCGAACGGCAGCTTGAGCGTGATGAAAAAGCCGAATGCCGACACCCCGACCCGGGAAGAGCTGCGCTTGCCGGACAAGCCGATCGAAATGCCGGTAATTCTAATCGATCAAGGATATATGGAGCGGGATGCGCTACAGGAGATCGAGCGTGACGAAACGTGGCTGAAGGCCTTGCTTCAGGAACAAGGAGTGGAGCGGATTCGGGATGTGTACTACGCGGAGTGGTCGGAGGCGGAAGGGCTGCATTTGCAAATGAAAAAAAGGTGCGGAACGGTCACATAGTTCATGAAGAATTGGGGATACCAAGAAGGTAGTCCAGCCGATGAAGAAACGAGGTGAAAAAATGAAGAAGAAAATGCTGCTATTCCTCCTAGTTGCTTGCCTCACCTTCAGTTTTACGGCCGTTTACGCTAGTGCGACTGCTACGAGCGAAGCTGCCGGTACTACGGCGACAAGCACCTATGACATGGCGACGGGTACGGGCGCGTACGGTACGACCGGCACCAACTACCGGACAACCGCTACGACGGATGGTACACGGTCCAATTGGGGTTGGTTAGGCCTGCTGGGTCTGTTCGGCTTGACCGGGCTGAGAGGCCGGAACCGCGAGCGCACATAACCGGAATGAAGCGAAATAACGTCTGCTCGAGTGCAGACGTTTTTCTTTGTTCGGAGGTTGGAAGATATTACGCCCAAGATTCCGGGTAAGCCCAATTCAGATAAGGGTATCCTATGCATGAGAATTACATCAGCTATGAGGTGAGGTACATGCCAAAGGGAATGAAAAAGAATGAAGGCAATAAATACAATACGAATCCGAACTATGCGGCGCAAGTTCTGAAGAACCATGAGGTTCACCCGGCACAAAACAATCCGCGTGAAAGCGACGATACGCCGCGCCATTCGTAAGGGGCAGACACCGCGAATAACCCAGCCGACAAGGGCCGGGTTATTTTTTTGATTTTCAAAATAGGCCAATGAATCAGGAACAAACATCGTGCCAAGGACAATCATCCATCCATAACAATGTTAAATCTTGACATCAAATCAATTTGTATGGAAAGAAGGGATGATTGCTGTGGTCAGAAGGCTTACGCTGACCGAGCGGGTCAGCAGACTGGAACGGCCCGTTACGGCGAGAAGAATTGCCGCAAGAGCGGTCACGTCGTCGAAAATAGCTCCAAGAGCCGTAACGTCGACTAAAATAGCTCGAAGAGCAGTAACGGCAAGCAAAATCTCATCCAATGTCATACCCGCGCTTGTGTCCAATCCGAGATTCAACCGGTCCGTCCAAGAGGTATTGCCCGAGCTCATCGCGACTCCAGCCTTCGATAAAGTTGTCCGTTCCGTACTGCCTGAACTGATCGCCCACCCCACGTTCGATAACGCCGTACGGGCCGTATTGCCCCAGATCGTGGCTACTCCTTCCTTCGCGCAAGCCATTCAATCGGCGAGAGTCGCCGCTTCGCCTTCAGCCGGCCCTCCAGGGCCGGGTGGACCTCAGGGACCCGAAGGCCCACAAGGATCGCAAGGCCCTCAGGGGCTTCAGGGTCAATCCGGACCGCCGGGGATTGTCGACGTTCGGTTCTCCGGCAGCAATGAGGCGGTGGGCTTCACGAATAACGAAGCTGCGGCGGAGCTCACTTTGCCTCCTATCGAACTCTTGGCGAATCAGGTCGTGAAATTAGACGCATTCGCCAATGTAAGTATGAGCGATGTTCATGAGTACTCCGTGAACAGCAACTTATCCCGAAATTCGAACGACATCGTCGCGTCGGATAATGATGCGATCACTCAAGAAGCGAACGTACCCAATCTAGTGGAAGTCTCCGCGAGTACGGTGATCTCCTGGGTGGATAACCCCGGACCTGGCACTTATATTTACGGATTTACGATAATTGCATCGGCTCCTGCCGGAATAGCCGAAGGTTCCATTAACAGCCGAGGGCTTACGGCCACAATCATTCATGTAAGCCCAAGCGAGACGAGTTAAGTCGTTCGTTGATTTGGATCGGTTATAGAAGAATACCCGTTTACACGATTGGGTAAGATTTGATATTATAGTAGCCAAATTCAAACGCGTTGATGAGAAGAGTAAGGGAAATCGCTTTTGCACAGAGAGCTCCAGCCGCTGAAAAGGAGCCAAGAGCGTTTCCCCGAACCAAGCCTCTGAGCAGCACGCCGGAACCTAGGACGGGGGATGGCGTGACGGGAGCTCCCGTTATTGAGCTAGAGTATAAGCATGGCCCGCCATGCCGTACTTGAAGAGGTTAATATGGCGACATATTAATGAATCTGGGGTGGCACCGCGAAACTTTCGTCCCCAAGACTTAAGGTCTTGGAGGTGAAGTTTTTTTTGTTTTGCACGGAACGGCCAATAACCCATTCATTAGGAGGCGCCGACAATGGCTATGGAACAGGAGCATACGACCGATCATTTTCTATATAAGCTTATTCGCGAGGAGCTGGAGAACAGTCCATTCAGCCGGGAGATGTGTACACGGTTCCCGCCCGAGCCTAACGGCTATCTTCATCTCGGAAGCGCCTATGCCATCCACACGAACTACACGATGGCTCGTCGATTCGGCGGAACATTTCATTTACGATTGGACGATACGAATCCTCTCAAGGAAGACCTTGAATACGTAAATGCGATCATCGAGGATATCCGCTGGCTCGGCTACGATCCGGGTCCGCATATCTACTACGGCTCGGACTATTCACATGAGATCTATGAGGCTGCCGTCACCCTGATCAGGAAAGGGAAAGCGTACGTGTGCGACCTCACACCCGAAGAAATCTCGGAGTATCGGGGGACGTTGACCGAGCCCGGGCGGAATAGCCCGTATAGAAACCGTTCTTTCGAGGAGAATCTGGAGCTCTTCGCGGGAATGAAGCGCGGCGACTACCCCGCGTCGTCCCGAGTGCTTCGAGCCAAGATCGATATGGGCTCGCCCAACATGAATTTGAGGGATCCGGTGCTTTACCGAATTCTCTATGCGGAGCACTACAGGACGGGCAATGAATGGTGCATCTATCCGATGTACGACTTTGCCCATCCGATTCAAGACGCCATTGAGGGCATCACGTATTCCTTATGCTCCATCGAATTCAAGGACCATCGCCCGTTGTACGAATGGGTCCTGCAGGAGCTGGAGATCCCGGAGCCTCCGCGGCAAAGGGAGTTCGGCCGGCTGAACCTGACGGGCGTCGTGACGAGCAAGCGGTTCCTAAGGCAGCTGGTCGAAGGGGGCTATGTGGACGGCTGGGACGATCCGAGGTTGCCGACGCTTCGAGGAGTTAGAAGAAGGGGCTTCACGCCTGAGAGCATCCGCAGCTTCATCGAGGAGATCGGCAGCATCCGAACCCAAAGCACGGTGCACATCTCGCTCCTGGAGCATTGCCTCCGGCAGGATCTCAAGGAGCGGACGGTTAGCGTCATGGCCGTTTTGCAGCCGCTGAAAGTCGTCATCACCAACTACCCCGAAGATGTCGTGGAACTGTTGACGGTTGAGAACAACAAGGAGAATGAAGCGATGGGGAGCCGAAAGGTGCCTTTCTCAAGAACGATCTACATCGAGCGGGACGATTTCGAGGAGCAGCCGCCTGAAGGGTTTCACCGGCTCAGTCCGAATACGGAGGTCCGGCTGAAGGGCGCCTACTTCATCCGATGCGAAGAAGTGATCCGCGATCCCGCTACAGGAGCCATATCAGAGCTGCGTTGTACGTATGACCCGCTCACGAAGAGCGGTACGGGATTTGTCGGACGCAAGGTGAAGGGGACGATTCATTGGGTTTCCGCCGATCACGCCGTAAGAGCAGACGTTCATTTGTACGAGAACCTGCTGCTCGATCAAAGCATTCCGCAGGAGGACGGCGGGGATTGGACGTATACGCTCAACCCGGACTCGCATGTCCTGCTCCAGGATGCACGGTTGGAGCCTTTCGTACTAGACGCCTGCCCGGAGCATCGATTCCAATTTTTCCGGCATGGTTATTTTTGCGTGGACTCCAAGTCCACGACCGGCGACCGGCTCGTCTTTAACCGCATCGTCCCGTTGAAGGATACTTGGAACAAGCGGTGAGTTACGGCCTAGATACCGCAGCTGCAACTTCTTCTTCTTCGCTAAGTACGCCCAGCCTGAGCGTCCTCTCCACGGTGCAAGTGCTGATGAAGGGCCCTTCCAGGTGAATCCCGTGCACCGAAGCTTGCGTCAGGGGATCTCGATCGCGAGCTAGCGCGATCGCCCGGACGGCCTGGGTGATGTTCTCGGAGGAATTGGTGATGACAGTCGGATAGTAGGTCGTGACCCCTTCGTCCCAGAGCGCCCGGGTCATCCGCTCTGTCATGCCCTCCGGGATCGGCAACGTATTGAAATCCATCCCTGTATAGCCGTTCAACTGAAGGTCGATGAGGCCAGGGCCGATCCAAGGCAGGCTGCCGGTCCTTCCGTCGATGCCGGATAAGGGGGAGCCATATGGTTCGATAGGCGGGATAGGCTCGATCGAGGTGATAAAGCCTTCGCGGATCCCAATCTCGATGGGCTCGCCCGTTCGATAATGAAGGCCGCGCATGACCGTATCGTTAGCAGGCATCACGGACACCTCCAGCCTTCGCCTTAGTCGAGGCAACCTCGGGGTCGAACATTCGGTTCATGCTGCATTTCATGCCATTCCCATACCTTTCCAAAAAAATAATGTTGAGCAAGGATGAAAAACGCCATTGGAAATTTGAAAGCGCTATGATACACTAGCGTAGAAATCGATTACTATCTTGTACACACCTATAGTTACCATTAATCAGGAGAGGAGTCAAGCATGAAAACAGTCGTCTTGGTAGGAGCAGGCGGGCGGGCGCGCGCTATGTTTGCATTGCCGTTTGTCCATGAGCTCAAAGGATCAGTCCATTTCGGAGGCATCTATGATCCGAATACCAGCCGGGCTAAGGCGCTCAGCGAGGAATGTGAGGGCGTGCCGATCTATGATGATTTTGACACGATGTTGCAGAGCGTTCGGCCAGATACGGTCGTCGTAGCCAGTTCAGATTCTACCCATCACACCTACATCATAGCGGCTATGGAAGCGGGCTGTGACGTGATTTCCGAAAAGCCGATGACGATCGACGCCGAGAAATGCCGGGAGATTCTCGACACGGAGAAGCGAACCGGCCGTTCGCTCAAGGTCACGTTCAACATGCGGTATGTCCCGTATGTAGCCAAGATCAAAGAGCTGCTGCTGCAGCGGGTGATCGGCGATGTCCACCATGTCGCGCTGGAATGGTTCCTGGACCGGTCGCACGGTGCGGATTATTTTCGAAGATGGCATGGGCAGATGGAGTACAGTGGAGGACTGCTCGTGCACAAATCTACCCATCACTTCGACATGGTCAACTGGCTGCTGGACCGGCATCCCGAGGAAGTGCACGCCTTCGGCAAGCGGGTCTTCTATGGCCCTACCCGCGAGAAGCGGGGACATCGCTGCCTGACATGCGAACATAAGTCCGATTGCGAGTTTTATTTCGACATCTCAAAAAATGAGTTTGTGAACCGCTACTATTTGCAAGCCGAGCAAGAGGATGGCTATTACCGCGACCAATGCGTGTTCGGCGAACGGATCAACATCTACGATACGATGTCCGTCCATGTCCAGTATGCAGGCGGGCCTCTGCTGACGTATTCTTTGGTGGCATTCAGTCCGGTCGAGGGCTGGAAGGCTACGCTGCAGGGTAGTTCCGGCCGAATGGAGATCAGCGACCAGCATCAGGAGCAGGATAGCGCGCTCAAGATCAGGATCACGAGACCCAGCGGAGAGACGGAGGTGTACCGCGTACCGATCGCCGCCGGTGGGCATGGCGGCAGCGATGAACGGCTACGCCGGATGCTATTCGTCGGGGATGTGGCGGATCCGCTCGGCCAACAAGCCGGGAGCTTGTCGGGGGCCATGTCACTCTTGATCGGTGCCGCAGCCAACGTCTCTATCGCGGAAGGAAAGCCGGTTAGCATCTCGGAGCTGCTAGCTCCGTCACTAGGGAGGCAGCCCGATGGCGTACGAGCAATATGAGGATCGGATTCGTCTGCCCAAGCAGACGGGCGAGAAGGTGAACCAGACTTCGCCTTATTGCGACTTCGTCTACTACGAGTCGTCCCGTACGCCCGGAATCCAGCTCGCAGCCCGGATCTTGAAGCCGGCCAAGCCGGGTTATATCCTGGCCGGCACACATGGCTGGCATATGGGGATTCGCGGCTTCACCCCTATGGATCAACCGCAGGATGAGAGTGCGTACTTGAGGGTCGAGGTCGATATGCGCGGCAGACCCCACTCGGAAGGGGAGGCGGACTGCAACGGCTGGGAGCTGTACGACATCATCGATGCCATCGACTATGTCCGACGCCATTATGCGGAGTATATCCTGGATCCGGATATCGTGTATTTCGAAGCGGGCAGCGGCGGCGGGGGCAATGCGCTATCGATCGTGGGCAAATTCCCCGACACCTTCGCAGCGGCTACGTCCTTATGCGGCATGTCCGACTATGCCCTCTGGTATCGTCAGGATGAGGTCGGGGAATTCCGCGATGAATTGGACGTATGGATCGGGTGCAGCCCGGAGGCGAATCCGATGGCGTATGAGTCGAGGAGCGGGCTGACAACGGTGGTCAATTTGCAGACTCCGATCTACATCGTGCATGGAGAGGCGGATTCCCGCGTGCCGTCGGAGCATTCCAGAAAGTTCGTGGCCCGGGCGGCTGATGCCGGCAAGGGCAGTCTGGTGCGCTATCGAGAGCTGCCGGACGTAGGGAAGCACGGTCATTGGGGCGGCGCGACCGAGGAGATGCTGGCGCTTATCGCAGCCGAGAGCGAGGAGCACCGGCAGAAGCACCGATCGCCCGTAGAGTTGGCTGTTAAGGGAAGATTGACCGTAGCCGGCTACATTTTCACTCGCCGATTCTCTGTCGTGCTCGATTCGATCGATAAGGTGGCCACGCTCGTTTACGATCTGGATATGGGGGCGGTCGAGCTCTACTGCGAGACGGAATGCGAGTATGCGTGGGCGTCAGGGGACGACTCGTTCACCCGCAAGGCGATACTGTTGCAGCATGAAGCGTGAAAATTCTCCATAGGACCGTTAACGTGGTGAATTTTTTTATGCCCATTACTTAAACGTTTACTTAAAAATCTTTAAATCGGATTCATTTAATTAAATATTGTAAAGACATACTAGCTGTACTATACTGAACGTAAATCGCAATTCAAGGAGGCGCGTGGTCATGGTTACGATCAAAGATATCGCAAGAGAGGCTGGCGTTACCTTCGTAACCGTGTCCCGTGCGTTGAATGACGAGCCCGGTGTAAGTGAAGAGAAGCGCCAGGCCATTAAGAAGATCGCCGATCGGATGAATTACGTGCCGAGTCTGGCGGCCAAGAAGCTGGCGCAAAAGCAACCAAGCATGCTCGGAATGATCTGGCCCAAGTTGAAGGGGCTGTTCTTCTACGACTTAAGCTTCGAGATTCAAAAAGAAGCGGCGCGGCGCGGGCTGCAAGTGATTTTCTCGATGGCGGGGCCTGATGAAGCGATGCGCACGTTCAATCGCTACTTCGTCGATTATGTCGTGTACTGGCGGCCGGATTGGAATCCGACCTTGGAGTTCCTGCAGGAGAAGGAGAAATTCCGCGGGGAGATGCTCTTGCTGGGCGGCTGGAGAAGCGAACGGGCCCATAGCCTCGCGATTGACAGGATCGGGGCGGTGCGGAATGCCGTCGGCCACTTGGCGGACTTGGGCCATCGGAGAGTGGCCTTCATCGGCCAGACGGATCTGCACAAATTCAACGGATACATGCAGGGGCTTGCCGCGTTCAAGCTCGATTATCGTCCCGAGTATATCCTGGATCCGACTGATCCTTCCTTTAAGTCGCAGCTGACGAACATGATGGGGCATGACGAGAGGCCCAGCGCGATCGTAGTAGACAGTCAAGGCAGCTTGTTCCCTACGACTCGATTGCTTCGGGAGCTGAATATTAGAGTGCCGGAGCAGGTGTCGCTTGTCGTATATGACGATATTCCGGAGCTTGAGGCGTCTGACGTGCCGCTGACGACAGCAGGGCCGTCCATCGAATATTTGGCGAAGCGCACGTTGGATATTTTGACCCGGGAAGCATCGGAGAAGGAAAAGGTTAGATGGGTGGAGGAAGAAGTAGTATGTTCCGTTTCGATGAGAGGCTCGACGATTCCTTGGAAGGGTTAGCGGGGTTGATCTAGTCTCTCTTTTTTAAAGTGAAGAAATCGATTACTTAACCTTGAGAGGAGCAGTTCCATGAAAAAGGGAAAATACTGGAGTTTCTTGATCGTGCTCGTCATTCTAAGCCTCTTGTCAGCTTGTTCGGGCAACGGAGGATCCTCTACCGCCCCGAAGGCGGAACCAAGTCCAAGCCCTGCAGCCAATCCGCCGACACCGTCGAATGAACCGGCAGAAGTCGTGTTTTATTCCAATAACGGCGATCCGGTCGAGAGCTTTGATCTTCGATTCGGCAACATGCTGCGCAAGAAATTCCCCAACTACACGATCAAATACATCATGAAAGGCCCTGGCACGAACCTGCCAGAATTGATCGCGTCGGGTACCCGGTTTGATATTTTCTTCCAGACGATTGGCAATTTTGAAAATTATGCGTTTGGCAGCGATATTCAATTCGATATGTCCGACTTGGTATCGAAGCACCAGGTGGATCTATCCCGGATCGAACCTACGATTGTCGAAGCGGTGAAGCAAGCCTCGGGCGGGAAGCTCTACGCCCTGCCGATCTACAATAATAATCTGGTCTTGTACTACAACAAGTCGCTGTTCGATAAATTCGGCGTCGAGTATCCGAAGGATGGCATGACGTGGGACCAGATTGCGGATCTGTCCAAAAGGCTCACCCGGGTCGACGGTGGAACCCAATATGTGGGATTCGCCCAGTCTCCGGCACACTCCGTTCGCATGATGCAGCTTTCTGTGCCTTCCGCCGATCTGAAGACGGATACCCCGACGATCAATTCCGACGATAGATGGAAGCGCTTTTTTCAGACGGTATTCCTGGATCCCGTACAAGACTCTAATTTGCAGAACATGATGAAAACTACGAACAAAGCGCCGATCATTGATGATTTCGTAAAGGCGAAAAACATAGCGATGATCAATTATGTATCCAGCCTTGCCACCGTATGGGAGGAGCAATTCAAATCGATGGAGTGGGATATGGTATCGATGCCGACCTTCAAGGAACTGCCGGGCGTAGGCTCGCAGGCGTACCCCAGCTACTTCGGCATTACGAAGATGGCGAAGCAGAAGGACGCCGCCATGGAAGTGCTCAAGTATATGCTCTCGGACGAGTTCCAGACGGAGCTGGCCCGGATCGGCACGATGCCCGTCTTGAAGAGCGAAGCGGTACAGCAGGAGCTTGGCAAGAAATCGGTCTTCAAGGATAAAAACTGGAAGTCGGTCTTCTACAACAAATTCGCCGCCATCCCGCCCAAAGCGTCTTACGAAGCGGATATCGCCGGAATCTATGCGAGCTATGGGACGAAGATCCAGATCGGCAGTGTGGATATGAATACCGGCCTGCGCCAGGCGGATGAGGATGCCAAGAAGCGCATAACGGACCTGAACGCGGCAAAGAAATAACCATTTTCATTGGAGGGTCGACAAATGGCAATCACCCTGCGCAAGCTGCCGACTTTTGTCCTAGTCCTACTTTTGGTTGTGTCCACCTTGTCCATCCGGCCGCAGCAGGCCGAGGCGCTGCATGTGAATCCGAACTTATTGCAAAATGCCGGCTTCGAACAATCGACTGGCGGAGTGCCGGAATCATGGAACGCCATCGGCGGATGGGGCGGCTCGGCGGTCACCCTTTCCTCGCAAGCGGCGCGTACCGGGCTGGCCGGGGTGACCGTCCAGTCCGGTTCCCTGACGAATCCCTGGGTCTCCCAGGTCATCCCGGTGGAGGCGGGAAGCACGTATGACTTTTCCGCCTGGTTCAAGACGTCCGGCGTTCAAGGCAAGGGTGTCGTCATTAAGGTGGAGTTCTATAAGGGGACGCAACCTACCTCCGCCAATTGGGTTTCTGGCGTATTCGGGCCTTATATTCGCGAGGTGACCGGAGATTGGCAACCCTATTCCTTGCGTCTGACCGCCCCGGAAGAGTCTGTCATTGCCGTTGTATATTTGCGGCTATGGGGGACGGGGACGGTGCAGTTCGAAGATACTTCCGTTCGACTGGCCAATCTGACCCTGACAACGGATCAAATCGTTTATTACACGGATCAAACGCAAGGGAATGTGCGGCTGAGCACTCGGTTTACCGATCATGATTACGCCGGCAAAACCGTGGCGGTTCGCGTATCCGATGCCGTTTACGGCACGGTCGTCGCTTCCGTGTACGGGTTGCCGGCTCAGCCGGAACTGGCAATCGCCTTCGATCCTTCCGTCATGACCCCGAATACAGCCTATGAGGTAGAGGCTATTCTCTATGGACCGGATGCGTCGGTATGGGAGGAGGAGTCCTCCCTTATCTACCGGTGGGCCCGGCCGGCGACGCTGCCCTCGGTAGGTGTCATTCAATCCGGAGGCGAGCCCTTCTTCCCGGTAATCGCTTATCATGCCAATGTGAATCAATATGATCAGCTTCACCAGATCGGCATAAATACGGTGCAGGGGCCACAAACGTCGTCGATAGCGGATGTCCGCAGCGCGATGGACGCTGCCCAGGCGAGCGGGCTTAAAGTGCTGTTCCCGCTGTACTATTACGCGAACGTTACCAAGGACTATGAGAAAATGCGGATGTACGTGGAGGAATTCAAGCACCACCCGGCTCTGCTGGGCTGGATGATCATCGACGAACCGAGCGGTAACTCCGTCTCCGTGGAGCAGGTCACGGATGCGTATACGCTCGTGAGAACGCTGGATTCGATCCATCCGGTGTACATGGTGGAGGGCGATCCGCTGCAATATGGGAATTATGCCCGAGTTCCTGACATATTCACAGTGGATGCATATCCTTTGCCGAATTACCCGATCACGAATGTCGGGGATCAAGTGCGCGATGCGAAGGAAGCGGCGCGTGGGGGCAGGCCCGTATGGTCCATTCTGCAGACGTTCGCCTATCCACCGCCGTCGGCGTGGACCTACTTGCCTACAATCACAGAAGTGCGCAATATGTCCTATCAATCGTTGCTCGCCGGGGCGACAGGGCTTGGGTATTATGCCATCAATGATCCGGGCTGGAGCTTGCCTGCGTCGGAGCTATGGCCGGGGCTTGTAGCCTTCAAGCCGGAGCTGGAGCTGATCGGACAGTTGGCGCTTTCGGCTCCTATAAGTCAATTCAGGGCGGGCGGTGTGGAATGGGCGATCTGGAACAGCGGGAGCAGCAATGGCGAGCTGTACGTCGTCGCGCTGAATGAGACGAACCAGGGAAAATCGGTCTCGATTCCGATGCCTGTCACCGGCTATGAAGCGGAGCTGCTGTACGGGGATTTGCCTTCGTCATTCAGCAGCCCGTCGGCACAATTGAACGTAGAGCTAGGGGCATATGACACGCATATATATCGCTTGACCCCTTTTGCCGACATAGCCGATCAAGCTGCTGGAAGGCTGCTGCAGGATGAGTCGTTGTCGACACAGCCGCACTGGTCGAACAAAACCGCACAGTTGATCGCGAGAACCCAGGAGGTCGCCGACCGGTTAAGCGGGCTGGTTCCTAATTGGAATATCGTGGTATCGGATGTGATGGACTTGATCCAACAGGCACAGTCGCTGAAGGCGTGGGTGGAGGAAAAGCCCTCGCATACACTAGGCGGTGACCGTGAGGACATGGTCGACGCGCTCCAGCGGTATTTGGACGCCATTATGCCGCTGGCTGGGTCCCAGATCGGGATTGAGCTGGAGACGGAGCCCGACGGCACGGTCCTGCTCGGGGATGCGTCGGAGATCCATGTGACGGTTACGAATAGGGGGGCGAACGCGATTACGAATGCGGCAGTGACGATCCGGTTCCCCGATTCGTTCCAGCTGGCGCCTATTACGGAAGTCGTGGGCAGCCTGATTCCCGGCGGGACGTACAGCAGCACCTCCTCCTTTATCGTCCCGGCCAGTGTAGGTGAAGCTGACTATGGCGTAAGCGGGGTTGTGGACTTCGAATACGGCGACGTAAATATGGCGGCAAAGTCGATGACGAGCATTCGTACAATGCCGTTGATGACTGTAGAGCTAAACCCGGATTCTGTTTTGTTGTCGGGGCCAGATCAAGCTTCTTTTCAAGTCGAATTGACTAACAGGGCAAACCATGCCATAACAGCTGAGCTGTTGCCGCAAGTCGCTCCGCTGCTTGGCGTGAATATACCGGGAGCCGTCAGCGTAGCAGCCGGAGGAAAGGTGACGGTTCAAGGCTCGGTGTATTTGAACTCGAGCACGGCGATAGACGGCATGTACCCGTTAGGCATTCAGGTCAAGGTCGGCTCCTTGACGTTCTACTCCCCGACTCTGAATGTGAACATGAGCCGGAACCTGGTCAAAAATCCGGGATTCGAGACGGCTGCGGGCAGCGGTGCGGCGCCGGCGGATTGGAATATGAGCGCAGGGTACTGGGACACGGAGAGCGTGCATGCCGGCCTGCACTCGGTGCGACTGTCGCCTAGCAGCACGAACGGCAACAATTTCGTCTCCTCGTCGGTCATCCCGCTTGTTGCTGGGCGAAGCTACACCCTATCCGGTTGGACGAAGCACGAATCGTCAGCAGGACAAGTGCTGCTAGGCATGCGCTATGCCAATGCAGCGGGCGCGACGATATCCTACCAATGGCTGACCGTGCCATCCAGCTCGAGCTGGATGTATCGCAGTCTGCCTCTCGTCGTGCCCGCCGGCACCACACAAGCCTATGTCCAGTACAGGATGAACCAAACCGCGAACGCTCCGGCTTGGCTCGATGACCTTACTCTAGTGGAGAATGTGACTCCGTAGCCGGAAATGGCGGCGCAGGGATGAATCCCTTAGCGCCGCCATTTCGTCATTTTGGGACAGCCTCTTGTTAAGCATTGGGCAGACTAATTTTTAAAAGATAACTGAGCGAGCGGGGGACCACTTTGGACAGGGACAACATCCACAACCACGAATTAGACTATCGGGACAAAAGTAATAACAAAATCGCTTCGTTCCTCATCTTTCTCGCTTGGGCGGTAGTCGTGATCGGGTTGATTCTCCCGTTTTTCCCGCGTGCCGACGACACTCGCGTCCCTTTTTTCTCAACAGTAAGCGTCTTTGTTTTGATTGGAGCTTTTTTGCGCGGCACTGCCGAAATCATCAAGCTGTTGCACAGTATCAACAAAAAGCTTAAGTAATGGTGCAGGTCTACGGCAGATGTACATAGAACGAAGTCGTCTCATTCGGCACGGTCTTCGCGTAAAGCTTGCCCTTATGCTGCTCCACAATCGATTTGGCGATAGCCAAGCCGAGGCCGTAGCCGCCATGCTTGCGGGAACGGGACGGATCGGCGCGATAGAAGCGGTCGAAGATGCGATCGAGATGCTCGGGCGCAATGCCTTGGCCGGTATTCGTTTCGGTAAGCAGAATATCGTGATGCCGCTTGGCCAGCGTAAGTGAGATCGAGCCCTTCGGGTTCGTATACTTGATCGCATTGTCCAACAGAATCATCACCACCTGCTTGAGCTGCTCGCTGTTGCCGCGTACGAACAAGTCCGGTTCGATCTCGTAACGGAATGTGAGCTCTTTCTCGAAGATGACGGCTTCCATCGTAAGGATGACGCTTTCGACCGCATCACTCAGATTTATGTGCACGTAGAAGGTCGTTGGTGAGGTTTTTCCACAGGAACGAAATGTACACTTCCACGTTGTTATGCTCGACCTCCGTATCGAAACCCCATAGCTTCTCGATGATCTGCTCCTTGGAAGTCACCGAGTTTCTCCTCGTCATCAGCAGCTCCAAGAGCTCGCTCTCTTTCAGAATCAGCTTGAGCTCCTTCCCGTTGCAAGCGAGCTTGTGATTCGTCGTATTCAATTCGACATCTCCGACCTTGAGCGAATCCTCCGCCACGACCTCGCCCTTCCGTCTAAGCGCCGCCCTGATTCGGGCAAGCAGCTCCCCTGTCGAGAAGGGCTTCGCTACGTAGTCCCCGCTCCGTAGTCCAGCCCGGAGATTTTGTCAGAGGTCTCGCCCTTGGCCGTCAGCAGAATGACAGGGCTGGAGATCCATTTAGAAAAGAGGAGATTTTCGCTTCCTGTCGAATAATTCTAGTTTTGGATAGAGATTAGCATTTAATGGGAGAGGGACAGGTGAGTCTATGAAGAGACCGCGTTGGAAAATGAGTTGGAGTAAAGTATTGTTTGTAGCCTTGTTAGTGATTCTTGCAAGTTGTCAGGCCGTAGGGGGCTTCGATGTAAATAAAGCATTGGTAGAAGCCGTGGTCGCGAAATCGATGGAAGGGAAAGGCGAATTCGCACTCCATCTTGAGATGGACGAGAAAGCGCAAATGGCGCCTGAACAACGGGCGATGCTGAAGGTTTTCGAGAAGATGACAGTCAGCCTCGAATCGATCAAAATGGAGAGCAGCGCGCGAATGTCCGTGAAGGGGACAGCCTCGATTGCGAGTTACACGATCCCGTTCGAAGCGGGTGTGACCGAAGAGCAAATCGTGCTAAAGGTCGATGGCGGCAAGAAGCCGATCGTGTTCAATCTGAAGGACCAATCAGCTTCAACCGAGATGGAGCCTTTTCTCACGGAGCTTCAGAAGAAGTTGAGCGACGGCGAATTGTCGCGCGGCATCATGTCCTATTTCATCAAGCAGCTGCCTAACCCAAGCAAGATCAACGTAGAAAACGTGAGCGAGCTCATCCATGGAGAGACGGTATCCTTACATAAGCTGCATAGCGAAATTACGGGCAAAGAACTGCTGCCGCTGGTGAAAGCTTTTGTCAAAAATGTCCTGAAGGATGACGAGTCGCTCAAGGAGCTGATCGGTCAGCTTTACGATGCATTATACCCGATAATCGCGGCAGAGCTGGAAAAGGCCATCAAGTCGGTGCCGGAAGAAGTGGAAGGCATGGATGAGGAAGGCATGGACGAAGAAGAAATGGATTTATACTACGTGGACGAACTGACTCCGTACAACAGCAGTCCGATAGGCCAAGTCAAAACGGTCATGCAGCCGATCGTGACGGGGATCAAAGCGGTGTTGGACGATCGTGACATTGCGATCGAAGTGATTCATACGGAAGTGAAGCAGTTGTTCGTCATTGCGCTAGTCGCCCTGGAAAGCACCGGCAAGGAAGCTCAGAAAGCTCTGGACACCGCATTCAACCAAGATTCATGGTTCAAGACGGATCTCTTCTTCGATAACAGCTTCAAGCTGAGAAAGTCGGACACTTCCATGAAGATCGCAGTGCCGCCGCAGGAGAATTCCGGGGGAATCGCCTCCGTAGGCATCACGATGTCCATGGAGAACTGGAACGTCAATGGTAATGTCAAGGCTGATTCGATCCCGATGCAAGGGGGAGCGTTCACCTTCGATAAGGGAATGAAACCGGCAGATCTTCTGCAAAATTTCGACCCGAACTCGGCCGTGTACCAACTGCTGAAAAAGGACCTCGGGATTGCCAAAATCTCGCTGCCTCTGTTCCTGGGCACCGGTGAATATGTACCGAATCGACAACAGCCTTTCATCGAGAGAGGCGTCACAATGGTCCCGATCCGATTTATCGCCGAACGATTGAATGCCAAGGTGGAATGGAATTCTACCGATCAAACGATTACGGTGACGGATCCGCTGGCTTCTCGAACTATTGTTCTCCGGGGAGGCAGCAATATTGCTATCGTGGATGGGAAGAGCACAGCAATGGAAGTTGAGGTTCTCATTCGGGATGACAATAGCTTCGTACCGCTGACCTTTATCGTAAACCAATTAGGCGGCAAAACAAGCTGGAATGAAGCCATGCGCACGGTAATCATTACAAAAGATTAATGGGTTGGGTATCCAACCGACAGGAAAATTGTACGGGGAGAGCGGGCCGGCTATGGCTTGCTCTCTTTTTCATATTGCCAATCATTTCACGATTAGGACGGATTCAGAAACGCGACTATTGGGTATTACAGCTTGAAGTAGCCGCCCGTACACAGCCAGTAGACAGTCCGGAACCGTTGCGAATGCAGTCGAAACGGATCGTTCGGTTCTCAAAATGTATCGCGTATTTGGGGAGGATTCGCTCTACGACTGTTGTATAATAGTCGATGGAGGAGGTGCAAAACATGCAGAATACGGACGTAATTAGCCAGCAAGCCCTATTCGAACATGTATTTAAGAATGCTTCGATCGGGATCGTTCTGATCTCATTGGACGGCAAGTGGATGAGTGTGAATCCCTCGGTATGTAAAATATTCAAGTATACCCATGAAGAGATATTGGCGCTTGACGCGTCAGATTTCATTTATTCCCAAGATGCCGGCAAGAGTGAGCAGTTGGTAAGCGAATTATTCGAAGGACTTACTTCTTCCTACGAACTCGAGAAGAAGTATACGCTCAAAAACGGCGAAATTTTGTGGACGTCCATTCATGTCTCGCTCGTTCGGGATGAAGACACGGGGAAACCTCAATACTTTATCTCGCAGATTATAGATATTACGAAGAGCAAGGTGGCGGAACAAAAGCTGCAAGAAAGTATTGAGCGTTACACTTCGCTCAAAAAGTACAATCACGACGCGATCATCTCCTTTGGGCTGGACGGCACGATCATTAACGGCAATCGGATGGCGGAGCAGCTGACAGGCTACACCATTGAAGAACTGATCGGTTCGAGCATCTCCTGGATCATCGGGGATCGCAATCTGGTCAATGTCTTGTCCGCCTCGGAGGATTTCACCGCGGCTGAGCAAGATATCAATTATATCAAACACAAAGAAGGTCTCGCGGTGGAGGTGTTGGCCACCCTCGCGCCGATCATCATTCACGGCAGCAATGTGGGATTCTACTTGATCGCCAAGGACATGACCGAACAGAAGAGGCTGATTATCGAGAAGGAAGCGGCGGAAAAGACGAATAACGCGAAAAGCGAATTTTTGGCCATGATGAGCCATGAGATCCGCACGCCTATGAACGGCGTAATCGGGATGACCGATTTGCTGATGGAAACGTCGTTGGATGAGGAGCAGCAGGAGTACGTTCAAATTATTAAAAAGAGCGGCGATACGCTCCTTATGATCATCAACGATATTCTGGACTTTTCCAAAATAGAAGCCGGCAAGGAAGTGTTGTCGGAGGAGCTGTTCAGCGTGAGGGGGATTCTCACGGAGGCGATGAATACGATTTTGCCGAAAGCGCTGGAGAAAAATCTGGAGATCACGACTTCCGTCAATCCCGATGTGCCCACCCTGGTGGTTGGCGATGTTACGAAAATCAAGCAAGTGCTTATGAATCTTCTCAGCAATGCCATTAAGTTTACCCCGAATGGAGCGATCACGGTCTCTGTTCAACGGCTTATGCAGGAACAAGGGATGGTGCGTCTACTGTTTACGGTCCGCGACACCGGTCTCGGAGTGCCTAAGGATAAAGCCGCAAGGTTATTCGAACCGTTTTTTCAAGCGGATAACTACATGACCCGGAAAGTGGAAGGGACCGGATTGGGACTCGCGATTTGCAAAAAGCTGGTTCAACTGATGGGCGGCGAAATCTGGTACGAGCCTAGCACCGATCACCCGGGGTCGGTTTTTAAGTTTACGACGAGCTTACAAATCGGAGCCCATCCGGGCAAGCAGCAGGACGACGCCTCGGCCAATCCGGAGAATCTCGCCGATAATACGCTGAAAATTCTGATCGCGGAAGATAACGAAGTGAATCACATCGTCTTGAAAAAAATGGTCGAGAAGCTGGGCTACAACTCAACGGCCGTGCTGAACGGACAAGAGGCCGTGGAAGCGTTCCGGCGGTACCCGTACGACATCATATTCATGGATGTCCAGATGCCGGTGATGGACGGGTTAGCCGCTACCAAGCTCATAAGAGAGACGCTGTCCGCGAGTAAGAGTCCGTATATCGTAGCGGTGACGGCCCATGCAATCAAGGGCGACCGCGAAAAATACTTGGCGGCGGGCATGGACGAATACGTCAGCAAGCCCATCAGCATCGAAGCGATCTCGGAAATTATTGCGAGATCGCTAAGACATAAGAGCCCCCTTTAGTTTGCAGGCGGGGGACGAGTGGATTACATCGAATCACACTCGAAGCACTTTGACCATCAATCGTTTGATGGCGCCGAGAAACCGGGGTTTGGTCCAAGAAGGCGAGACGAAGATCGTATACATTCCCAGTCGGTTGCCGCCCCATAAGTCAGTAACAATGCCATTGCCGATCACCGCGGTCTCCTTCGTATGTGTGCCGAGTACCTCCAGAGCCGCGAGAAACGCTTTTTTCCTCGGTTTAGTCGCCCTGAACAGCGCCGGAATCTCCTGAACGAGCTCATTACCCGCCGCGGGAGGTTTACTGTTCGAGACGATGATCAGCTTGATGGGGTAACGAGACTTGAACGTTTTCAGCCAGTTCATCATCGAATCCGTCGCGGACACGGAATTCGCCGGAATTAACGTATTGCTCCAATTGACGATAATGCCTTTGATGCCTGCCCGCTGCAGCGCGTCTCCGTCCAAGTCCTCCATGGACCGAACGATAAGCGACGGCTTGAAAATACGCATGAGCTTCCTCCGTGATGTTCTATCCGTAAAGTGGTTGGTCCTGATTCGCATATAGTTTTCCATTTCTCACATGTTTCATTCCGGGCCCGGAAATTCGAGCGTAGGAGGAATTCCACTGGCGGTTCGCGAAATGAGTTTGGGAATAAAGCTGAAGCGGGGGGAGCCCATGGGGAGCAAAATCAAGTTGGGTATCGTAGGATGCGGCATGATCGCCCAACATCATCTCAAGCACGCGATGGAGTCCGAGCACATTCTAGTAACGGCGGTTGCCGATATCCGGGAGCAGGCGGCGCGTTCGACCGCCGACAAATTCGGGATTCCCACCGTATACACGGATCCGGATGAGCTCTTCGCCAACCCGGAGATCGAAGGAGTCGTACTGGCCCTGCAAACGAAATACCGCACGGAGCTTGCTCTGAAAGCGTTCGCGCAGGGCAAACACGTGCTGCTGGAGAAGCCGGCCGGTATGAATGCGGAAGAGGTACGCCGGATGATCGAGGTTAGAGGAGAGCTGATCGCCGGATGCTGCTCTTCCCGGTTCCGGTTCTTCGATTCGGCGCGTGCTGCGGCTGAATTCATCCAGACCGGCGCGCTCGGAGACATCCGGGTCATCCGCTGCCGCAACATCGCTCCGGCCGCACCTCCGAATGCTCCTCCTCTGCCTTGGCAGTACAGCAGAACGGTGAACGGCGGCGGCGTGTTGGCGGACTGGGGGGTCTACGACCTGGATTATATCCTCGGCATTCTGGGTTGGACGCTCCAGCCGGAGACGGTGTACGGCCGTAAATGGAACGTCGCTCCGCCCTATGAATCGTACATTGCGCCGGAGTCCGACGCCGAGACGCACGTAGTGGCCATGATCGGATGTTCGGGCGGCGCCGTGATCCACTTCGAGCGGGGAGCGATGATACCGGGAAACCGTGAACATGCGTGGCAAATCGTCGGCACAAAGGGAACGCTCGACTTGTACTTGCTTCCTTCGGAGGAGAAAGAAATCGTTTTCCACGAGGCCGTTACGGAGGAAGGGGTGGTCCGGCATACGATCTGGAAAGGCGCCGATACTTGGTCCGGCGTTCACGCGGGACCTATATCCGATTTCGCCGCCTCGATTCGGGATCGCCGACAGCCCGGGACGAATCTGGAAAATGCCTGGACCATTCAGTCCATCATCGACTCTATCTATGCGTCATCGGACACGGGCAAGCTTTCGATAATAGCTGGAAGAACGGGGGGCATGTTCGATGAACATTAGCGGATACAGCTCGAATTTGTACGGCTGGGAGGAGCGCTATAAAGCGGACGGCCGGGATTCGTCTCTGGACGCGATCCTTAGGGATTGTGCGAAGGCGGGGCTGGATGCCGTGGAGGTCGCTCCGAGGCACGATGCGGTCGCATTAACTCGGGCGTATGGTCTGAGAATAGCCGCGATGTATGTGGGGCTGCCTCTTCATGAACCGTTCGAGTCGCTACGGATAGACGAAACCGTCATAACGCCTGCGAGAAGGTTCTCGGAAGCCGGGGGCACCGACCTCCTTCTCAACGCAAACCCGAAGGGAGAATGGGCTAACCCGCAGCAGAAGACGGAGGAGGAGCTTAAGCGGCAGGGGGACAATATGACCCGCATCGCACGGTTCATGAGTCCGCTGGGACTCAAGGTTTGCATGCATAATCATGCTGCCGCTTATACCAAGGCGGAAGGGGATCTTCGCTCTGTCATTGATTATGCCGACCCCATCGTCGGGCTTTGTGTGGATACCGGATGGGCTCACACGGCCGGACACGATCCGCTCGAGTGGATGCTTCGATATCCGGACCGCATCACCGCCCTGCACTTAAGAAATCAATTCGGCTCCACGCCTGCCGAGGATTTGCTCGAGGGGGACATTGACATGTCCAGGCTGATCGGTACTCTGCAGAAGATCGGATACTCCGGTTGGATCGGGATGGAGCTATGGCACCCGCCCAAGACGAACCCTCAGCGCTCGATGTTGGAAGACGTTCAGCGGTCGGTTCAGTATTTGAAAAACTTGGTCCATTCGTTATAGTATCGCTTACCGGGGGGCGAGCGTAGTACGCAGAGCTTCGGCGAATTTCCGGATGCCCGTCTCGATCTCCTCTTCCCGAGGCCGGGCATACGATAACCGGACATACCCGGACTCGGAGCCGTACACGCTCCCTGGGACGAAGAGGACGCCTTGCTTGATGCCCTTCTCCAGTAGCTCGTAATCGCCTACCGGCTTGTTGACCTTGCACCATAGATTCAAGCCTCCGTTCGGCAATTCAAACGTGATCTCCTCGGGGAGCTCTCGGATCAGCGCATCCACGAGGAGATCCCTCCTGTGCCGAAGAGAGAGGCGAAGTCCATCCAAGTGACGGGCCAATTCGCCCGAATTCAAAAAATGCGCTGCGATCCATTGGGGAAAGATGCTCAGCCCGAAATCCATTTGTTGCCGGGCATCGGCCAGCCGGTGGATCACCGATTGCGGGGCGACCATCCAACCGATTCGCAGGCCGGAGGCGGCTATTTTGGAGAGCGATCCGACATAGATCACCGTGCCGCCATGATCCAGCGTTTTGAGCGGCATCGGGGGATCGGTTTCCAGAGACGTCATGCTGAAGGCGTCGTCTTCGACGATCGGGATGCCCAGCTGTTCGCAGCAGGCGACAATTTCCAATCTGCGGGCAGGTGCCAATACCGTACCGGTAGGGTTCTGGTAATTCGGATTCAGAAACACCATTCGAATTCGATGCTGACGATATAGCGTTCGAATCTCCTCCGGGTTCACACCATGCTTGTCAACGCTCAGCCCGAAGAGACGCAGACCTGCGGATTGAAACATGGGCAGGGAGTAGCAATAGGACGGATTCTCGATCGCGATGGCATCGCCCGGACTCAGCAAGCATTGCGTAATCAAGTACAACGACTGCTGCGATCCCGACGTGATGAGGATGGATTCATCGGTGGCTTGAATTTGCCGATACGTCCGCAGGAACGAAGCCAATTGCACGCGCAGAGGGGCGTATCCTTGCGGATCGCCATAACCGAGCGTCTCTTCGAACGGGTGCTGTGTCATAATCGTCCGGACCGCTTCATTCGGCGCCAATTCCGGGGCCAGCTCGCCGCTCGCGAAGTTTATGTGGTTCTCCCCGCTCTGAATACTTTCCCGGATCCTTCGCATGAACGGCAAGTTCGGCAAGAAAGTGCCGCCCTCCACATAACGGCTCCAGTTCGGCACAGACAACGGAGTCATCCCCCATAGATGTTTGCTAACCCGGGTTCCGCTCCCGGGCACCCTCTCAATGACACCCGAAGCGCGAAGTTCATCATAAGCCTGGACCGCCGTACTCCGATTGATCCCATATTGCTCCGCCAGCTTCCGTTCGGAGGGAAGGACGCTTCCCGGCGGCAGTTCGCCAATCGAGATCCGCTGCTCGATATGCTCCGCGATTTGCCGATATAGCGGTTTATTCGTACTGCGCTCCGGCTTCCACATCGGCCGACACCTCGTTTCTAGACTGGACAACACTCACTCTCAGTGTACCAATTGCTTCTGGGAGCGGTGAGCGGGGGTTGCGAACACTCCGTGACGAAATTGTTGCATTTCAATGAAAAGTGGATGGGGCAATTCCCGTCCAATTGGATGGTCCCATATGGAGTCTGTCCAACTATGATGAATTTACAACGATACGGGCTAAGAAGAAAGGGAGGCCATAACAATGGTATCGACTTCGGTTATTTTGATCGCGGTACTGCTACTTATAGCCATCGCAGCGACGATAGCGGTAGGGATGTCCAAGGAAAATCGAGAAGGGAATCCCGATTACGAGAAACGAACGAAAGGCAATTGGACCCGTCTCACGCTGCATTATGTCATTACCGGCATTGTTGGTGTAGTAGCGATCATTGTATTCGTTACATCGAGATAGGGGATCCCACGTTCGTACAAAAACGGCGTTGCTGGATTGCGATATCAGAAGAAATAAAGATGCAGCAGCCACCGACGTCGGCGGCCTGCTGCATCTTTATTTGTTATCCGCGTTTATAGCCATCGCATCACGCATGAATTCGGCTAGACCGTCTCCGAACTGGTCGATACTTTTCGTGAACCGGTCGTCTTCTACATACAACTGTCCTAATCCTTTGAAGGCTTCGAGCGAGTAATGATAGTCGCCGCTATTCAAATAACTATACCATTCGCTTATAGCAGCTTGAGCTTTTTGCGATTCTGGAGCAAGGTTGCGAACGGAGGCGAGTTTCTCGTAAATCCCAACCATTTTTTCAGCCATCCCTTTTTGTTCCTCTTTGGATAGGCGCTCGATTACATAGGCGACTCTATCAACAGCTTCGTACCCCCAACGCTCTCTGGCTTCCTGCTCGTAAGGGTTATGGCCGAAATCAAAGCCTTCAAATCTTTCTTTGGTGGACATTCGAATTTCTCCTTTCGTGTGCCGGATCGTCTTATCGATCGTTCTGATCATTCTATCAAGCCGCTCGCGTTTCTCCAGCATCAGCTTCCGATGCATCTCCAATGCCTCGATTCGATCGAATGACGGATCGTCGACGATCTCTTTGATTTTTTTCAATGGGAGGCCTCATCGGGGAAAGACCTCCTTCAAAACTGATAATAACGTATACCGCAACGTGAGGGTCAATACCTTGTTAATCGTAAAAAATACCATGCGTGTCATAAATAAACCAATATACAGTAATTTAGCCGATTGATTATGATGTTCTTGTAAGCGTTTACCATAATCCGAGAATGGTTTACAAGAGGAGGGATGGCATTCCAAAAAGCCTGCAAAATGATTCCATTCACAAAAAAAGAAGGAGGATTGTAAAGATGTTGCTGAAGCGGTGGAAGCCTCAAGCTCGAAAACAAGCATTAAGCCGAATTGTTTCATTTGCTCTTACCGTATCCCTGATTCCTTTGTCCGCTTTTTCCGTCTCCACGGTCCACGCAGCTGGCTCAGACGCCCAAATGCCTGACGCATCGGTAACGAATGCCGTCTACATACCGGCCGCGCCAGGCTCGGTCAATCTGGTGGATCCGTCCCGGTTCACTCCTCAGCCGGGCGTGAATCTGAAGGCAAGCTCGGAAGCCGCGGATCATCCGGGAGCGGACGCTTTTCGCACGGGGGGCAGCGGGTACTGGCGCAATTCCAGCCCGAATGTCTACATGACCGACTATTCGCCGTCTACCTTGGCCTTAACACTTGATTTGGGCGCCCCCAAAACGATCGATAAGCTGTACCTGGAGCTCCCTAACTCGATCTCCAACATCCAAAGCAACGCCACTAGATTCGAGGTCTATTATTCGAACGACCCCGCATCTTGGGCTAGTGCACCGACCGCTTCCGATTCCGCGTACAATTACGACTGGAGAGGGCACGGCTGGACGCTGGCCGGCGGGACGGAGACGGAAGGCTTGTGGTCATATGTCACGTACAACGGGCAGCAGTGGGGATACGACACGAAGACATTCCTATACCCGTTCACGGCCCGTTACGTGATGATCAACACGGTCCTGGTTGGTCCCCGCGACAAGCGGGTGAACGATAGCAGCTCGATGATAGGACTATCCGGCTTGGCCATCTATGGCAAAGACAAGGTGGCGAATGCAACCTCTCTGTCACCGGAGAAAGCCACTTACAGTACGTGGGATCAGTCCGCCCCTGTTTCTACTCAAATCAACCTTGCGGCCGGACAGATCCTAACGAGTGTGACGAAAGGCGAAACTACACTTCGTTCTAATGTGGATTACTCGGTTTCGGGCAATACGGTAACATTTGCTCACCCATACTTGGCCAAGCTGCCGCTCGGCACGAATGAGTTTGCCTTTCATTATAACAACGGCGCGCCTTCCATTTTCGCACTGGACGTTACCGCGCGCGGGTACGGAGACCATTACAAGACGATCAGGATGAATGCGATTGAAGGCGTCTCTCCCTACAACGTATTGGGCGGCGCCATGAGGACCGACGAGCCGGTGGAGGGGCTGACCAAGCGGATCCGGGACGCCTATCACGCATATTACGGTGATCAACCTCAGGCGACAGCCGCCGATAACCACATACAGAGTGTTTGGGACAGCACCTTGCAAAAACAAGTGTTCCAGATTACGGCACACGGCCGAGGCTTGAATAACGAATATCTGGATCGTGTGCGCGATGGAGAATATGGGCATAAAGGTGTGTTTGACTGGAATCTAGGCTATGTCGTCGACGGAGCGGCATTCAATGACCGGCAACGGATCGAAATTCGCCCTAGCGAAGATTCCACCGGTGATTTCGTAGCTTATGAAGGCGATCTGGTCTCCTACGGATGGCTCTGGAATATTCCGGACGGCAATCAATGGAATCAATCGAACTTCCGGCATCTTTTCCAGCTGAAGGCGGTGAACCGCCAATTGGCGGATACATTGCCCGGAGGCAACAGCGGCGGCGAGAACGGTGCCTATATCCTCGCGATGTCGATCTCCGGTACTACTAACCGGGATCTCGTCGTGAATCATAACCGATATGACGGCGACAAGACGCTGATGAGAATTCCACTCAAGGACATCGGCAGCCACTGGATTAAGGTGGAGCTGAACGCATTGATTTCCGACAGCGGCTGGTTAACGATTAAGATTACCGACATGGTAACCGGCAAAGTATACACCTATGACAGCCCGGACGTGTATCAAGTGTTCACGAATAAGGGCGCGACAGACGGAGTCAAAGACTTGTGGAGAAGACCGGAGCGAAGCGGAGGCTTCGAGACGGAATATCCGGCGGCATTCGATCAATATTTGCGGCCGAAATGGGGCATCTACCGCAGCTCAGCGAACGGCACGAATTCTGCGTACGACGCCGGACTTCAAATCGCCGACATCACCATAAGCAAGGTGGCGTCCGGACTGTCCTCCGTCAACCTGGCGCTGAATAAAAAAGCGTACAATGCAGGCTCCACCGCCGGTGCGAACCCGATTCAATTGCAGTCGGCTAGTGCCAATGAATTCGGCAACGCGAACAAGCTGACCAACGGCGTATTGGAAGACCCGACCAAATGGAATGTCACGAATGTGACCGCATTGGAGCAAATTGGAAATTATTCCTGGCTCGGTACCGACGGAGCGAGAAAAGGCAGCTTCATCCTCGATCTCGGTCAGGCGATGGATTTTAGCCAAATCCGGCTTTTCGCTAAATCCACCCGATTAAAAGGCGCCACCGTCTACGTATCGGACGACTACGGAACCCATACTGCGGCCGCCGAATTGGACGCGATGACGTTCAAGCAGGTGGATCGACGGACTGTTGAAGGCTACACGTTCGCAACGGGCAACACGAATGGAGGGGCAGATACGGAGGATGCCTCCTATCCGATCAATCTAGGGAAAACGTATCATTCCCGTTATATCAAAGTCACCGTGGAGAACGCGTCCGGCGGCAATGCAGGCACGGATTTGACCGGGCCCCCGCGCCTCACCCAGGTTCAAGTGTTCAATGCGCCGAGTCCTCCGCAAAATCTTGTTCTGGATACCAGTGGTCCAGCTAAAACGTTGAAGTGGGACGCCGACGTTATGAGCGAAGGCTACATGGTCTATAACGGCACTGCGGTCCTGTCCGATTTGCCCCAAGGCGCAACAAGCTATACGTTGCCCAGTACATTAGCCGATGTGTCCAAAGTAGCCGTACGCTCGAAGGGAACGGATTCGTATTCCCGCAAGGTTATGATTTCGGCGCCGGCCTTAGTGGCAGATCCGCAGGATACAACCTCTCCGGCGACGGAAGCACGCATCGATCCGGCTGTTCGGAACGGTTGGGTGAACAAGAACGCGTCGGTCACGCTGGCGGCTCATGACGCTCTCTCCGCCATAACGAAGACGGAGTATAAGGTAGGCGATACCGCGGATTGGCAGCTGTACACCGGGCCGATTGCTTTCCAGAATGACGGCGTCTACTCGTTGCTGTACCGTTCGGCGGATGGCGCAGGCAACGTCGAGCAGCCGAAGGAACTCGCCGTTCGGATCGACCAAACCAATCCGAGCTATGAATTGACGGCCAACGGGTCACCGCTGGCGGAAGGAGCAGTCTTTGCGGACGACCGAATGCTCACGCTGCTCTTGACGGCGAACGACGCGTTGTCCGGCATTGAAAGCCAGGAGTTGGCCTTGGACGGCCAGCCTCTAGCGAACGGAGCTCCCGTTGATCTTGCCGGCCGGCTAGGCGTCCATACGCTGAAGATCGTAATTACCGACAAGGCCGGAAATGTGACGGAGGCTTCTGTCGCATTCACCGTCGCGACTACCGCCGAAGGGATTGCGAGCCTGATGGACCGATATATCGAGACCGGCGCATTGAAGGGTCCGCTCGTTCCGCAATTGCGCAACAGCCTGGATCAGGCTCTGCACCAATTAGGCAAGGGTGATTCCGAGAAGGCGGCCAAACATATGGAAGATTTCCTGAAGCATCTGAATAACGAGGCGATGGGGGATCACGTTTCCGGCGCTGCGAAGGCTGTCCTCACGGCTGACGCCAACGCGTTGATTTCAGCTTGGTCGGCGAAGTAGAGAAGCCTGATAGCAGGCTGCATCGAGCAACAAGGAGAAGGAAGAGAGATGTCGAACTTCATAGTGAGGTGAAGTGCGATATGGTCAATAATGTCAACTGGGCAGGGAACTACAAGTATAACGCATCGCAACTCCAAGTGCCCGAGAGCATGGAACAAATTCAGGATCTGGTGGCGCGCCACAGTCAAGTGAAGGTGCTGGGCACGCGTCACTCGTTTAACAGCATTGCCGACACCAACGGCTGTCATCTGTCGCTTCAGCAGTTCAATCGGGTGACCGCCTTGGACCGCACGCATCATCGAGTAACCGTCGAAGCTGGTGTCCGGTACGGAGACTTGTGCCGCTACCTTCACGATCACGGCTATTCCCTTCACAATCTGGCCTCGCTCCCGCATATCACCGTTGCAGGCGCTTGTGCGACGGCGACGCACGGATCGGGGGATCGGAACGGCAACCTCTCTACCGCGGTTCATGCCCTGGAGGTCGTGAAAGCGGATGGAGCGTTAGTCGAGTTCTCCCGCGATCAACGGAACGAGGATATCGACGGTGCGGTCGTTGGGCTCGGGGGATTGGGTGTAGTCACCAAACTCACATTGAACGTGATCCCGGCATTCCGGATGAGTCAGCGTGTCTACGAGCAATTGCCGTTGACGCAGCTGGAACGGCACTTGGACGATATTTTCTCCAGTGCCTACAGCGTCAGTCTTTTCACGGATTGGAAGCACGCGGCGTTCAATCAAGTTTGGCTGAAAGAAATCATAGCCGATCAAGCCTCCGTCGAGGATCGGCCTGAGTTTTACGGCGCGACCCGCGCAAACGTGCATCTCCACCCGGTGCCCGGTCTCACGGCGGAGAATTGCAGTGAACAGTTGGGCATTCCCGGTCCCTGGTACGAACGGCTTCCGCACTTTCGCATGGAGTTCACCCCGAGCGCCGGAGAGGAGCTGCAATCGGAATATTTCGTTCCGCGCCACGAGGCGTATTCGGCCTTATGCGCGATTGACCGGCTGAGGGAGCGCATAGCGCCATTGCTCCATGTATCCGAGATTCGAACGATCGCCGGCGACCATTTGTGGATGAGCCCGTGCTACAAGCGGGACTCGGTTGGGATTCATTTTACTTGGAAGGCGAACTGGGAGGCCGTCCGGCAACTATTGCCGGTTATCGAGCGCCAGCTTGAACCTTTCCATGCCCGTCCTCACTGGGGCAAACTGTTCGCCATGCCGCCGGCTCATGTACAATCCCTTTATGAAAAGCTCCCAGACTTTCAGCACTTGCTCCTGCGCTGCGATCCCCGAGGCAAGTTCCGCAATGGCTTCTTGAGCCAATACGTGATGGGACAATAACGCATAAAAGCGCTGGCCGCCGATCACAATACTTGTTAGGCGCCGGGTCGGCGACCACTACGATCAGGAGGACGTATCCAAATGGCAAAGCCGGACAATCGCGCGGATAACGTAGAGCATCTGCAGGAGCATATTCAGAATACGCTGCAAAACCTGGACGAGGCCGAGGAGTATCTAAACGAATTCGGTTCCGAAATCAGCAGCGAGGAGAGCAGCCAGATTCAAGAGAAGAACGAGCGGCGCAAACAAAGCATAGAGAACTTCCGCGAGGAACTGAAGGACGAAGCGAATCGATAAATGCAAATAAAGGTTGATCTACATCCCAGTAGGTCAACCTTTATTGATGTTTTAGTCCTCCTGCGTTAGGTCCACATACAGGCGGGTCACCGACGTGGATTCCCCCCGCTGCACTTCTTCCTCGGATGCTTTCTCTTCCAGCTCGTCGTGCATGTTCATGCCTGGCGCGATTGTAGGTTCTTCATGTTTGTTCTCCAATGGGATCACCTCCGTGGATATCATTGGCCGAATGGCTGGAAGTCATACATGTTTAGCTCATAATCCCGGTTCCGACAATCCTCACGTTAATTTGAGGCTCGAACCGAACTTTGGGGTACTCCTCGTCCCACTTCATCCGTTTCCACTGCTTCGGGTGAAAAGCTTGCACGATCCGTCCGATGCCGAGTGCGTCGCATTTCCCGGCTTGCAGCTTTTCGAATATACGCTTCGCCCGGTCGGTCAGTTGTTCCTCATACTCCCGCTCCAATTTACGTTGCCGTTCTTCTTGTTCCAGTTTGTCCAACGGATATTCAAGCATTTGTAAATCCAGGTTCAGGCTGAGTTTGGCGGATACATGTCCGTTTTTCGAATCGACGTCCAAATCCCGCTTCATGTGAACCGTATTGGATGTCGCATACCCTTTGATCCCCGATGCTTCTCCGGTGTGAATTTTGAGTTGAACCGTGTCGGCCAGCTCCCCCTTCATCAGCAGGAGAAGCTCGGTATCGTCTTTCGAGAGCTTACCCGTATAATACTCCTGATGGAACATGGCGCTTCCGCCTATAACAATCTGTTTAGTGTCATCCATCGTTAAAAACGGAAGCAAGTTGTCTTGTCCGTTATCGAATAAGATCGTACACGTGTTCTGGACATTCGTTTTAGGGATCGAAGTCGACTTTTCCATGGATGTGAAGAAACCGTCGAATTTACGCATGGCGGGACTGTCGGCATATTGGTTCAGCATCTTTTCCACGGTTCCTTCAACAATTCCGATTTTCGCGTTCAAAGCGCTTTTAGGATCTCGGTATAGCACGTCCAAGTATGGATAGATCCCTTTTTTCGCCGCTTCTTCGGAGATCAGCACGACCCGATTTTTGGAGGAATCTATGTTGCCCGGCAACCGCTGGTTTGCATGCAGCTTTGTGTCCCTTGGCGTCTCGCCCTCGACGCTCGTAACGATTGTTTTTTTATTGCTTGTAACCAGCGTAAAGGTCGTTCTTACTTTCCCGTTCTCCGCCAGGTCCACGCCATACCCCAGTTGAATAATCGACCGGCTCAGCAAGTTTTGGTCCCAACAGCCCGAGAGCAGGGGAAGGATGAGCAGCCATAGCCATTTGCCTTCAGAATGATTACTCATAGGAGTGCACCTCCGTTCGCTTCCGGAACCGGGCTACGATGAGCAACAACGCCGGAATCCCGGCTAAAACGACAAAGGAAGTATATTCCAATATTTTCCTAAGGAGCTTCATTACATCTTGTCCGGTCGCGAATAATGCGATGAGATAGCAGGCGAGGCATATGGCGATAATCACCGGCTTGCGTTTCAATCCCAATAACCGATGGATCGCTGACGAAGCGAGAAACAAATAGCCCGCGCTCGTTCCCAATATGATGATCAACCACACGGAAAAGAACAGAAGGTCGGGCCGTTCGGCGATTTTGAACGAGACCGCCTTCAACATATACAGCACCGGCTCCGGGACAAGCTTGCTTTCCTCGGAGCTGAAAGCCACGGTGCCGGCAATGGCCAGATAGACGTAATAAAGCATAACGGCTGCGTTAGCAGAACAAATGACCCCAAGCTTCTGCGCAGCCGTCCCTCGCGAGAGGGCATACGTGACGAAGATCGATTCGAAGCCGAGGAAGCCGAAGAACGCTTCTTTAGCCCCTTTCATAATCGGAACGAATCCGGCATCTCCGACAGGAAGCAGATAGAGCCAATGCCCGTGCACCATAGGGATGAAGCCCAGTACTAGCGGGAAGAGGAGCAGCAGGGAGCTAAGCGTCAAAAATCGGGCTAGCACTCGAGCCGGTTCAACGGCCACATAGCCGATACATAGCACCGGGAAGAAGAGCAGAGCCCATTGAGGCGTTAATGGAAGCACCCAGACGTGTATCAGACGTGTGATCTCGATCAGCGTATACTGCACCAGAAGGCAAAAATAGAACGCGCACAGGACGATCGCCAGTTTGCCTCCAAGGCGTCCAAGCAGTTTTACCGCGATCTGAAACAAGTCCTGCCGCGGATATTGGCGCATCAGCAGCCAGATGAGGAGAATCAATAGCTGTGTAGCCACACCTGCCGCTAAAACGGACAACCATCCATCGTGCCCAGCATTTTTTCCCGTGATATACGAAATCCGAAGGGCCGCGAATCCGATCTGAATATTGATAGTAACGAAGAACAGCTGATGCAAATAGAGACTATTTGGTTTTGCGTTGCTTGCTTTCATGACCGGCCCACTTTCTTGTTGAGGCTTGGGAACGTTTCCGTCGAGTGCGCAAGAAACTAGGTCTTGTGTTCATGAGCCATTGAGGAAGCCGAACGAATGTATCCTTAATATCGCTCCACTTGAACGGTGCGGTGCCCGCCAAGAAGGGGGTCCCGAACGACTCCAGCTTACATAGGTGGATGCAAACCAAAGTAAATCCGAACGAGATGCCGAGAATCCCGAAGAGCGAAGCCAGAATCATGAAAGGGAAGCGGAGCAGTCGAACGGCCAAGCTCATTTCATTGGATGGTACGACGAAGGACGCGATCGCCGTTACTGCCACGACGATAATCATCACGCTGGAGACAAAACCCGCTTTTACAACGGCATCGCCGATGACGAGGCCGCCCACGATGCCGATCGTCTGGCTGATCGGGGTAGGAAGCCGAATCCCCATCTCCCGCAGCAGCTCGATTGTAATCTCCATCAGCATCGCTTCCACGATCGGGGGAAACGGGATGTCGCGCACTGCACTCTGCATAGGCAAAATAAGCTCATTCGGCACAATTTCGAAGTGATAGGAAATAACGGCTATGTAGATGGCGGGCAAAGAGAAGGCCAAGAAGAAACTGAACACGCGAATCATCCGGAAAAAGGAGCCGACCATCCATCTAGAGTTATAGTCATCCGGCGATTGATATAAGGCTGCGAACGTCACCGGCATAATAAGCGAAGTGGGCGAGCCCTCCATCAGGACGGCTACACGACCCTCCATCAAATTGGCGGCAACCCGGTCCGGTCGTTCGGTGTGCAAGATTTGAGGGAAGAGCGACCAAGGATTTTCCTCGATCAGATCCTCCGCATAGTCGGCCGAGAACGCATCGTCGCTATGGATCGATTTCAACCGCCGCTCCACCTTACGGACGAGACGGGGGTTTACGATTTCATCCATGAATATTACCGCGGTTTTCGTTTTTGTTTCTGTGCCTAAGAAATAATATTTGATCGTAAGCTTCTCGCTCGTAATTTTTCGGCGGATCAAATTCAGATTGATCGACATCTGTTCGACCATCCCCTCGTGCGAGCCCCGCACGACTTTCTCGTTCTGCGGTTCCATGATGCTGCGGGTGTATGTAGTGTCGACTTGTACGGCCGCCCCCAACGGCTCGGTTTCCGAACAAACCAAGCAATATCCGAGCAGAACGAGGTCTATGGCTTGTTTCAGGGTCGTAACCGGTGCGACATTCGTTCCCCCAAGAGCATGCAAGATTGGCATGCCTAATGCTTGGGACAGGGGAAGAACGATCGAATCTCGGATTTTGTCGGAATCGACCAAGGGCTCCAGATAGACGAGAACGGTTCTCGAATCCAGCGTACTCGACTGCAGAACACTAAGTACGAGATCGTCCGTGTGGTGAAAAGCCTCTTGCAATTGTTGCAGCCGTTGCTCCAGTCCGATAGCGGGGGCCGGTTCCATAAGATCCCTCCTTACGAGCATAGTTTCTCAGCGGTGGAAGGGAAATATGCAGGAGCAGCTGGATTCGCTGCATCAGACGAAAAAGACCGTCGATTGCATTCGACGGCCCATTCAGCCTGTTCACAGTGCAGCTACTTCACATCGACAACGATGCTTTCGATCAGGCGCCCGTTCACGAACGGCAACAATCGCCATAAACCGGGTTCTGGGAGTGACATCGAGGAAGGGAAGTGACGGTCGGCCCCATTATTCTCACCGGCAAGCGCATCAGCGGAGAAGACGTCGATCATCTGGTCGTCGCCTTGTTTCACCGCTTTCACGACGAATTTGCCGTTTAATTCCTCCGGCGGCCCCCAGAAATGCCACATGTATTTATTCGTCTTGCCGGCTAAAAAGCCGGGATCAATGAATCCCACTTTGTTCGCCACCCCCCTCATGAGATAGGTGCCGGATCGGAATTCCGGGCTGACTTCCCATGAAGGCTCCTGAACGGTCAGTTCGACGTTCGCATACGCTTGGCCGTCCAGCTCGAACTCATACCGCCATATTCCGCCGAGAGGCAGCGCGAACCGGGCGGTGAAGCGCCCCAAGCTCGGGTATCCGGGACTAGGCTCGGTGACAACCGTAGGGGGGATCGCTTGAACCGATTGTCCCGAACGCACATGGACGGCGCGGAGCGCCAGCCGCTTGCCTTGGAAAGCTTCGAACGGAGCCGTGAACGAGAACATATACCCTGCGGTTTTGCCGGCTTGCAGCTCCGGATCGGGAAAAGCGGAGAGCAGCAGCTTCCCGTGATCGTAGTATTGAGTCTTCTCTATAATTCTGGAGCCCGGGGGTGGTGAGTCTATACGGGCTTTCTCGTCATGAGGCAGCGCCAGCAAGGCGATCAGAAGCGAAGCCCCGACGGTGAGCAGGGAGGCGGAGATCAGGAATCCTTTTCGCTTGGACCGGCGCTTGGCAATCCGGCTTATCACCTTCGCTTGCCGGTCGGCAGTGAAACGTGTTTTGACGAATGGAGACGGCTTCATCCGCTCCGCCCATACCCATTGCGGCTGTTCGTTCGGCTCCATGGCTTCAATCTCCTTTCCGCGCATCGTCCATGTACTCGGCAAGCTTGTTTTTCGCCCGGTTCGCTCGGGACTTGACCGTACCTTCGGACACCTGCAGCATTCCCGCGATTTCTTTGACGGACAACCCATAATGATATGACAGGATGAGAACCTCGCGGAATTTGCGAGGCAGCTTCATCACTTGCGTCCACAATTCCCGGCTCTCCAGCCGGTCGAACAGCACCTGCTCCGCGGAGGGAGCCTGCTGCCCGGGGAAGAGGACGCCGAGAAGCGTTACTTTCCGGATAAACGAGCTTTTCATATAATTCAACGACTTGTTGCGTGTGATCGTGAGCAGCCAGCTTTTCACGGAGCAATCCCTACGGAAGGCGTAGAGCCGCGTATAGGCGATCAGGAACACATCTTGGGCAATATCATCGGCCAGATCGGACCGGCGCGTCAGGAAATAAGCGAACTTCCACACATCTTCGCCATACGTGACCATTAAGTCGCGGAGCACTTCATCCCGGTCGAACCCAGGCGCTAGATGCTGCAAGTAATGGGGATCGGAGTCCAAGTTGAGATCACCTCACCATATAAGACCACTCAACTCGAAAAAAGTTCCCGAAACTGACGAAGGAAGCATCTGGATTGGATAGGCTCGTTCAAGTGCTGCGGGCGTCGCCCGTCAAGGTGTAGGCTGATGAAGCACGGCATGAATACGCTCGCAGGCCCATTCGAGCTCCTCTCGCGTAATGACGAGCGGAGGGGCGAGCCGGATGATATTGCCGTGCGTCTCTTTGCAGAGTACGCCTGCCAACATGAGCTGCTCGCAGTAGGGTCTTGCCGGCACCGACAGCTCGAGGGCGATGAACAATCCGCGGCCTCGGACTTCGGTCAGGTGCGGGTTGCGAACGGCGGACAGCCGCTGCAGGAAGTAGGCGCCCAGCTCCGCCGAGCGCTCGGCGAGGTTCTCGTCTCGCATCACTTGCAGGGCGGAAGTCGCAACCGCGCAGGCTAACGGGTTGCCGCCGAAGGTCGAACCGTGTGAGCCCGGGTCGAACACGCCGAGCACTTCGCGGTCGGAGGCTACTGCGGAGATGGGGAATACCCCGCCCCCGAGCGCTTTGCCGAGGATGTAGACGTCCGGGACGACGTCTTCCCAGTCACAGGCGAAACGGCGGCCGGTTCGTCCGAAGCCGGTCTGGATCTCGTCGGCGACGGTGAGGACGTTATGGCGGCGGCACAGGTCGACGGCTTCGCAAACATAGCCCTCGCGAGGAATGCGGATGCCGGACTCGCCCTGGATCGGCTCGAACAGGAACGCCGCCGTGTTCGGACGAATCGCTTGCTGCAACGCTTGGATGTCGCCGAACGGGATGCTGGTGAACCCGGGTGTGAAGGGGCCGAAGCCGCGCCGGTACTCCGGGGACGATGAGAATGAGGTCACCGTGATCGTCCGGCCGTGGAAATTGCCGTCGCAGACGATAATTTCGGCCTGCCCCTCCGGGATGCCCTTGACATCGCAGGCCCAGCGGCGCACGGCTTTCAAGGCCGTCTCGACCGCCTCGGCACCCGTGTTCATCGGCAAGAGCTTCGGCTTTCCCGTATACGCGGCGAGCTGCTCCAGGAACGGGCCCATTGGCTCGTTGTGGAACGCCCGCGAAGTGAGCGTCACCTTGTCCGCCTGCTCCTTCAGCGCCCGGATGATCGCTGGGTGGCGGTGTCCGTGATTCAGCGCCGAGTAGGCGCTCAGCATATCCATATAACGCCGGCCGTCGGCATCTTCCACCCAAACCCCTTTGGCCCGGGAGATGACGATCGGGAGCGGATGGTAGTTAGAGGCGCCATAGATCTCCGTTTGCTTTATCGCACGGGAAGAGAGTGGCCCTGATTCAATTGGCTCTTCCATAGGTCATCCTCCACTTCTCACAAGATTTGCTGTCCCAGCAAAGAGCAGATAAGCCCAACGGCGAGGTGCGCCGTCTTCTCGTTCACATCCAGTGCGGGATTCACCTCCACGAATTCGGCGGACGTGACGATCCCGGCTTCGTACAGCAGCTCGAGGGCCAGATGCGCCTCGCGGAAGCTGAGCCCGCCGTTCACCGCCGTTCCGGTCCCGGGAGCTTCGAGCGGATCGAGGCAGTCTACGTCGAAGCTGAGGTGTACGCCGTCCGTTCCCGTACTAACACGCTCCATCGCTTCCTCCATGACACGGCCGATCCCTTTGCGATCGATGTCGTGCATCGTATAGCACGTGATGCCTTGGGAGCGGATGAACGTCTTCTCGGCAGGATCGAGCGAGCGCACTCCGATGAGAACGATATGCTCCGGCTTGATTTTGGGAGAGTCGCCTCGGATCCCGGTGAGAGCGGGGTGCCCCAACCCGAGACTGACCGCGAGCGACATGCCGTGTATGTTGCCGGAGGGGGTCGAATGCTCGGTGTTCAGATCGGAATGGGCATCGAACCAGATGACGCCCAAATTCCGGTAATGGTCCGCCAGGCCGGCGATCGTACCGATGGCGATGCTGTGGTCTCCGCCCAGCACGAGGGGAAATCGCTTGCCGGCCGCGGCTTGCGCGACCGATTCCGCAAGCGCCGCATTCACCTGCTCCACCTCCGCCAAGTACCGGAGCGTCGAGCTCGCTGCAGAGAGCGAAGCGTCGGGAGTGGCGAACGGAATGTGTCCCGGAACGGGGATGTCCCCCCGGTCGAGCATCGGGACGTTCAACTGCTGCAAGCGGCATTCCAATCCCGCCCGCATAATCGCACCTGGCCCCAAGCTCGCTCCACGGCGACCGGCGCCCAGATCGAACGGAACGCGGATCGTTTCGACCGTACCGACGTATGGCATATCGATCACTACCTCCTGATCATATTTTTCAATACGAACAACAGGTTGGCCGGCCTCTCGGCCAAGCGCCGGACGAAGTACGGATACCACATCCGGCCATAAGGCACGTAGCAGCGGATTTTGTAGCCTTCCCTCGCGAGACGCTCTTGCATCGTCGCCCGCACGCCATACAGCATTTGAAATTCGAAGGAGCTTCGCGGGATGCGCTCGCGGATCACCAAATCTTTCACCCAGTCGATGATGGCTTCGTCATGCGTCGCTATTGCCGTGTACCCCATCCGGCTGCGCAAGCGCGAGCCGATCATGCGCTTGAAGTTCGCGTCCACATCCGCCTTCAGCGGGTAGGCGATGTGCCTCGACTCCTTGTAGGCGCCTTTGACCAGCCGCAGATTGTAAGTGCGCAGTCGGCGTACATCTTCTTCGGTTCGGTACAAGCTCGCTTGCAGAACCGTACCCACATTGGTGAGACCTTCGCCGTGCAACCGGCGCATGATGTCGATCGTGGCGTCGGTGTAAAGCGAATTTTCCATATCGAGCCGGACAAAATTGCCGAGCGCCCGCGCCTTCACCACAATGCTGCGAATGTAAGCCAAGCATGCTTGCGGATCGAGCGCCAGCCCCATCTGGGTCGGCTTCAGAGATACGTTGGCGTTCACCCCGGAGTCGCGGATGCCGTCCAACAGGAGCCAATATTGTTCGCGGTACGAATCCGCTTCTTCCAAGCGGCGGATGCCTTCTCCCAGATGGTCGAGCGTCGCGACAATGCCTTGGGCGTTCAGCCAGCGGACTTGCCTCAGCGCTTCCTCCAGCGTCTCGCCGGCGACGAATTTACCCGCTCCGAGCTGCAGCCCGTACTTTAACGCCAACGACTCGATCGCCCGGTTCCCGGCCAATGCCAAGAGCGAGGAGCGAAACAGCTTATTGCCGATATTTCCGAGTTCCATCTTTTTTCATCCCCCTTACTTGTGACTGACCCGAGTGCGAATTGATCGGATATTTCAGATAATTCAGTGTATTAACGGGCGGCCTTTAAAGTGCTTCGCATGTTTGCCGTACCTTTCTCTTACAATGTTGTATGGACCAAAAACGTGAAACGACAAGGGAGGGCATCCTCATGCTGGAACCGTACCGCAATGAGCCGTTTACCGATTTTACCCTGGAGTCGAACCGACAAGCGTTCGCCGCCGCCTTGCGGCAAGTGGGTGCCGAGCTGGGCCGGGAATACGGCCCTGTCATCGGAGGAGAGCGGGTGTCCGCAGGCGGGCGCCGGGCGAGCTCGATCAACCCGGCAGATACGCAGCAAGTGGTGGGCATCGTCGCACAGGCAGATCGGGCCTTAGCCGAACGAGCGATTCAAGCGGCGGCCGGAGCGTTCGAGACATGGAAGCGAGTGCCGCCGAGTGCCCGGGCCCGCTGCTTGTACAAAGCCGCGGCCCTGCTGCGTCGCCGCAAGCACGAGTTCTCCGCCTGGATGGTGTACGAGGCCGGCAAGAGCTGGACGGAATCGGACATCGATACCGCCGAAGCGATCGACTTCATGGAGTTTTACGGGAGGGAGATGGAACGCCTTGCCGAGAGGCAGCCACTGACGCGCATTCCCGGCGAAGACAACGAGCTCACTTACATTCCGCTCGGCGTCGGTGTCATCATTCCGCCGTGGAATTTCCCGCTCGCGATTATGGCCGGCATGACGACGTCCGCAATCGTATGCGGCAATACGGTCGTCCTGAAGCCCGCCAGCCCTACGCCGGTCATCGCGGCGAAGTTCGTCGCGCTGCTGGAGGAAGCGGGCGTCCCAGCGGGGGTCGTGAATTATTTGCCGGGATCGGGGAGCGAAGTCGGGGATTACCTTGTGGACCATTCGCAGACACGGTTCATCAGCTTCACCGGGTCGCGGGAGGTGGGCCTTCGCATCAACGAACGGGCCGCCAAGACGAATCCGGGGCAGAAGTGGATCAAGCGGGTCATCGCCGAGATGGGCGGCAAGGATACGATTATCGTCGACAGCGACTGCGATCTCGACCTCGCCGCGGAAGCGGTCACCCTGTCGGCGTTCGGCTTCTCCGGGCAGAAATGTTCGGCTTGCTCCCGGGTCGTCGCCTTGCGAGAAGTCCACGATGCCCTGTTAGAGAAAGTAGTCGCGCGCACCCGCCAGCTCATCGTAGGTCAGCCGCTAGAGCCCTCCACCTACATGGGGCCGGTGATTGACGACAAGGCGATGGGCAAAATTATGGGCTACATCGAAATCGGGCGGGAGGAAGGAACCATCGTGCTGGGCGGCGGACAAGGCGACCCGCGCGGCTATTATGTCGAGCCGACGATTATAGCCGATGTCGCGCCTGAGGCGAGAGTGGCGCAGGAGGAAATATTTGGGCCCGTACTGGTCTTCCACCGAGCGGAGACGTTCGACGAGGCGATCGCGATCGCGAACCGGACCGAATATGGATTGACCGGTGCCGTGATCTCGCGGAACAGGGCCCACTTGGAGCGGGCACGTGACGAGTTCCATGTCGGCAATCTGTACTTCAACCGCAAGTGCACCGGTGCATTGGTCGGAGTGCACCCGTTCGGCGGATTCAATATGTCGGGCACCGATTCCAAGGCCGGCGGCCGCGACTATTTGCTGCTGTTCACGCAAGCCAAAGTCGTGTCTGAAAAGCTGTAGTTATCGCATAGACACCGTACGGAGAAAGCACTCGTCAGAGTGCTTATTCCTTTTGGAATGAGCTGCACTTGATTTCAATCGGAGCTATGGTAGACTTTTCCTAGCAGCAGGCAATAGGGAGGGAGCCGTTTCGATGAATTTTGAACTGAAGGAAGCGATTGAGGTTCTGGAGAGTACGCCCCGCTTGTTGGAGCAGTTTTTATCCGGTTTGTCCGAGGCTTGGCTGCAACACCATGAAAAAGAAGGAACATGGAACGTCTCCGAAGTGGTCGAGCACCTCTAAGCCCATCTGGAATTAACGGGCACCCACCATGCATTCGGGGAAGTGAGATTACGGGAATTGTTGTCCACCTGGGTTGTTCATGACCTAACACACCTCTCCCAAATCGTGAGAGTGATGGCCGATCGATATAGGGAAGACGTGGGACCATGGAAAGCATACTTAGGGATCTTGAAGAAATAATAGTTAGGAATGCATGTTGAACCGCAATAAACGATGGCAAAATGACCGAAAAGAAGAAGGAGTTACGATGACAAAAGCAATCATAGAGACCGGTTGGAACTTCGACAACAGCTATGCCCGACTGCCGGAATCTTTATTTTCCAAACTCAACCCTACTCCCGTTCGCGCGCCCAGGCTGATCATGCTGAACGAACCGCTCGCTGCTGCACTTGGGCTGAACGCGGAAGCCTTGCAAGACGACGATGGCGTCGCCGTGCTGGCCGGGAACCGGATTCCCGAAGGGGCGTTGCCGCTCGCTCAAGCCTATGCAGGACATCAATTCGGGTATTTCACGATGTTAGGGGACGGCCGGGCTCTGCTGCTCGGCGAACAGATCACTCCCAAGGGCGAGCGGTTCGATATTCAGCTGAAAGGTGCCGGCCGAACGCCATATTCCCGCCGTGGCGACGGCCGGGCGGCGCTTGGCCCGATGCTGCGCGAATACATCATCAGCGAAGCGATGCACGCGCTTGGGATCCCTACGACCCGCAGCCTGGCGGTCGTCGCGACCGGCGAATCGATCATCCGGGAAACCCATCTGCCGGGAGCAATCTTGACCCGAGTGGCAGCCAGCCATCTGCGTGTCGGCACGTTCCAATTTGTAGCCAAATGGGGCTCACGTCAGGATCTTCGCACTTTGGCGGATTACACGCTGCAAAGGCATTTTCCAGAAGCGGATGGCGAGGAGAACCGTTATCTAACTTTGCTCCGGGAAGTCATCAAGCGACAGGCGGCCTTGATTGCCCAATGGCAGCTCGTCGGCTTTATTCACGGGGTGATGAACACCGACAACATGGCGCTCAGCGGTGAAACGATCGATTACGGTCCGTGCGCCTTCATGGACGCCTATAATCCGGACACGGTATTCAGCTCGATTGACTCGCAGGGCCGGTATGCCTACGGCAATCAACCGCCTATAGCCGCGTGGAATCTCGCGAGATTGGCGGAAGCTATGCTGCCGCTGCTGCATGACGACGAGGAGCAGGCCGTCCAGCTGGCGCAAGATGCGATCTCGGAGTTTGCCGAGTTGTTTCGCCGCCACTGGCTCGCGGGCATGAGGGCCAAACTGGGCCTGCTGAACGAAGAACCGCAGGATGAATCTTTGATCGATGACCTTCTCGCGATGATGCACAAATATAGGGCCGACTATACGAATACATTCCGTGCCCTGACGTTCGATAAGCCCGGGGAGACCGTGCTGACCGGCACTCCGGAATTCGAGTCTTGGCATGCGCTGTGGCAGAAGAGACGGACTGATCAGACGGAACCGATGACCTCGTCCCATCAATTGATGCGCAACAGCAATCCGGCGATAATCCCTCGCAACCACCGGGTGGAAGAAGCACTGGAAGCCGCGGTTAACGATGGAGACTTCAGCGTGATGAAGCGTCTGTTGGAAGCGTTGGCGAGTCCTTACGCGCACACCCTGGAGCAAGAGGAATTCGCCGCCCCGCCCGAGAGCTGCGCCACTCCATACCGAACGTATTGCGGGACATAACCGTCCTTGAGGCCACTCCGTTGAGTGGCTTTTTTTCTGCGCTTCCATGCCCATTTTTCATATTGCTTTCATTTTTCCCTGCTATAGTTAGGTTATAAACTTACGGAGGCCGACTGGTTCGGCCGAGGAGGAATCGTACAATGCGAATTCTTCTGGCGGAGGACGACGAGACGCTGGGGGAACTGACGGAACACCAACTCTTGCGGCGGTATCATGTGGTCGATTGGCTGAAAGACGGGATGGACGCTCGGCAGGCGATGGGGTCCGGCCGATACGACGTGTATGTGCTGGATTGGATGCTCCCCGGCATGACGGGCCTGGATTTGGTTCGGGATATCCGGGAGAGAGAGGACCACACGCCGATCCTGCTGCTCACGGCGCGAGACGCCGTGCAGGATCGTGTGGAAGGTCTTCGCGCGGGCGCAGACGACTATATGATCAAGCCGTTCGCATTCGAAGAGCTGGAAGCCCGTCTTGAAGCGTTGTTCCGGCGTCAGGAGCGCGGCATTCAACCTGATACGCTGCGTTTCGGAGCGTTGACCGCTCATCTGAATCGATACGAAGTGACCCGTGATGGAGAGGCCATTTCGCTTACCCGGCGCGAGTTTCAACTGCTCGTCTGCCTGATGCGTCATGCCGGTCAGGTACTCTCGAGGGAACAGCTCTTGGACCAGGTGTGGGGACTCGGAGCTGACGTTACGCTCAATACTGTAGACTCGACGGTCCGCTTGCTGCGCAAAAAAGTGGACGGGCCTTACCCGATCAAATGCATTCAAAGCGTGTATGGCGCCGGATACCGATTGACGACAGGGGGCGGATCTGATGTTTGAGCGCACCCGAAATCAGCTAACACGATTATTCTCGCTTACGATAGGCATTATTTTAGCGTTATCCGCCATTTTCTCCTTGTGGATGGTGCAATCTATACTTACGTCGAGGGAGAATAATCAGCTCTCGACGCTTAGCCGCCAATACGCCCAAGATATGCAAGGATTTATCAACTCTCCGAAAGGAGCCATATTGCTAGATCCGGCCCAGGATTTGATGAAAAAAAGCGCCGCGTTCGTTTCGAACGGCATGCAGCCTAGCCAGGCCGCTTGGGTACTCAGTCCCCAAGGTCAGATTGTCGTACAATCCACCTCAGAATACGAGAAAGTACAGTTCCCGGATCCTTCGTTATTGCCCGAATTGTTTAAGAGGGCGGACGGCGAGTACCGCAATGTGAGTTTCGAAGGGAGGACGTTTCGAATCGGCGGAACGAAGATCCCTTGGAAGGCAGGCGATAGCTACTTTCTGATCGTTGGGCAAGATGTGACGAATGATGTGGCCCTACTCGTCAAATTGAGGTGGGCGTTCGCCGGATTCGCCGTCGTCTTGCTGTTGGCGGGCGCTACCGCCGGTTACGTGCTCGCCGGTCGGGCGATGGTTCCGATCTCCGACGCCTTCCGGCGGCAGGAACAATTCACCTCGGACGCTTCTCACGAACTGCGTACGCCGCTCAGCATTTTGCGGTCCTCCGTGGAGGTGCTGAACGAGCAGCGAGAGCAGCTTCCCGAGTTTCACCGAAGCGTGCTCGTCAAGACGGGAAGCGAGATTCACCATATGAGCCGGCTCGTCGACAATCTGCTGCTTTTGGCGCGCAGCGACAACGGCCGGATTGAGCTCGCGAAGTCGACGTTCTCTCTGCGTGCTACGGTTCGGCAAGTCATCGAACAATTGGAACCGATTGCAGTGTCCAAGCGCGTGTTGCTGCGCTGGTCGGACGGTCCCGGATGCGCTGACACGGACGATGCACCTGTTCATGGCGACGAGGTGCGGATACGTCAACTTGCCATCATTTTGGCGGAAAACGCCATTCAGTACAATCGGGACGGCGGCTCCGTCATGTTTTCTGTGGAAGCCGGCCCCGATGAAACCTCTCTCGCCGTAACCGATACCGGAATCGGGATCCCGAGCGAACATTTGCCTCATATTTTCGAACGCTTCTATCGCATCGACCAAGCCCGGACGCGCCGCGCGGAAGGCACCGGACTCGGACTGGCCATTGCGAAGCAGATCGCGAACTCGCACCGTGGCAAACTACAAGTTTGGAGCGAGCCACAGGTCGGTACTACCTTCCGCGTGACCTTCCCCAACGTTGCAGACTAGTTTCAGATTGTTCCGTTACAGTTAGTCTTGCAACCGTCGCCAGACGGAATTTTACTTGAAGGAAGGTTGGATTCGATGCAGAAAAAATGGAAAGTTGCCGGAGCCGTACTCGCCCTAGCCGTTGCCATTCCCGCAACCGCTTATGCGGCCGATAGCCTAAGCTCCAAAGGCCCGGGGAAGGAGGGGGCATCCGACAAGACGGCCATTGAGCAGAAGGCGGCCATCGCTCAAAAGGGCACTCTGCCGGCGAAAGGAAAGGAGCTGGATCCGGGCATTTCCGAGCTTGCGGTTAAACTCGGGTTGGACAAAGCGGCTTATGAGCAAGCGATCAAGGACGGCAAATCGCTCGCCGACATAGCCGAAGAGAAGGGGATAGCCGTTCAACCTTTGATCGACCAACAGACCGAGCAGATCATAGCCCAAATCGAGCAAAAAATGAATCCGCAGACTGATGAAGAGAAGAGCAACATAAGGAAGAAAGCTACGCTGGAAGCGGAACGCATTATGAAGACACCGCTGTCCCAGCAGCACCAAAAGAAACCGGTGCTTGATTATAACTTGAAAGCGGCGTTCGACCTGCTCGGACTTGAAAAAGCGTCTTTCATCGAACAATCCGAGTCCGGCAAATCGCTCGCCGACATAGCAGCCGATCGGGGCATTTCTCGTCAACAGCTGATCGAGGCCCTGAGCTCCGATCTGGATACGCAAGCGGCCAAGCTCGTGCAAAGCCAATTGTTGACGCAAGAGCAAGCTGACCAAGTAAAGCAAGAGTTGCTGCAGAACATGGATCGGTTCGTGAACGAAGTCGCGCGGAAGGTCGGTGAGCCTCCGAAAGGAAAAGAGCTTGAGCAACAAAAAAAGCCGGGGCTCGATTATAATATCAAAGCGGCTTTCGACCTGCTGGGTCTTGACAAGGCGTCTTTCATTCAACAAGTGGAGTCCGGCAAATCGCTCGCCGACATAGCGGCCGATCGAGGCCTTTCCCGCCAGCAGCTGATTGATGCCTTGAGCTCCGATCTGGATGCGCAAGCGGCCAAGCTCGTGCAAAGCCAAGCGTTGACCCAAGAGCAGGCGGACAAAGAAAAGCAAGATTTGCTTCAGTCCATTGACAAATTCATCGAGAGTAAAAATGAGCTAGTCCAGAAAAAATAGTTTTCGAGCGCAATTCCTTGATATCGCGCGAGACCGCCGGTCCGATTCGGCGGTCTCTTTTGCGTTTCGCTCGAATGGAGCCTTCATCCGGCTCATATAGTAGAGAAACGCGAAAATCGTCAAACGTTGTCCCCATTAGGCACCGTCAGAGCGGGGAGGGGTAGGATGCACTTTCGATTGGAGGAGGAACAGGAGATGACTCGCTCGGTTGTCCGGGAGTGGGCGGATCAGGAGTTGGAGCCGGGAGCGACGGAGCGTGACGAGGCGGCCCGGTTCGATCGCCGGTTGCTGGAACGGCTGGGGGCTCTGGGTTTGGCCGGTATCCCATGGCCGGAAAATGCCGGCGGTGCGGGAGGAGGTTATGTCGCCTTTGCCGTCGTAATCGAGGAGCTGTCGAGGGTATGCGCGTCGACCGCTGCGTCGCTCATCGCTCATACTCGCAGCAGCTACCCGGTGTTCCGATTAGGAAACCGGCAGCAGCATGAAACCGTCTTGAAAGCGATGGCCGGCGGGAGACTGCTGGGCGCCTGTCTCCTCCCCCTGGAGACGGGAAGGATCGGCGAGGCGGCTGCGGAAGCGGCCGGAGTGGCGGGGGTGCTCGAGGATGAAGCTTATGTGTTGAGCGGAAAAAGCCCTTATGTCGACCTGGCCGGGGAAGCGGACGTCGTCGTCGTATTCGCTCGTTTAAACCTGGGGAAGAACAGGCGGCGTAAGGAATGGTCGGCTTTTCTGTTGGATAAGGGGGCAGAAGGCCTTCAAATCGGAGAGCTGCAGTCAAAGCTCGGGTTGCGCGGGGTGCCAACCGGATCCGTTCGTTTAACGGATTGCCGCATTCCCAAAAGCCGGCTGCTTGGGCACGGAGCGGCCGCCTACGAATGCGCCTTGACCGCGATCGACATCGGCTGGCTCGGATCCGCTGCACTAGCGGTTGGCCTCGCCCAGCGCGCGATGGAGGAAGCGACCGCCTATGCCAAGCAACGGACCCAGTTCGGCAAGCCGATCTCTCAGCATCAGGCCGTCCTGTTCAAGCTGGCTGATATGGCGGTTCAAGTCGAGGCGGCTCGCCTCCTCGTCTATCAGGCCGCTTGGCTGGCGGACGCCGGACTCCCCTTCCGCAGAGAAGCGGCCCTCGCCGGGTCGTATGCGGGTCGGACCGCTGAGAGTGTGACGCTGGAGGCCGTTCAGGTGTTCGGCGGATACGGGTACATGCGGGAGTATAAGGTGGAACGATACATGCGGGACGCCAAATGTTTGGCGGCCGCCGCCGGTACGGGGGCGATGCGGCAGGCATTAGTCAATAGCTCGCTGGGGAGTCCAAACACGGTAGAGCCTTAGAGGCCCCTAGCTGCAACTAGAATCGTGGAAGGAGGGGCGGTATGCAGGAGACGGTCATTGTCGCCGGCGCCCGAACGGCATTCGGCAAGCTCGGCGGGATGTGGAGCGGGCTTACGGCAGTAGAGCTGGGCGGCGCGGCCATTCGCGGCGCGGTTGAAAGAGCCGGCTCAGAGATTGGAGCCGCGGAGCCGCTCCCCATCGATGCCGTGCTGATGGGGATGGCTCTGCAGGCGGGAGCCGGCCAGAATCCGGCGCGGCAGGCGGCTCGACAGGCCGGACTGCCCTGGAGCGTCACGGTGGAGACGATCAACAAAGTGTGCGCCTCCGGCCTGCGCGCGATTACGCTCGCCGATCAGCTGATTCGGGCGGGCGGAGCGGCGACGGTCGTCGCCGGGGGCATGGAGAGCATGAGCCGGGCTCCGCACGCGCTCCCCGCTGCCCGATGGGGGCAGCGGATGGGCGATGCCGCCCTCGTCGACCTGATGCTACGCGACGGCTTGCTGTGCGCCTATGACGGCTTGCATATGGCGGTCCATGGCAGCCGCGTCGCCGCCGAATACGCCATCGGCCGCGAGGAGCAGGACGACTGGGCGCTGCGCAGCCATGAACGGGCGCTCGCTGCCATACGTCATGGACGCTTCGCGGATGAGATCATCCCCGTTCTGTCCGCGCAGCCAGAGACGGATGAAGGTCCGCGCAGCGATACGGACGCAGGCAAGCTGGCCCGGCTGAAGCCGATCTATTCCCCGGCGGGGACGATTACGGCCGGCAATGCCCCCGGCGTGAACGACGGAGCCGCCGCCGTGGTGGCAATGGCGAGGGACAAGGCGATGGAGCTCGGATTGCCTGCGCAGGCGTCAATCATCGGACACGCGACGGTCGGGGCGGAGGCGCCGTATATCGCGACCGTCCCGGCTCTCGCGATTCGCAAGCTGATGCAGCAAACCGGGTATTCACTCCAAGACGTCGACTTGTTCGAGGTGAACGAGGCGTTCGCCGCCGTCGTCCTTACATGCGGGAAGCTGCTGGGTTGGGATGCAGAGAAGGTGAATGTGAACGGCGGCGCTATCGCACTGGGCCACCCGATCGGGGCGAGCGGTGCGAGAATCGTGCTGACATTGATTCACTCGCTGAAGCGCCGAGGTGGGGGACTCGGGATCGCCGCCATCTGCAGCGGCGGCGGTCAGGGAGATGCCGTGCTGATCCGCGTAGACGGCTGAAGGCAAGAGACAGTACGGGATTTGGAGGGAACGAGCATGAGCGTGCAGCCCATACAGACCATTCTGGTAGCCGGCGCCGGCCAAATGGGGAGCGGAATTGCCCAAACCGCCGCTATGAGCGGCTTCGCGGTCCTGCTTCACGATACGTCGATGCAGGCAGTCGACACGGGAATGGAAACGATACGGCGCAGCCTGGAGCGCTTCGTCAGCAAGGGGAAGATGACGAGAGAGCAGCTAAACGACACCTTGGGGCGGATAACCGGTCTTTCGGAGCTCGCCCTGGGGCAGCCAATGGAGCTGGTTATTGAAGCGGTGCCGGAGCGTCTCGAGCTCAAGAAAGCCGTGTTCCAGACGCTCGACCGCCTATGCCCGCCACACACGATTTTGGCCAGCAATACTTCGTCGCTGCCGATTACTGAGCTCGCGTCCTGCACGAACCGGCCGGAACGGGTAATCGGGATGCATTTTATGAACCCGGTGCCGGTCATGCCTCTCGTGGAAATCATTCGAGGGCTCGCTACGTCCGACGAGGTGTGCGATATGATCAAGGCGCTGGCGGAACGGTTCGGCAAGACGCCGGTCGAAGTGAACGACGCTCCCGGCTTCGTGTCGAACCGCATCCTGATGCCGATGATCAACGAAGCCGTATATGCCGTGTATGAAGGCGTAGCCGAACCGAAGGCCGTCGATCAAGTGATGCGGCTTGGGATGAGTCATCCGATGGGGCCTCTGGCGCTGGCGGATCTCATCGGACTGGATACGTGTCTCGCCATCATGGAAACGCTCTGCCAAGGATTTGGCGATTCCAAATACAGGCCGTGTCCGCTGTTGCGCAAATATGTGGCGGCCGGCTGGCTGGGCCGGAAGACCGGCCGAGGCTTTTACGTGTACGAATAGGCTAGACAGGCAGCCGGGAAGGAGCGTCGGTCCATGGAGCTCCGATTCACGAAGGAACAAGAGCAATGGAGAATTAGGGCGCAACGGTTCGCGGAAACGGAAGTCGACCCGGCAGTATCCCGTATGGAGTGTGCCGACGAGTTTCCCGCGGTGATCGTCGGAAGGCTGGCGGAGCTCGGTTTGATGGGCATTCCGATCCCCGCATGCTGGGGCGGCGCGGGCGCCGATTTTATCTCTTATGTCGCGGTCATTGAGGAATTGGCCAAAGCAAGCGCTACGGTAGGAGTGATCTTATCCGTTCACACGTCGGTAGGCACGATGCCCCTAATTCACTTCGGCAACGAAGTGCAGAAGGCCCGCTACGCCGCGAATCTCGCGTCCGGCCGATGGCTCGGGGCGTTCGCCTTGACGGAGCCGCATGCCGGATCGGACGCCGCGGCCATTCGTACTACGGCTCATAAACATCAAGACCACTATATTTTGAATGGAACGAAGGTGTTCATTACGAACGGTGGTGCGGCCGACACTTACTTGACGTTCGCGGTCACGGACCCGGACCGGGGAGCAAGGGGCATCACCGCCTTCCTCGTGGAGAAGGACACGCCGGGCCTCCATGTGGGCCCGCTCGAGAAGAAGATGGGGCTGCACGGCTCGAATACGCGGCAGCTCATCTATGAAGACATGCACCTCCCGGCTGCACAGCGGATCGGCGAGGAAGGGCAAGGCTTCGCCATCGCAATGGGCTCGCTCGACGGGGGCCGTATCGGCATCGCGGCCCAGGCGCTCGGCATCGCCCGGGCGGCGCTGGAGACCGCCTTCCGAGTGCTGGGCCTCAACGCTCCGGCGAGAACCGGTCGGACCGCCGGGCCCGCCAGGAAAGCCCTCGGCGTCCTGGCGTCCGAGTCCGATCGGCTGGCCGAGTTGGCCGCCCGGACGGAAGCGGCCCGCCTGCTCGTGTACCGAGCTGCCTGGCTGAGGCAGGAAGGGCGGCCCTGTACGAAGGAGGCGTCGATGGCGAAGCTGTTCGCCTCCGATACGGCGGTAGCCGTGGCGAGCGAAGCGATCTCGCTGCTGGGTCCCGAGGGCGTCGGGAATGAGCTGCCGCTCGAGCGGCTGTTCCGCGATGCGAAGGTGACGCAAATTTATGAAGGCACGAACGAGATCCACCGCGTTGTCATCGGCAATGCGCGGTTGAAGGAGTGATGGGCTTGAGCGACTCGCGGGGATGGCGCCTGCGTCAGGCGGTGAGCGGGGAACGCCCGCTTCAAGTGGTAGGAGCGGTGAACGCGTACTCGGCGATCATGGCCGAGCGGGTCGGATACCGCGCGTTGTATGTATCCGGGGCGGGCGTAGCGAACACCTCCTACGGCTTGCCGGACTTAGGAATCACTACCTTGAGCGATGTCCTGGAGGATGTCCGGCGCATCGCCGGCGTGACGGAGCTGCCCGTGCTGGTCGACGCGGATACCGGGTTCGGGGGCGCCTTCCAGATCGCCCGGACGATCCGCGAGATGATCCGGGCCGGAGCCGCCGGCGTACACATCGAAGACCAGGTGGCGGCCAAACGGTGCGGCCATCGGCCGAACAAGGCGATTGTCGGTACAGAGGAGATGGTCGACCGGATCAAAGCGGCCGTTGACGCGCGGACGGATCCGGACTTCGTCATAATGGCCCGCACGGACTCCATGGCGGCGGAAGGATTGGACGCGGCGATTGAGCGGGCACGCGCGTATGTCGACGCGGGGGCGGATATGATTTTCCCCGAAGCGGTCACGGAGCTGGATCACTATCGCCGATTCGCCCGCGACGTTCAAGTGCCGGTGCTCGCCAATATAACCGAATTTGGCCGAACGCCGATGTTCACGCTCGAGGAGCTGAAGAGTGCGGATGTAGCATTGGCGCTCTATCCGCTGTCGGCCTTCCGTGCGATGAATGCGGCGGCCTTGCAGGTGTACCGAACCATTCGACTGGCCGGGACGCAGCAGCCGGTCCTCGATCGAATGCAGACCAGGGCGGAGCTGTATGACTTTTTGAACTACTACGCCTATGAACGCAAGCTGGATGTACTGTTCGGTGCGGCGGGGGAAGGGGAGGATGAGGATGGCGGATAAAAAACCAGGCGGACTCGCCGATGTTGTGGCGGGGGAAACCGCGATCTGCACGGTTGGCCATGAAGGCGAAGAGCTGCACTATCGCGGCTACTCCGTCACAGATCTGGCGGAGCACGCATCGTTCGAGGAGACCGCTTATTTGCTTCTGTACGGCAGCTTGCCCCATGATACGGAGCTGAAGCGATACAGACGGACGCTTGCGAGCCTAAGACAGCTTCCTCCCGATGTGCTCGCGATTCTGGAGCGGCTGCCCGGCACCGCTCATCCGATGGACGTCGTGCGCACCGGATGCTCTGCGTTAGCCGTCTTCGAGCCGGAGGAAGCGGGCCGCAGCCAGACCGCCATCGCGGACCGCCTCCTGGCATGTGGGGCCTCAATGCTGCTGTATTGGCATCGGTATCATCGGACCGGCATCCGACTGGAAACCGCCTCCGATTCGGAAGAAGAGAGCGCAGCCGCCCACTTCCTCCGCCTGCTGCACAATCGCAGGCCCGACGAGCTGCATACAAGGGCGATGGACGTCTCGCTCATCTTGTACGCGGAGCACGAGTTCAACGCTTCCACGTTCGCGGCGCGAGTCACGGCTTCCACACTGTCGGATCTATACTCGGCGGTGACGTCCGGGATCGGGACGCTTCGCGGACCGCTGCATGGGGGAGCGAACGAAGCGGCGATGGAGCTGATCGAAGCATATGCGAATCCGGACGAAGCGGAGCAGGGCATTCTGCAGAGGTTGGCGGGCAAGGAGCGGATCATGGGCTTCGGCCATCGGGTCTACAAAGTACGCGATCCCCGCTCGGATATCATTAAGACGTGGTCCAGGCGGCTTAGCGACCAAGCCGGAGATCGCCGATTGTACGATGTGTCGGAACGGATCGAGCAAGTGATGATGCGGGAGAAGCGGCTGTTCCCGAATCTGGATTTCTACAGCGCCTCCGCATATCGCCTGATGGGCATTCCGACTGCGATGTTCACCCCGGTCTTCGTCCTGTCCCGCATCAGCGGATGGGCCGCCCACGTCTTCGAGCAGCGCGCCGGCAACCGTCTCATTCGTCCCAGCGCCGCCTATACCGGCCCGCCCCCCAGCCCTTGGTTGCCGATTGAACATCGGATGTAGCAGCATCGAAAGGAGAGAGGCGAATGTCGGGTAAAATTTCCACACAGGCAAGACCGGATCCCGATCCATTGCTCGTCCGGATCGCCGACTATGCGGCGGATGCCGTGATCGACAGCCAGGAGGCCTATGAGACCGCTCGTCTATGCTTGATGGATACGCTGGGGTGCGGGCTGCTCGCGCTCCGGTATCCGGAATGCACCAAGCTGCTCGGTCCGATCGTCCCGGGAACCGTCGTTCCGAACGGAGCTCGCGTACTTGGCACGCCGTACGAGCTCGATCCGGTCACGGCCGCATTCAACATCGGCTGTCTGATTCGATGGCTCGACTACAACGATACTTGGCTCGCCGCCGAATGGGGCCACCCCTCGGACAATCTGGGCGGCATCCTGGCCGCCGCCGATTATGCGAACCGGCAGCGAGCCTCGACCGGCCGTGATGTCATCACGATGCGGGATGTGCTGACCGCGATGATTAAGGCGCACGAGATCCAGGGCGTGCTCGCTCTGGAGAACAGCTTCAACCGGGTCGGACTCGATCATGTGATCTTGGTGAAGGTGGCCTCTACGGCGGTCGTCACCCACCTGCTGGGCGGCACGAAGGAAGAGATCGTGAACGCGGTCTCCCATGCATGGCTCGACGGGCACTCGCTGCGCGTATACCGGCAAGCGCCGAATACCGGCTCGCGCAAATCGTGGGCGGCCGGGGACGCCACAAGTCGGGGCGTGCGGCTCGCGCTAATGGCGCTGAAGGGCGAAATGGGCTACCCGACGGCTTTGACCGCCGCCATTTGGGGGTTTCAGGAAGTGCTGTTCAAGGGCAAACCTTTAGTCCTGTCCCGTCCATTCGGCTCCTATGTCATGGAGAACGTCCTGTTCAAAATCTCATATCCGGCGGAGTTCCATGCCCAGACGGCCGTCGAGTGCGCGGTTCAGCTCCACCCGCATGTAGTCGGAAGGCTGGATGAGATCGACCGGATCGTGCTGAAAACACATGAGTCCGCCATCCGGATCATCGACAAGACCGGACCGCTGCACAATCCGGCCGACCGGGACCACTGCCTGCAATACATGGTGGCGGTCGCACTGCTCCACGGCGGGTTGAATGCCGATCATTACGAGGACACGGCGGCGGCCGATCCGCGTATCGACGCGCTTAGGCGGACGATGCGAACGGAGGAGGTGCCGCGGTACTCGCGAGATTACCTCGATCCGGACAAACGCTCGATTGCGAACGCCGTTCAGATCCTTTTCAAGGACGGCACATCGACTGAAACCGTAGAAGTGGAATACCCGATCGGGCACCGCCGCAGACGACCGGAGGGCATTCCGCTGCTCGAGCGGAAATTCGAGGAGAATGTGGCGACGCGGTTTCCGGCGAAGCAGACGAAGGCGATCCTGGCCGTCTGCCGCGATCCGGAGCGGCTGGCGCACATGCCGGCCGACGTGTTCGTCAATCTGTTCGTCAGGGATGGAAATTGAAGATATGGCTTCTCCAATTGAAGGCATGTCGTGAACAACGGCTTTCCCCTACAATGAAGCTACTTGTTCTACATAAGGAGAGGAAGCCGTTGATAGGCATTAGAATGGAAATTCACGATTCGCAGTTTACGATTGACGCGGGTCGTTACCGAATGCGGATTATAAGGGATGGGTTCCGCTATGGATTCGAGCAGCCTGGCATTCCGAACACGGTAGTGCCGCATGCCGTATCCGGATTAAGTTTTGCAGCATCCGAAGAGGGAACGCCCCTTCCCGTGAAGACGTGCACACTGCTGTCTCATGACGAAGATGCCGCTTATTTTCAGGTGGAAAATACAGCAGGATCGGTTGCACAAGTCGCCATCCATTTCTACGAGCGGCATATTCGGTTCCAGATCACGCCCGTACTGGAGGGCAGCTGCGTCATCGAAGCGCGCGTAGGCCCGCTGTCGCCCATCTATGGCCTCGGAGACTACGGCTCGCAAGTCGATACGGTCATGACCGAAATGCCTCCTTCCAGAGGAAAGCTGGACATCCCCGCGAGGGAATGCGCCAGTCTAGTCGGCTATATGCGTCATGATATGGTCAATCAAGGGACGAACATGCGGTTTATTTCGAACTTCTCCGTCTGTCCCGCCCACCAATTCGCACAGGTGTTGTTCGAAGAGGGCTCCAAGCGCGTCGCCTTCACGGAGGATCAAACGATGCTGGGCGTCGGCCGGTCGGCCAAGATCGGGAGCCTGTATTATTTCATGGGCGCAATGAACGAGATTTATGCCGATTACAAACGCATTCGCGAGCTCGAAGGATACGTGGACAAGAAACCGAAATACTCGATGTTTCGCGTCGGGTGGGAGGCGTACGGCTCTCTCGGCTGGAACACCAACCAAGCGGAAGTTCAAGGCGCCATTGACGAATATTTGAACCGCGGCTACGAATTGGCCTGGGGCGTCATAGGCTCTGGCTTCTGGAAGGGGGACCGTACCAGCAAGTATGAAGGGGAAACGACGAGCTTCAACATTTGGGACAACGAGTTCGAGGCGGATCGCAACGATGGGCTGCCGAATCCCCGGTTTCCGGATGTGGACGGCCTGCTCACCTTTTTCGAGCAGCGAGGGGTAGAACTGATCCTCGGGCTGCGCAACCATTTCAAAGCTCCGGAAGGCGACGGCGGCTATCATCATGCGCTCTACAACGGCCCGTATATGGAAGAGGCGGCAGCCCGAGGGTACTTGCTCAAGCAAGCGGACGGTGAGCTCGTCCGAATTACAAACGCCCAGTTCCCGACCGGCACGCTGTATGTGCTCGACAGCCGCAACCCGGAGGCGCTCGGCTGGTTCGTCTCGAAAGCCGAGACTTGGAGAGTCAAAGGGTTCAAGGAAGATGCGATGATCTACACGAAGCATTATGCCGACGGCAATTGGAACAAGCTGAACGAAGAGCTGATGGATCGCGGCTATTGCGTCATCGTGCGGAATTCCGCCTATTCGGTGCCGGGCGATCTGATTCGCATTAACGATACGTATTATGGGACGGGGGCCGCCTATCATTTCGATCAAGACCGCGTGCCGATCAATCTGCTTAATATCGCGGCATCGGGCGCTTCGAACTTGTATCCGGATATAACCGGAGGGACGCCCAAAACCGACCCGGCTCTGCCTAGCTACCAGAACTATTTCGTACGGAATGCGATGCTGAACGCGGTCACGCCCGCTATGTCGATGGGGCGCAAGCCGTGGGATATGCAACATCCCGATTATGAAGCGTGGGTGAAGAAGGCGGCCGACTGGCACAACCGGTACGCGCCTTATATTTATAGCGCCGTTCTGGACGGCTATCGGACAGGCTATCCGCATGCGATGACGCCGCTGCACATTGCGTACCCGCATGACCCCGCCACTTATGGCCTGATCAATCGAACCACGCGGCAGTACGAGTGGCTGCTCGGGCCGTCCATGCTTGCCGCCCCGCTCTATGGCAACGACTTCGATACGGCGGAGAAGCGGGACGTTTATTTGCCGGAAGGAAAGTGGATCGATTATGAAACGGGAGAATGCTTCCAAGGGCCCCGGATCTTAAAGGATTATCCCGTTCCAATGTGGAAAATCCCGATCTTTATCGGGGGCCAAGGGGTCGTGGTGTTCATCGAACGCGGGGGAGGGGAGTACTACGCGGAGGTGTATCCGGTCGCTTCTCCAGGCACCGTGTATACATACACGCATGTGGACGGCCGTACCCAATCCTCGATTGTTCATCGGAACGAAGGATGGAATCCGGCCACACTGCGAATCCGTTGTCCCGAAGGTCAAGTGGAGTTCCGATATAGAGCTTTGACCGGCTCCTTTCGATTCCGGTTCAAACCGGGTCAACCGTATGAGATCGTGGGCGGGCTGTAGCACTCGAACCTCGATGCCGAACTCAGATTCGGTACGTACTCCGGTATTCGGTCGGCGGCATCCGAAACTGCTTGGTGAAAATACGGCTTAAGTAAAAGCCGTTCTCGTACCCGCAGCATTGGGCGATTTGATCGACCGTTAAGTATGTCTCGGTCAGAAGCGACCTCGCCTTCTCCAGCCGGAGCCGGGTTAAGTATTTGGTCGGCGTCTGACCGAAACTGGCTTGAAACCGTTTGGTGAGCTGCGCGGGGCTAATATGGAGCTCCTCCGCGATTTGACGAAGCTCGAACCCTTCGAACGCCCGATGCCGGATTCGCTTCTCGGCTTGCTTCATAAGCTCGTCCGCCTTTTGTCTCGCCGCAGCGGGGGAACCCGAGTCGACCGTTTCCTCTTCCAAGCAGTAGGCGTACCAAATATCGCGGAAAAAATGGTTGCGCCGGCGATCCTGCACGAACGTGGAAACGACTGGCATGCTGCGCTGCACGGCGTAATTGGCCGCTAATCGCTCCGTTCCCTGCAGCGTTAATTTCCCGTGCGGCAGCACGGAGGCGGGGTCGACATCGGCCCCTTGCTCATGCTCCCAGGTGACGCGGATAAAATGCAATCGGACCGGCTCGACGACAACCCGGCGAAAGACGATACCGGGCGGGCAGAGGAGCAAATCTCCGAAGGCCGCCGTACCTTTGCGGCCGCCGATCTGATAATAGATGACGCCTTCCTCGATCGCGAATATAGCCCACTCAGCATACCGGTCCTCGTATAGCAAAAATTTGCTCTTCCGCTCATGATAGTCGTAATAAGTGATCGTAGGAACGAATTCGGAAAGCCGGTAAATCTTCATGCGGTCGATGCCTCCTCAGTACCACGAGTTCCGCCCCTATTATAGCATCTCTATTATGGGTCCGTAGAAGATCTGAGCTGCGGTCCCGTTTTTTTGTTGAATGATGTCACAATGAACATGTCCATTAGCCTAAATCCCGAACCAAGGATACCCATATTAATTAGTTGTTTGTGCTCAAATTACCGTGATACGGACAAATTTACCGTTTATTCACGTCCAGTTTACGTTCGTCAAACAAAACTTCACTATTCTATTGCTGACTTCCAATCCATAAAAGGAGTGAGCAAGGATGAAACCCAGATTGTCGAAAAAGTCGGTTCCCGTGTTGGCTACGACTCTGCTGATGACCGCTGCCTTCACCGCACAAGGCTTGTCCGCAGGCGGATTCGGGATCCCGGATGCGCAAGCGAAGGATCAGGAAAAAGCCGAGCGGACATGGCTCGCCGGAGACCACCATATCCACAGCGAGTGGAGCGTCGGCTGGGATGAGACGAAAAATCCGCCGCAGCCGATCCGGGGCGGAGACGCGATCTATCCGATCTCGAAAAACGCGCAGATGGCCAGAAGCTATGGGCTGGAATGGATGGTGTCCACGGATCACGGCGGTCCTAATCACTCCAAGGTGAATCTCGAGCAAGCGTATCCCGAGCTTCTGAAATCCCGGCAAGCGGTTCCGGACCTGCTTCAATTTTATGGCATGGAGTTCGATACGCCTGCCGCCGACCACAGCTCGCTCATCATCCCGCAGAACAAGGAAGAGTCCCAGACCCTGTATAATATCGAGAGTCAATTCAACAAGCGGGACCCTTATCCTACGGATCCGAAACGGGATACCGAGGGGAACATGATCGACGCGCTCAATTACATGAAACAGCTTCCGGAACCTCCGCTCCTGTTCGCGAATCACCCGGCTCGTTCGGCCAAGGGCTTGGGAGCATGGGGTCAGGATACGCCCCAGGAATTCCGCAATTGGAATGATGCCGCTCCTAATGTATCCGTTGGGATGGAAGGGGCTCCGGGTCACCAAGCCGGCGCGTTGAATCGGGACGGTTCGATTGATCCGAATGGGGCTCGCGGCTCCTACAGCAGTGCGCCTACGATGGGCGGGTTCGATCAGATGACGGCCCAAGTCGGCGGGCTGTGGGATTCCATGCTGGGGGAAGGCAGACACTGGTGGATTACGTCGACCTCGGACTCGCATGTGAACTGGCGGGAAGGGGGGAGCGACTTCTGGCCGGGCGAGTATTCCAAGACGTATGTAAAGGCCGAGAAAACATATAGCGATGTGATGGACGGTCTGCGCAACGGACGGGTATTCGTAACGACCGGCGATTTGATCAATGAACTGGATGTCACCGCTTCCCGTGCCGGGAAAGCCCCTGCACACGCGCAGGCCAACGGGAATACGGCTTCCATCGGGGAAACCCTTGTGCTGCCTGGCAACAATGAGAAAGAAGTCACCGTTACGATTCGTCTGCGCGATCCGAACGCTAATAATTCCCATGGAGATAATCCGCAAGTAAAGCACGTTGACCTTATCGTAGGTGAAATCACCGGAGCCGCTGCAGATCGCTCAAGCGCGTCGAATCCGACTACGAAAGTGGTTAAGCGGTTCTACGAGGGGGACTGGCAGCAAGACGGAGAATACATCACGATCTCCTATACATTAGAAAATGTAGCGAAAGACAGCTATATTCGGGTGCGCGGAACGAATACGGACGAGTTGGAACCAAGCGTCGATCCGCGCGGCGAGAACCCGTGGTCGGACCTCTGGTTTTATTCGAACCCGATCTTTTTGAAGCAAAAGTAAGGCGGTTGGAGGTTCACCAAAACCTTTAGTACGGACGGGGAGTCCTCAACAGCTCCTCGTCTTTTCCATTAAAGATTAGTGCGGGGATGTGAATTGGAATTGGCTATTAAACAAGGGTTGGCCGCTCTGCTTTGCATGATCCTTCTCGGACTCCTGGCGCCTGCAGCCGATGCCCACAGCAATAACAGCGAAGGATTTTCAACGATTGTAGTGAAACAGGATGCGATAGATTATGAGCTTCAACTTGATCTGATTGAACTCAATCATGCAATCGATATGGGGATCAATGAAAATGAATCCACGGACACTGGAAAAATGGGCCAAATTGTTGATGCTCGCAAGAACGACATAGCGAAGTATTTGAACGACCGCCTTAAGCTATATGCGGACAGCTTGCCGATCGAGGGGGAAGTGTTAGATACAAGCGTGACGACAGTGAATGATCGTCCTTTTGTGATCCTGAATTTATCTTTCCCTGTGAACGGGATGCCTGAAAGCTTGATTGTGAATTACAATGTATTCTTTGATGAGAGCGACCCGAGTCACGCCAATTTGGCCAAGGTTCTGTTGAATGGAGAGCAGCAAGAGTTCGTCTTCTCCTATGAAGTAAGAGACTTGAAAATTGGAGAGATTACCTTTCTGAGCAAAGCCCGGCAGTTTTTGTCGCTCGGGATGAAGCATATTTTCACCGGCTATGATCATATTTTGTTCGTCATTAGCTTGCTGTTCGGCGCCAGAACGATCAAACATATCCTTTCGTTGGTTACGGCATTCACGCTTGCTCACAGTCTCACTTTGGTTCTGGCCACATTGGAGATCGTCACGCTGCCTGGCCGGTTAGTCGAATCCGCGATTGCCTTAAGCATCATTTACGTAGCGTTGCAAAATATTTTTAATCCCGACTCGAAGCACCATCCCCTCATTGCTTTCGCTTTCGGACTTATCCATGGGTTCGGATTCGCGGGAATCTTAGCGGAAATGCGGTTGGATGGCGGACATATGGCCACAACGCTATTGTTCTTTAACGTAGGGATCGAGATTGGGCAAATCCTAATCGTTTCCTTGATTTTCCCCATTCTCGTGTTGTTGAAGCAAAAATGGAATGTAAGGTGGGTCGTCCCCGGCGTATCCACGGGCGTATTGGTGTTTGGATTCGTGTGGTTCGTACAAAGAGCGTTTCAATAGTGGCGAACTAGAAGTCGCGAAACTCGCGGCTTTTTTACTTCCGTAAAGTAACGATGCCTCCCGTTCCCCCGATTCGCGGGAATTTACGGCTGTTGATCGAATTCGTCAGCACCAGCGACGCTCCGAATACGACTAACGCGGTCCCGATCGAGATCAGCAAGCTCCAGAGCGGCTGCATGCCGATCTGCTGCACATACTTGTACATGTACTGTCCGGCGAATGCCATCGCCGTCATGCAGAGCGCCACCTTCAAGAACCTTCTGAGATCAAAATAAAATCCGATCAGTCCCGAGATGGAAAAGAAGTTGAGAAACGTGATGAAGCAAATCCCGAAGTTAATGCCGAGCACGACTCCGGTAATGCCGAACTGGCTGCCAAGGAAATAAATCGCCGCCGCCTTCATGATCGTCGTCGCTATATAGTTCCACATGGTCGTGCCGGCTCTGCCAAGCCCCAGCAGGACGGCGTGAAGGGGCGCTTCGAAGTAATGCAGGAAGTAGATCGGGGCTAGCAGCCTGAGCAGCGGTCCTGCCTCCGGCGCATTGTAGATCAGCGTCGTCAGAGGCGTCGCCCAGATGTACAAAATGACGGTGGCCGGGGCTCCGACGAACAGCGCGATCCGCATCGCCTGATCCATCCGACGGTGTACATCCATGCTGTTACGGTTCGCCATCGCTTCGCTGACAGCCGGGATGAGCGCGGTCGATAACGAATGCGTGATGAAGCTCGGGAACACCAGCAGGGGGAAGGCGTACCCCATAAGCAACCCGTATTGCTTGGTCGCCATGGCGGTGCCGAATCCGAACAGGGCGAGGCTCTTCGTAACCAGCATCGGCTGGAATGCGCTGTAGATCGAATGGACGAAGCCGAGACCGGTGGTCGGCAAGCCCATCCGCATCAGCTCGGCAAACGTACGCTTGCCGTTCCGCAAATGCTCGGAAGCCTTCTGACGCAATCCGTCGTTCTTCCGATTCCACCTGTAGCTGGTCAACAAATAGAGGAGCCCGACCGCTTCGCTTGCGACTGCACCGGCCATTGCGCCCGCGGCCGCATATTCGATCCCGTACGGAAGCAACAGATGCACGAGGGCGAGCATGCACGCAATGTGGGCGATGTGCTCGAAGACGTCGGACAACGCGATCGACTTCATATGCTGCTTGCCGCGGAAATAGCCTTTCAACACCGCGGAGATAGCGACGATCGGCGCGATCGGCGTAATGGCCAGCATCGCATAGTAGGCTCTTTCATCGGTCAGGAACAGCGCCGCAATATACTTCGAGCATAGCAAGGCAATCAAGGTCAAGATGACGCTTAATGTCCCCGTAATGGCGAGGGAAACGGCGAGAATCCGCTTCTCCTTGAGCTTGTCGCCCTGGACGTCCGCTTCGGCGACCATCTTCGAGATGGCGACCGGCAGACCCAATTCGGTTAAAGTGATGACAAGCGGCACGAGCGGGTGGGCCATCATCAGCAGTCCGATGCCTTCCGCACCCAAGGAACGGGCGAGGAAGATGCCGCTGAGGAAGCCGAGAATTCTCGTGATCAAGGACGATGCCGTGAGAATAAACGTCCCCCGCACAAAGGATTGTTTTTGCATGATACGCCTCTTTTGCTTGGAATCCACATCTTCTCCTATATATATTCGGATAAGCCCGATACATGTCCGACAACTCCGAGCTTAAGAGAAAATGATCCATATGCAAGAAAGAGGGTTCAGCTGAAACTAAAGAAAGGTAAATGTAAAAGTAGTGCCTTTCTTACTGCTATCGACAGTGAGCCGGGCTTCGCCCGGCTAGCCGGCGGGATACCCGTCCAATCCTGTCTATGACAGCCGCATATGATGTGGGGAGTAAAGGAGGAGGAGGAGGAGAGGATGTTTCGTCGATCACATGAAAATGTCGAGCCGGTCAAGAAAAAGAAAAGAAATAAAAGCCTTCAGTCTCAGTCGCTCGTGTTCAAAAAAGTAACCATATTCGAAGGCGATCAAGTCACACGAAACGTACGGAATGCGAAAAAAAGGAAGGAAGCCGCGAAGGTTGGTCCTCCCGGACCGCAAGGCCCTCCGGGACCAGCCGGTCCGCAAGGACCAACCGGCGCGCAGGGACCTGCCGGCATTCAAGGGGAAACCGGTCCTCGAGGTCCTTCGGGGATCGTAGCTTCATTCGTCAACCAACAACTCGTTAACAATACGTTTCCGAACACGTCTGCACGCAATGAAAGCTTCGATCTCGCAGTAACCGTAGGGGAGAACGAAATCGTTAAGCTGGAAGGTTATGTATCCGGCGGGGGAGGGAACAGTATGGCAGGAGTAACCGAAGCCTCCGTTCGATTCGTCTTGCTTAGGGATTCGTCGGGGCTTAATGTAGTTTCGCAGGATTTTATGCGAACCTCAACGACGTTCTTCACTTTCAACGGAACGCCTTCCGTCAGTTTTATCGACAATCCAGGTCCGGGCACTTTCACTTACACGCTAGCACTGGAACAATTCGTCAATCCGATGCAAGCGAACAATTTTATCTCCCTCGATTTTGTCTCCATATCGGCATTAGTGTTCCGCCCTCAACCCTAAAGTACAAAAGCCTGAACCTATTGTGCGAGAGGTTCAGGCTTTTGTTTACATAACTAAATATATGGAAACTTCCGACTTGCTGACGGCGGCTTCTTCAGTTCCGCGTTTTTGCACCGCTGTTCATCTGAAGCAGTACGTGGAATCGATGGAGTTCGAATTCAGCCCGCTCGTCCCGGGGATCTATCAAGCGGAGATTGAAGTAAGCATGCCGTAACTATCTTAGTGGAAAAAACTAAGTGGGGGAATCGTTCCCAATTTGGGTGATGACCCATACAATATGGAAGCATCGAAACCCAAGGAGTGAATGAGTTGCTTACATTGGAAATGGCCAAACAATTGCTCGCCGTCGCGGAACAGAAAGCCCGGCAGATGGGACTCGCCTGCGATATCGCGATCGTCGACGCCGGGGCGAACTTGGTTGCCTTCCACCGGATGGACCATGCCCGGATCGCCGGGATCGAAATCGCCAAGGGGAAGGCGTGGACAAGTGTAGCCATGCAGATGCCGACTGCTAACTTGGCCCAGTCGGCGCTTCCAGGCGGTCCCACTTACGGGATCAACACGACGAACCAAGGGAGGCTCACCGTCTTGGGCGGCGGTATTCCGCTCGTCCGCGACGGCATGATCGTCGGCGGCATCGGCGTGAGCGGAGGTACCAGCGCGCAAGACATCGAAGTGGCCACTGCCGCCGTTCAAGCGTTCGCCGCGGCTCACACGCACCACTCGACAGGTGCGTCACGAACGATCCGGTAATCGCATTGTCGGAATCGAATAGCGATACCTATAGAGGCCCGCCTAACCGGCGGCTTCTTTTTTTCTAGTCTGCGGCGGGGGAGGATGGTATGATCGAAGAATGAACTAGATTCTTATCCGGCATATAGAGTTGGGGTGCACCTTCGTGGGATATGTCTTGCTATTGCTTGCTACGCTCTCCTGGAGTTTCGTCGGGATATTGGTCAAAGCCGCCTCGACGATGGTGGACAGCACGACGATTACGTTTGCTCGGTTCTCCATCGGCGTCGTGTTCCTGGGGCTCTTTCTCCTCATGAAACGCAGGGGGTTACCGCTTCAGTTCCGCATGAAATGGATTTGGTTGGGGGCCATTGGGAAGGCCGTGAATTACTTTTTTGAAAACCTGGGGCTGTCCATCGGGTACTCCTATGGGTATATCCTGGTAACGCCGGTCTCAACCGTCGCTCTGCTGCTAGCCTCCGTCTTCCTGTTTAAGGAGAGGATCACGGCCCGCGGCAAGATCGCTTCGGCGATGTGCGTGATCGGGGTGTTTATCATCAGCTGGAACGGGAAGCCGTTCGAGCAGCTTTTTGGTGGGAACTCCATTACGACCTTGCTATTCATTATTGCCGGCATCGGGGCTACCTTCCATGTACTGAGCCAAAAAATGCTGATAAAGGCTATGGATCCTGGAACGATGAACTACTCCGTCTTCTTCTGGGCTTCCCTCGTGATGCTTCTGCCGCTTCCCTGGCAGTTCGAGTTTCAGGGAACCGTTAGTTTCACGGCAATCGGAGCTTTGATCTTGCTGGGGCTCATTACGGGAACCAGCTTTTATTGGTTCTCGCAAGGGTTGGCCCGGGTGCCGTTCTCCGTTGCGGTTATCGTGAGCAATACGTCGGTGTTGTTCGCGATTTTGTGGAGCTTCCTGTTCTACCGGGATCCGATTACTTGGTATATCCTAGGCGGCGCGCTGTTGTTCTCGGCCGGACTCGTCGTGCTGAACCTCCCGGTGAAGCCGGTGCAACGGAAAGAGAAGCCGGTGAAGGCTTTGGAAGGGTGAAGTTGTTGGGCAATGGGGCTGCCGGTGTAATCGGCGGCCTGTTTTCGTTCTTGGTCGGATAATTCCGTTACACCCAAAGTCGGCACGATCAGCAAAGGATCCTTGTGCTATTCTACGAATGGATTGGAATTCGAAGCAGAGGCGGTGGAAGACCTGACGAGCGAAAAACGGGTTAAACCTCTATTTTTGGTAGTTCCGAAAAAGGGTTTAGAATCTTTGTCTAAAATTCCGCAACTGAATGAGGAGTATCTTTTGAGAACCTATGAACCAGGAGATGAGACAGTACTAGCAAAGCTGTTAGCATCCGAAGGTTGGGGATATGATGACGTGCAGATTAGCGGTTTTTTAGACCATGTTCTGCCGGAGGGTTTATTTTTCGTAGTACATAAACCCACGGGAACCGTTGTGAGTACGGCATCGGCGCTGCATCACCCGGCTTCACCTCATTGGCATTTTCGATTCGGCGGAGCGATCGGGTATGTGATTACCTTACCGGAGCATCGGGGGAAAGGGATTGGATACACGGTTTCGGCTGCCGCTGCCAGGCGTCTCATTCGAGCAGGATATACTAACATTCGTGTAGGGACGAATGACAACCGTCTGGCCGCTCTTAGAATATACCTTAAGCTTGGCTTTGTACCGTTCCTATACTCGGAGGACAGCGAATCGCGTTGGAGTGCTGTGTGCGAAAAGCTTAGTTGGCCCTTCACACCATACACTTGGATTAGACCCGGCGAGGAGGCGTTCCCATGAACGAGACGAACGAATGGGCGATCGACATATCCCTAGTGAAAAGGTTGATTGCCTCTCAATTCCCGCAATGGGCGCACCATCCCCTCCGGCCGCTCGCTTCCTCCGGGACTGACAACGCCATCTATCGGCTCGGAGCGGATATGGCCGTGCGGCTACCCCGAGTCGAGTGGGCGACAGGGCAGGTGGAGAAGGAGCACGTGTGGCTGCCGAAGCTCGCCCCGCTGCTGCCGCTGGCGATCCCAACCCCTCTGGCAATGGGGTATCCGGCCGAGGGTTACCCTTGGCACTGGTCGGTGTACCGGTGGCTGGAAGGCGAGAACGCCATTGTTGGGCGAATCGACAATCCGCGCCAAGCGGCGACCGCACTGGCTCAATTCGTAGCCGCCCTGCAGCGGATCGATGCCGCTGGGGGGCCGCCTCCAGGAACGCATAACTCGGGCCGGGGGGTCCCCCTGGCGATGCGCGACGCGCCGGCCCGGAACGCAATCGCAACCTTGAGCGATTGGGTCGATCCCGATAAGGCAACGGCTGTATGGGAAGAAGCCCTGCAAGCCCCCGTGTGGCACGATGCTCCCGTCTGGCTACACGGGGACCTGCATCCGGGCAACTTGCTGGTCGTACAAGGCCGGGTAAACGCGGTCATAGACTTCGGGACGCTCGGCATTGGCGATCCGGCGTGCGATTTGATGGTGGCGTGGACTATGCTATCCGCCGACAGCCGCGATTTATTCCGAGCCTCCCTTTCGGTCGACGACGCCACATGGACCCGTGGTCGTGGTTGGGCTCTCTCTTTTGGTCTAATCGCGCTTGCCTACTATATGGATACGAACCCCGTCCTCGCCTCGATTGCACGACGCACTCTAGAGGAAGTGCTCGCGGACGGGCAGGAGACTGGCCAAGATCCGAACTAAGCTGCCAAAGGCTATAGTCGTAAACTTGGGTGAGCGCGGGCGGAAAGATGACGTTCTTGTCTGGGAGGCCTGCACAACGATCAATTGCAGACTATTACGCTATTCTACGAGTGCGATTGAAATAGAAGAGGGAATCGAATCTATAAAAATTGTACGATTGATCTATTCCCGCCTTAATAAAATTACATATTTTAATATGGTAGAATATTTTATGAAGAGAGGGTTGATTAAGTTGCCTGAATTCGGTGATGTTCGCATAACAGGAAATTTAACAGTGGATATTGATGCACGAATTAATGGAAATAGCACGTTTCAAGGGAATACTCTAGTTAATGGAAATAGCACGTTTCAAGGGAATACTCTAGTTAGTGGAAATAGCACGTTTCAAGGGGATACATTAATTAATGGAAATAGCACGTTTCAAGGGGATACTCAAACTAATGGAAATACGACGACGCAAGGCCATGCTCAAGTGCTCAAGACTATAAGAGTTGGAGAAAATCTGATTGTGAACGGGAACGGCGCCTTTAGCGGAGGAATAAGCACCACGTCAGACTTTAATGCGGGCAACCGATTAATGGCAACTAAACAGCCAGCGACGAACCCTAATGATTTTATCGTTCAAGAAGTGAGATTCTACGAAATTCCCATTCCAGGGCAGCCAGGATTGGTTTTGAAAGGTACCGACGGACAAAATTATTTGATATTCATCGATAATTCCGGCGGTGTTGGAAATCCAAACATTGGGATTCAAAAAGCATAAGTTTTGTTGATCGTCATCCAGGCGTAATCGTCGGGATGACGTTTTTATTATTGCCTATAGGTCAATCGCAGCGAGTGACAACTAATAAAATAAGGCATTAAACCAAACCAAGCGTGAAAAAGGGACATATTGTAGACTAATGTTTTTTAAAAAGATTGGACCATTAAAGGATCAAGGAGTGGGAAGGTATGGGTGTGGTATTAGGCTTCCTGAAGGACCGCACTAAAATAAACAGCAAATTAAAGAACAACCGGCAGCCATCGACGAGGCCTCAAGAGCGCACAATAAGACTGCTAAGACCGGCCGACATGCCAACAAATGCGCCGATGAAACCGCTGCAAGCAGAGCCGAAAATCATCGCATTTTATCTTCCTCAATTTCACCGGATTCCCAAGAACGATCTTTGGTGGGGCGAAGGGTTTACGGAATGGACGAATACGCGTAAAGCAAAACCGCTCTTCCCTGGACATTATCAACCAAGGGAACCTCAAGGAGACAACTATTATGATTTGACCAACCCGGAAACAAAGCGTTGGCAAGCCGAATTGGCCCGAGAACACGGCATTTACGGGTTCTGCTATTATCATTACTGGTTTAATGGAGAGCTGCTGCTGGAAACGCCGCTGCAGCAATTACTCGAATCCGGTGAACCGGATTTCCCGTTTTGTATATCTTGGGCGAATGAGCCGTGGACCCGGGGCTGGGACGGAGCGGAGTATGAAGTGCTCATGCCTCAAGAGTATGGTAACGAGGACGACTGGAAGCTGCACTTCGAATACTTATTGAGGGCCTTTAAAGATCCGCGCTACATCCGGGTGGACAACAAACCGCTGTTCGCCATTTACCGCCCGGCCAGTATCGAGCATTGTGAGGCTATGATGAACTATTGGCAGCAGTTGGCCAAAGAGAACGGCTTGGAAGGGATTTATTTTGTCGAGACATTGAACGGATTTGATCACAAGCCTATCCGCGGCTTTCGAGCCAGCGTGCAGTTTGAGCCCTTATATACGACTTCGCACGATATTCCGAAGAGAGTCCTCTCCAAGTTCGATATAAGGGCGCGCTCAAAAGACAACAAGATGCGCAAATTGAATTTGTACAGCTATGACCGTATATGGGAACGCATATTAGCCCGGAAAATCCCCGACTCGAGTAAGCCGACGTATTTGGGAGCTTTTGTAGACTGGGATAATTCCCCGAGAAGGGGAGATAATGCTTCTTTTATTTACTGCGGGGCCACGCCGGATAAGTTTGGAGACTATCTTAAGAGACAGATCAGAAGGGCTAAACGGTCGGGAAGCGAATTTGTGTTTATCAATGCGTGGAACGAGTGGGCGGAAGGAACCTACTTGGAACCGGATAAAAAGTATGGACTTCAATATTTAGAAGCGGTAAAAAATGCTTTGAGGGAAGGATTAAAAACAACGCATAAGCGTTCGATCCCATTGAAAAAAAGAAAACCAAAACTGAAGCAATGGAAAAAAAAGGCTTCCGGTTCCGCCAAGAAGAAAAGTGGCACAAAAGTCAGAAAAAAACTTAACTGAGCACCGCCTGGGAAGCAGCCTGCAAGCCCCGTGTGGCATGTGCTCCCGTCTGGTTACACGGAGACCTGCCCTCGGTGAACTTGCTGGTCGAACAAGGCTGGCTAAGTGCGGTTATAGATTGCGGGACACTCAGCGTAGGCGATCCGGCGTGCGATTTGATGGAGGCGTGGACAATGCTGTCCGCCGACACCCGCGAATTATTCCGGGCCTCCATTCGGGTCGACGAGAGCCACATGGGCTCGACGCCGCGGTTTCGCTGTCCTTCGGTCTATTCGCACGCGCCTACTACCTGGAGACGAATCCCGTTCCCGCCTCGCGCTTGGTTTACGCTGGAAGAAATGAAAAACGATAAGCAGGTATCAGAGGTACTTAAGAGTCTGGCAGGAAAATAATGCAATTCTATCGAATTATCCTAACGTATGGAAAAAATAGCGGGAGGATGGTTTGACATGCGGAAAAACTTGAGGGTTTTAAGTATCACAGCAACGATTTGCGGCTTGCTAACGATGGCTTCAACCGCTTGGGGGGCCGATGTCGTCAAATCGGACATGAAGGTGAATGTGAATGGAAAACCGTCGGATTTGGCCTCCGTTTCTCAGCTAGTGGACAGCAGCTTGTACGCGCCTTATGAAAGCGTCGCCAAGTCGCTGAATGTAGAAGCGAAGTGGGATGCCGGGACACGAACGATGATTTTGAAAAAAGACGTGAATGTCATGGAACTCGCCGCGGATGCCGCCGAAGTGAAGCTGAACGGCGTCAAGGTAACCACGGCTACACCGCTGCAGGTCCTAAGCGGCAAACCCTTTTTACCGGTTCGACTGGTCAGCGAAGTGTTCGGCAATACGATCGGGTACGAGGACAAATCGCGAACCGTAAGCGTGTCGATCCCGGACAAGCCCGGCTTCCGACTATTCGGGATCGGCGACCGGCAGGCGCTCGCGGGCAGCGAATTGAGCGTTACCGCCATTACATACAATCACCTTCTGAAAGATTTCGCTCAGAATAAAGATCCGAAGGCAGGGGAAGGTCACGTTCATTTGTGGCTGGATACGGAAACCACTCCGCAAGCGGCGGTCAAATCGTTTAAAGGCGAATCGGTCGTGTTCAAAGATATACCCCCGGGCGAGCATACGCTGACCGTGCAGCTGGTCGGCAACGACCATAAGCCGATTCAGCCCGAAGTGAAGCAGGTGGTCAAGTTCCAATCGGCGAAGGTGTCCATCCTGGCCGATTTGGATCCCGAGAAAGCGACCGGCATGCGTATAGAAGGAGTGACCGGGGACGCGAAAGGCCAATTATACACGGTAGACTCCGATTCCCGGAAACTATTCCGCATCTCCTCCCAGAATGGGAAGGTGGAAGAACTGACCGTACTATCCAGAGCAGCGACGGGGATGGTGTTCGACAAAGCCGGCAATCTGTATATGGCGAGCGGATCGGGGACGGATGGCGGAGCGATCTTGCGGGTGCTGGCCAAGGATTTGGAAGGCGGATCGTTTGACGCGAGTGTCGTGGAAACGTTTGTGACCGGCGTGACCGGGGCGAACGGCATGACCTTTGACGAGAAAGGCAATTTGTATGTAAGCGGCGGCGCGAACGGAAACGTCTACATTGTCTCTCCCGAGGGATCGCTCATCAACACTTGGGGCAGCGGCTTGGTGGCGGAGCGTACGGACCAGCGGATCACCGTTAACGGTCTGGCGTTCGGCCAAGATAGGAAGCTATATATCGCGAATACGAGCTCGGGCGAGATCAGCCGGGTGGCGCTGAATGCCGACGGATCCTTCGGGAAGCCGGAGCTGTTCGTGCGGGATGCGCTGCTGTACGGTGCGGATGGCATTGCATTCGGCACGGACGGCACTCTGTATGTGTGCGCGAACGAGCGCAACGCGATCGTGAAGGTAACCCCGGACGGCAAGGTGATGGAGGTCGCTTCCAATGGAAATGCCGGCCTGCTGGAGTTCCCGGCCAGTGTTCATGTGATTGGGGACACGCTGTATATAAGCAATTTCGATGTCCAGCGGGGAGTGAACAACCCGAACACGCCGGGTATCGGCGCTTCGATCGCGCAAGTGGTGCTCAAGGAGAAGAAGTAACGGCATAGAACGGTCGAGCCTTTGGCTTGGCCGTTTTTCTATTCTCGTTAAATATGGACACCTTATCGACATGTATATGACCTGTTCCCGCGTTGACCATAAAACGCTTCCATGCTACATTAGCGCTGATAATTCCATACTGGCAACGGGAGAGGGTGCGAAATGAGCATTTGGAAAAGCTTGATCGCGGAGTTCGACGCGTCGCTGCCGAGGAGAACCGCGGTCCTATTGAAGGAAAACGAGACGACGACCGCCTATTACTATCCGATGGATTTTGGCAAAATCGGCTATCACCTGGACACCCGAATCACGACTTCTTACGAGGAAAAGCCGACATTCAGCTTTTACTTGGATGACTATGTCCGCGGCGATTTCGTTAACAATCCGGTGTTGGCGTTGAACGCTTTTTTTACGAAACAAATGCGAACCGCCCCTAACTGGCTCCGCCGCGACATCGGGTTCCCTAACGTCGGGCTGGACTTGGAGGAAACTGCGGCCGTTCCATCGGACCAAGGGGTGGTGTGGAGCCTGAACTTCAAGCAGCGCAACCTGCACAAAATCGCCGATCACCGATTTCATCTTGTTGTGACTGGACAAAGTGAGCTTCGGTTGGAAACGTCCGTCCCGCCTGAGCGTCCCGAGCTGAAGGTGCTGCGTCTCACGTCTGAACAGGGAGAATCGCTCGCGATCGCCGTACCGGCGGAAGCTGAGACCGGACTATTCGGCAGTGTGGTGGAGTACCGGGAAGTGATTGCGGGCGAAGCGATTCCTAGCGGTACGATTACCGGCCGTTACCTGGTTATCGGCTTTCGCATCCGTTTCGAAAAGGTGCTGAGCTCGAAGAACTGGAAGCAGCAACGGTTCTCGGTCGCCCTCAGCTCACTTGGCCCGACTGAAGCCGTTGAATCGTACGGAGATGATTACGAGGAGCGGACCGAGTCGCTCTGGAATGGCTTCTTCGACCGGATCCCGAAGCTCGGCTCGGACCGCGAGGATGCCGAGCGGATGTACTATAAGTGTTGGACGGTGATCAAACAGAACTACTACCGCCATCCGGAATGGGGGTTTATGGTTCTCGAAGCGCTGCCGGTGTACAAAGGCGCCTGGATGTGGGGGACGAGTGCGATCGTCTCGAATTCGATCCTCGATCCCGATCACCCTGCCGAATATGCCCGGAACTCGATCAACCTGTTCACCCAGAACATTAGGGAGGACGGGTACCTGACTCACGCCATCTACATCGATGAGAAGGAGCCGGGCGAACGCTGGGGGAGAGGCGAAGGCGTTATCCAGACGCCGCATTTGCCATGGGTGGCTTACTCCTACTACGAGAAGACGAAGGACGTAGAACAGCTTAAGATTTGGTACCCTCTATTCAAACGATTTTACGACTATATCGGCCGGACCCGCGACGAAGGGTTAGACCGCCTGCACCTCTGGGCGGCCAAAACGAGCTTTGACATTGGGCTCGATGTGTCTCCTCAGTTTACGGATATTACGTACTACGGGGAATCTCATGCGTACTCGGCCGTGTTCGCCGCAGAGCGTGTCCGTTACGAGCGGACGATGGGCGATATCGCCGACCTGCTCGGCCATCTGGAAGATGCGGTTGAGTGGAGGAACGCGGCCCAAGTGACCCTGGAAGCGGCGAACCGCAATCTATGGGATGAGGAAGCCGGCTGGTACGGCGCGCGCCGCGCCAATGGAACTCTCGATACGCGAGTTTCGGTAGACGGTCTTGCCTTCTTGGCGTACGGCCTCGTCGATCCGGAACGAGCCCAAGCGATGAAGCCGGGCGTCGAGAAGCTTATTGCGACTTACGGCGTACGCACCTTCGCCCCTGACGAGCCCGGCTATGAGCCGGACGTCTACTGGCGGGGGCCGTCCTGGCCGAAGTCGTGCGCCTGGGGCGCGCAGGCGGTGTGCCGGTATTATCCCGACCTGCGGGAGAGGACGCTGGATGCGCTCATCCGGTTCGCCTTCCGCTGGCCGAACATCTGGGAGTGCATGAACGGGGACAACGGCGAGATCGCTCGGGGCGACATTGGCGTGAAGGCTACGCCAGGAGTATCATCCAACGTGGGAGCCGGTGAGCTCATTACCGCCCTTCGAGCTTTTGGGAGGAAGAATTCCGGTGAGTTGGGTTGAAATTGTAAAATGGGCATGATATGATACACATAATTTCACGATTGGAGTTGAAAAGGCTGATGTAATATTTTCTTGCGCATTATAAATCAATAAAGCATCGCGATCGATTTTCGCCTGTTTTATTATTTATGAGCAAGAAAGTTACATCTTCTTTTCACTCAAACGATACATCCCTGCTAACCCGTAGTGGGTTGGTCCCGCCTGTATTCATTTGAGCTACAAGAAGGTAACTTTCTTGTAGCTTTTCTATTTTTTCAAGCGGGGAGGATTTGTTTATGTCATTAATTAATATATCGAACTTGACCTTTGCCTACGACGGCAGCTACGACAACATCTTTGAGAACGTAAGTTTTCAGATGGATACCGATTGGAAATTGGGCTTTACGGGAAGAAACGGCAGAGGGAAAACCACCTTTCTGAACTTGTTGCTAGGCAAATATGAATACAGCGGAACCATTTCGGCTAGCGTGAGCTTCGAGTATTTTCCCTTCCCGGTCGAGAATAGGGATCATAACACTCTCGACGTGATCGAAGCCATCATTCCGGACTATGAACATTGGCAGCTGATGCGCGAACTCTCCTTGCTCCAGGTATCCGATGATGTCCTGTATCGGCCCTTCGATTCTTTGTCCAATGGTGAGCAGACGAAAGTATTGCTGGCCGCCTTGTTCCTTAAGGACAATAGCTTCCTGTTAATCGATGAACCGACCAATCATCTGGACATGCAGGCCAGACAGCTCGTCAGCGAGTATCTCAGGACAAAGCGCGGCTTCATCCTCGTGTCTCATGACCGGGCCTTCCTGGATCACTGCGTCGATCACATCCTATCCATCAATAAGACCAACATTGAGATTCAAAAAGGGAATTTCTCCGATTGGTGGGACAATAAACAGCGGCAAGATCAAAACGAGCTGGCCGAGAACGATAAGCTGAAGAAGGACATTAAACGCCTGTCGGATGCGGCAAGCCGAACGAGCCATTGGTCGCATGAGGTCGAGAAAACGAAGAACGGGACAAGAAACTCAGGCTCCAAAGTCGATAAAGGGTACGTTGGCCACAAAGCGGCGAAAATGATGAAACGCTCAAAATCGATCGAGCAAAGACAGCACGCGGCGGTCGAGGAAAAGTCCCACCTGCTTAAAAACATTGAATCCTCGGAAGCCTTGAAAATTTCGCAATTAACCTATCATAAAAGCCGTCTGGCTGAATTGGACAAGGTATCGATTTTTTATGGAGACAAGGTCGTTTGCGAGGACATTAGTTTTACGATTGAGCAAGGGGAGCGAATTGCGCTTTCCGGCCGGAACGGTTCGGGCAAATCCAGTATTCTCAAACTCATCTGCGGCGAGCCTATCCCGTATACGGGCGCTTGCCGGATTGGAAGTCAGCTGAAAATCTCTTACGTCTCCCAGGATACTTCGCTTTTGCAGGGCAACTTGACGGATTACGCGAGAGAGCAAGGAATTGATGAAAGCCTGTTTAAATCGATTTTAAGAAAACTGGATTTCGCCAGAGTCCAATTCGAGAAAGATCTGTCCTCCTTCAGCGGCGGGCAAAAGAAGAAGGTGCTCATCGCCAAGAGCCTTTGCGAAAACGTGCATTTGCATGTTTGGGATGAACCGCTAAATTTCATCGATGTCATCTCCCGCATGCAGATTGAGGAGCTGCTGCTCGAATACTCGCCGACGATTCTCTTTGTGGAGCATGACCGTGAATTTTGCGACCATGTGGCAACGAAGATCATCGAACTCTGATGGGTTTCGTGAAGTCGAGCATGGACCGGGCTGGAGTTTTGCATAATAGCAACAGGAGTAATTCATCCATTCAAGCGGGAGTGATCCGATTGGCCAAATTAGATGCTGCCTTTTCCCTGAAAGGGCTTGAACTCAAAAACCGGATTGTCATGCCCCCGATGTGCCAGTACTCGGTGGATGCCGAAGACGGAACGCCGAATGAGTGGCATTATGTTCATTATGTATCCCGGGCTGTTGGGGGAGCAGGGCTCATCATTGTGGAAATGACGGATGTCGAGCCGGACGGCCGGATTACGAACCGGGACTTGGGCTTATGGTCTGATGAACAGATCCCTGCGTACAAGCGCATCGTGTCCGAAGTTCACAAATATGGAACGAAGATCGGCATCCAGATTGCCCATGCAGGACGCAAAGCCCAAGATGCGGAGCAGCCGGTCAGCGCTTCGGCGATCCCAGTAGCGGGTGAAGATTTAACGCCTCCACGAGCCTTGACAACGGATGAGGTGAAGGCGATGGTTATCAAATACAAAGAGGCGGCCAGGAGAGCGGTCGAGGCCGGTTTTGACACGATCGAGCTTCACGGAGCCCACGGCTACTTGATCCATCAGTTCCATTCCCCCGGCATTAATAACAGGACCGATGAGTATGGGCACGATTTGTCCCTTTTTGGAGTGGAGATCATTGAGGCGGTTCGCAGCGTAATACCTGCAGAAATGCCGCTGATCCTGAGAATTTCAGCCGTCGAGTATATGGATGGAGGGTATGGGCTCGAGCATTCCCTCGAAATCGCCAAAAAGTATAAAGCGGCCGGAGTCGATGTGTTCCACGTCTCGAGCGGCGGGGAGGCTCCTCCCGGGCAGGTGAAACCAGGCAACCACCCGGCGTATCAAGTTCCGTTCGCACGAGCTTTCAAGCAAGCGTTGGATGTTCCCGTTATTGCGGTTGGTAAGCTGGATGACCCGTTTGTCGCGGAAGCCACCCTCGCCAATGAAGATGCCGACCTCGTTGCCGTAGGCCGCGGCATGCTGAACGATCCGTATTGGGCTCTTCACGCGATCAAGTCCGTAGCCAGAAAAGTCGACCCGCCTGTCCAATATAAAAGGGGCATTTACGTACACTAATGGAGTTTCATAAAGTCGCTACCCTAGCGGCTTTATTTTTTTTTGTTCATGCGGATGAACAATATAGACGGAAGCGGAGTCCTTTTAGTTATCTCGACCACAAAGGAGACTCCGATATGAAGAAAATCATCGAATCGATCATGCAGCGAGCCGTGATCATCGTTATATGCACCGTTCTGATCCTGGCATGGGGGGCTGTATCGGCCTATCAAATGCAGCGGGATTACTTGCCGGGCATCAATAATACGACGTTAATGGTCTCCCTGCGGGCTTCGGCCTATCAGGCGGATCAAATCCGTCGCGATATTACGCCTCCGATCGAAGACGCCATCCATAAAACGGACGGATTAACGAACGTAGAGACAACCTCCTACGATGGGGGCTTGCTTATGAATCTGTATTACCCGATGAAGTATGATATGTCCAAGGCGGAGAATCAAATCAAACAAGCTTTGAACGACGCTGATTTGCCGAATGGCGTCAACAGCCCTGCGGTCACGCGACTGACGACGAGCACGTTCCCGATACTCAGCTACAGCCTGACGGCTAATGGCAAGCAAGTCGACGAGCTCGCCCTTCAGTCGACCGTTCAGACTGACATTGTTAAGCAGCTGAAGTCCGTCCCCGGTGTCGCCGATGTTCAGACGGTAGGGGGAGCCCAGAACGGGTATGTCATCACCCTTCGGATGAAGGATCTGGTCCAGAACGGGATGACGCTGGACGACTTCAACAAATCGATTGCGGCCGATCTGCCTAACCTGCAAGGCAATATTGCGAACGGGAAAGCTTCTTTCTCGGTTAGGGTGGAAGGCATGGATTTGACGGAGCAACAGGTGGTCAACCTCGCCATCAAGAATAAGGACGGGAAGAGCGTACCGTTATCGGCTGTGGCCGATGAGTCCAAGTCGTTGACTGACGTCAAGACGGTCTCGCGCACGAATGGCCAAGCAAGCGTCCTGATCAACGTAATCAAGACTCCTTCAGCCAATATTACGTCTGTAGCGGATAGCGTGAAACAAAGAGTCGACGCATTACCAGCCGTTCAGAGCGGAGATGTGTCCATGAATCTCGTTTTGGACCGTGCTCATGATCTGAACAACTCCCTGATGGGACTCTTAAGAGAAGGCATCTTGGGCTGTGTATTCTCGATGCTCTGCGTGCTGCTGTTCTTCCGTAATCTACGTTCCACGCTTATTATTGCCGTTTCTCTGCCGATTTCATTATTGGCCACTACGGCAATTCTGAAATCGATGGGCGTCACGCTTAACATTTTGACCGTTTCCGGACTTATTGTGGCCATGGGGCGGATCGTAGACGACGCCATCGTCATCCTGGACAATATGTATCGCAGGGCCCAGGACAATAAGGATAAGCCCATTCTCGGCGTGCTGAGCGCCGCTGCGATCGAGATGCTGCCGGCGATCTTCGCTTCCACAGCGACGACTATCGCCGTGTATGTGCCGATCGCCTTGGTCGGCGGCATTATCGGCGCTTCCTATTCAGGATTTGCGTGGTCCGTAGTAATCGCCCTTGTAGTCTCGTTCTTGGTGGCCATGGTGGTCATACCTACGATGGCTTTTATGGGCTGGAGAATGCCCAATACGAAGGCGGTAACGCTGGAGCCGGTTATGAAGCCGCTCTTGCAATCGGCCTTGAAGCATCGAAAATGGGTCATCAGTGTTTCCCTGATTGTCTTCGTCATCTCGGCGCTGCTCGCCGCCCGACTTCCGTTCAGTCTCCTCCCAAGCCCCGCGACGGGGCAAATTGCGATCCAATTGGAGCTGCCTAAAGGGAGTCCGCTAGCCGATGTAGACCGGGAAGTTAGACGAGTGGAAGGGGTCTTGCAGCAAAATCCACTCGTGGATTCCTATTCGTCCACCTTCGGTTCTTCCTTTACCCCGCAAGCGGACGATGTATTCGATCAAGGCGGAGGCTATATTCAGCAGCCGAACGTGGCGAATTTAGCGGTCTCGATTAAAAATAACGCCGACGTCGATTCGGCCATCGCTGCGCTTCAGTCTTCTCTCTCGGCCGGGTCGAATAAAGCGAAAGTAACGGTAACGAACCAGAGCTTGGCAGGCGACGATTCACAAATCAAAATCACGCTCAGCGGGGCGGATCAGCAAACCCTTGAAACCGCGGCCCAGTCCGTTCGAACCAAGCTGGCCGATGTCCCGGGCTTAAGCGTTGCCGGTAGAACCGATCTCACAAATGGCATTTCCAAATACGCCATCAAGCTCGATCGTACGAAAGTGGAGCAAGCGGGGGTGTCAACAGACGATATTAACCGGATTATGGCTCGATATATGGCGAAGGGGAGCGACTTCACGATCCCGGCTTCAACCGGAGCTATACCGGTAGACGTCTACATCAATCCTGTAAAAACCACAGCAGACGGTAGCACGGTAACGGATTATACACCGGACCAGGTTCTTGCGGTACTTCGTTCAGAGACGGTGACAGGTCGCAACGGAGAACAATACCGTCTCGCCCAACTCGGATCGATCCAAGCGAGCGATGCGCCATCGTCCATTCAAGAACGGGATGGTCAGCCCATTGCCGTTGTCACCGCCCAAATCATCTCCAAGGACATTAGCACCGTCTCCAAAGCGGTGGACAACAAATTAAAGACCGTTCCGTTCCCGGACGGCGTTACGTACTCGCTGGGCGGCATCACGCAGCAAGTGAAGCAGATGATCGTCGAGATGACGATCGCCGTAATCGTGTCTATCCTGCTCGTCCTCCTTATCACGAGCTTCGTGTTCAAAGGCTGGAAAGCGCCATTCTCGGTATTAATCAGCATTCCGCTTGCCCTGTCGGGTGTCGTTCTGTCGCTGTATGCGATCCACGGCCAGTGGAATCTCGCGGCGTTAATCGGCGTCCTGATGCTTACAGGCATCGTCGTCACGAACGGCATCGTGTTAATGGACACGATCGAACGGAACCGTAGAGACGGAATGAGCGTTCGAGACGCCGTTACGCAAGGAAGCTTGTCCAGAGTAAGGCCCATCTTCATGACGGCCGGGACAACGATTCTTACTCTGATTCCGCTAGCTTTGTCCCATAATGCCGACACGGTCGTCTCGCAAATCCTGGGTATTGTTGTGATCGGAGGGATGGTGACTTCCACCTTGAACAGCTTCGTGGTCATTCCGATCTTGTACGAATGGATGTTCAGGGATAAATCACCTCTCCCGCGCTCACAATACCTGATGAGGTGAGGGGTGTGAGTTTTTTAACGAGTTGGCTGGAGCACTATGGATACGTAGTGCTCTTCATAGGACTATTCCTGGAGATGCTTGCCTTGCCCCTTCCCGGAGAATTGTTAATGAGCTATGCGGGCCTGCTTGTGTTCGAAGGGAAGCTGAACACGCTTCTCGCTATAGGCTCTGCCGGCACAGGGGTAATGGCGGGCATTACGGTCTCCTACTGGATTGGTTATAGATTAGGAAAGCCGGTTATTATCAAGTATGGCTCCCGGTTTCATATGGGGGAAGAGAAGTTTGAGCGGATCGACCGCTGGTTCGAGCAATACGGGGATAAGCTGGTTGTAGTCGCGTATTTCATCCCCGGTGTCCGTCATATTACCGGATATTTCTGCGGCATCACGCGAATGCCTTTTAAGAAATATGTTTTGTATGCTTATTCTGGCGCTGTCATCTGGACCGGTTTGTTTATTTCGCTCGGGAAACTATTGGGACCCAAGTGGGAAGAGTATCACCGGACCGTGAACCGCTATCTAATCCTTTTCGCGATCGCATCTGCTGTGATTTCCCTTTTGGTGCTCGTCATCCGACGTTCTCGGCAATCTATTCTGGATACGGCTAATCGACTGCTTGTCCAAGGGATTCAGTATTTCAATTCGTTCGGGAAAGTCCGGTTTCTGGTGCTGGCCGCCTATACGATCTTTGTCTTGTTCGTATCCTTGATGTTGGGATTGATTCAGGATTTCTGGGCGCGGGAATTTACTTCATTCGATACGGTTGCTTCCTACCTTGTTCATGCCGGATTCAATTCCCGATGGGAGGAATGGATGTACTTGTTCCAGCAGCTAGGCACGTATACGTTCTACGTTCCGCTAATCGTGCTTACCGGGATCGGGATCATGATTCGGAGCAAGGACAAGGTACTCGAGCTGCTGTTCCTAGTGTGGGTTGTAGTCGGGGGCGAAGTGTTGGATGAAAGCTTAAGGGCTTTGTTCCACCGAGCAGGCCCTTCCGCCGCAGGCGCTCCCACATTCTACACTTTCCCGAGTGAAGAGACGCTCTCTTCCATTACGGTTAGCGGGTTTGCCGCCTTTTTATTGGTTCGTCATTACAGGAATGTCAGATTGCATGTGGCCGCCATTCTTGTAACGATCGCGTTATGTCTGCTGGTCGGAATTAGCCGGGTCTACTTCAACGTGCAGTATCCCAGCGATGTTATCGCCGGCTATGTGTTCGGCATGGTCTGGCTGAGCCTCAATGTCATCGTCCTCGAAATTCTAAGGAAACTGCAACGACCGACACCCATTATGGTATAACAGAGGGGGGACCGAGTATGACTGCACTTTTTCACAATTATCCGTTAATGGCAGCGCTGTTGGCTATCCTAATGGCTCAGTTCATCAAAGTGCCGCTGTTCCTGGTTATGCAAAGATCGTGGAATCCGGCCATTGCGTTAAGTACGGGAGGGATGCCCAGTTCGCATTCCGCCGCGGTCACTTCGCTCACGACAGCCATCGCATGGAAGGCCGGCGTCTCCTCTACCGGATTCGCCATCGGTGTCGTCCTGAGTGCCATCACGATGTTCGATGCCGCCGGGATCCGAAGACATGCCGGTATTCATGCCACATTTATCAATCGGCTGATGACGGTCATCCGAGATGAAGGACAAGATAGCCATAACCTTCCGGCGTTAAAAGAGATGCTGGGGCACCGGCCGATTGAAGTCATTGCTGGAGCTATATTCGGGATTGCGGTCAGTACGGGGCTTTACTGGTTGTGTTACCGGTAGGAGATGATCGAGTGTGGACGATGAACTGCATCTGATCCTTCAGCGTGCCCAGGATGGCGACCGGGAAGCTTTTGCCGAGCTCGTAACCAGGTATAAGCATCAGGTATACCGGCATGCTATGGGGATGCTGGGGGATCGGATGGAAGCGGAAGATGTCGTACAGGAAGCTTTCGTGAAAGTATTCTATTCGTTATCGAAATTGGAAAGCGCCTACGCATTCTCCTCCTGGATGACCCGGATCGTTTCGAATCTGTGTCTGGATCGCTTGAAGAAGCGCAAGATTACCGCGCCGGTCGCGGAGAGGTACCCTGAGGAGATGGAGCGTATCGGCTACAACGACTCGCATACCAACATGTCTATCGAGGAAGCGATGGATCATCTCTCGGAGGAGCATCGAGCCGCTATCGCGCTTCACGATATTCAGGGTTATCGGTATGAAGAAATGGCTGAAATGCTCGGGATTCCCGTAGGGACGGTCAAATCCCGTTTGTTCGCGGCGAGGCTCGCTCTACGAAAAGAGTGGAAAAAGGATGACTAACATGATAAACCATCCCGATGAACGACTGTCGGCGTATATGGATGATGAGTTGAATGAGACGGAGAGACTTGAAGTAGAGCATCATCTCGCTTCGTGTGAACGATGCCGGGAACTGTTGGAGGATCTGTTGGGCTTGCGACAGGCTGTAGTTGGGGCATATGAGCACATTCAAGCTCCGAATGAGCTGGAGAGTCGAATTCTACAAGCACTCGCTCAAAAGCCGACTCCAGAACCGGCCGCCAAAGGATGGCTTTCGATTCCGTTGGTATCGTTAGCGCTTCTAAGCGTCTTGTTGATTATGGCGGGGACCGTAATCGTGAAGATGTTATCGGGGGTCGTGAAAGTGCTGATCGCCCTCCTGTATTTCGTGTCCCATTTTATCGCAACCGCTCCGGTTTTATCCGGATTAACGATCCTGTTAGCGGTCGGGGTCCTGATGCTGTCGGGTTACTCGCTCCGGCAATTGCTTCTGAGCAATGAGTAGGGGGGTGAAGCTGTGAAAAAGATGCTAATTCCATTATTCGCGATGCTGTTCCTGCTGTTCAGTCCCCAGATGGCGTCGGCGAAAAGTCTGTTTGAACACCAGAATACGATCGTACCCGAGGGACAGACCGTCGACGATGTGTACGTTGTCGGCGGGGATGCGAATATCCAAGGTCATGTGAAGGGGATCGTAGTTGTGGTCAACGGCCATTTGCAATTGGCCGGCACCGCCCAAGTGGAGGGGTTGATTGTCGTAATCGGGGGTGAAGTGAAACAAGAATCGGGAGCCGTCCTTGGGGACGATCTCTATAATTTCTCGTTGGATTCGGCAACTCAGAACAGCTTGCTGCTCGGGGGAGGTCTGGTCCTGGGGTTGTGGATCTTGCAGCTAGCAGGCAGCCTGCTTCTCGTGCTCATTCCGGTGCTCATCTGTGTACTGGGCAGACAGAAAGCTGCTGCTTTCATGAAACGATATGGATCGGGGCCGTTAGGGAAACTGCTCAATCAAGGCTTTTGGAGCGGTTTGATCCTCGCTGCGTTAAGTGTGCTGCTGCTGGTCACAATTATCGGCATTCCGTTATTGGTGCTCGTCCTGCTGGTATTGATCGTAGCCCTGGTCATTGGCGTCACGGTACTCAGTACCCGTATTGGGGAGTGGTTGCCCCTGAACGAGCGGAGGGCCGATTGGTTCAAGGTCCTGACGGGTGCGGCCCTGATTACCGCCTTTGCCAATATCCCCGTCCTCGGGTGGATGGTGCTCGGCGTAGTGATTCTGCTCTCCTTGGGTGTTTGCACTCAATGGCTAACGGGCAAGGTGCGGAGAGGACAATCCAAATGAAAAAAGACACCGATGGTGTCTTTTTTCGCTTAATGGACGAGCACGCGCTCAGGAGCTTGGATGTGGTCCACATATTTCTTAGCCTCTTGCAGGAGGTAGTCATCTGTGGCTTGATCCGCATTGTAGGTTACGAAAGCAGGAAGATAAGTACCGTTGCATCTGGTGAGGGTGGTTTGGATCGGCCTTAGTAGTTCACTTATCGTAAACCAGTTGGAGCCGCCCGAACGGTATCCGTTTTCCGGCCCGCCCGTTGTTGTAGCGATTATATATTGTTTCCCTTTCAGATGATCCCCTCCGGGTCCGAAAGCCCAGCCATACGTTAACACATCGTCGAACCATTTTTTGAGAAGAGGCGGGCAGCTGTACCAGTAAAAGGGGAACTGAAATACGATCCGGTCGAATAGAAGGAGAGTCCGTTGTTCCCGCTCCACGTCGATCTCCCAATTCGGGTACTCCTGATATAGATCGCGGACATAGATGTCCGGGTAGTTATTCAACTCATGAGCCAACGCTTGATTGGCCCGGGACCCTTTCAGATTGGGATGTGCGACAATAACCATAATTTTCATGACTGTTCATCCTTTCTTGATTTTCGTAAAATCGCGATTTACATCCTCATTATTGGGGGGATTTTCATTTTTGCAAAGTACGCAGTTTATTCATACTAGGTCCTGTAAAGGGTACGATAGACCCCGCTTGGTTTCGACTCGCTTAGTACGGTTTACCGTACTAAGTACGAAAAATCCTCGTACTGTTGAAAATCCGGATACTTTGCTATTGTACAGGTAAGACGATCGTCAAAATCGGTCATGAAGGAGCTGGGCACATGCGGGAAGGAATGCGCGACCCGAATACGACACAAGGCATTATGGCTACTCTGCATGTGATCGGAGGGAAGTGGAAGCCGCTCATTTTGTTTATTTTGCTTAACGAGGGAACCAAACGGTTCGGCGAATTGAGACGTCTGCTTCCGAACGTCACGCAAGGGATGCTCACGAATCAGCTTCGCGAGATGGAACGCGATGGACTCCTCGTGCGCCGGGTTTATCAGGAGATTCCGCCCAAAGTGGAATATACTTTGTCCGATCACGGTAGAACGTTAAGCGCGGTGTTGAACGATATGTGCGGGTGGGGATATATGCATCTTGAATATATGGAGAAGCAAAATCAGCGTAAAACCCTGGAGTCATGAACCCACAAGGTGATCGCACACTCTTATTCTCACGTAACTCGAAGGACTCTCGGAAATAAAATGATGCGATCACCTTATTCCCGCGACTCTAACATGAAACTAGCCTTAGAGAATGGATAAGGCGATGCCACAACGTTATTCGGTGAAATTCGGCAAAGTTTCGGCGGATAGGATGATGGCATCACTTTATTGCCTTTACATGCGAAAGGCGCGGGTGAAAAAACGTTGACAGCTTAGTAGTAACGCTAAGGGTAGCAAAAAATGATGGAAAAGCTAGTTTTACAAGCGGGTGCATTCCTGATCCATGTGGATTTGATTGGTTTGTATGCGTGGCGGGGCAATCGATAAATACCCTTTTCAGGAACGAACACCTCCTGTAAGATTGAGGAAGTTCCACAGTAATTGAGGAGGGATCGGCCTTTATGCATACATACCCTGAAGACTTTCAAACATATACCGCTCGCGATGGTGCACAACTTCCATATCGATTTTTCGAAGGTCCCTCTGATGTTGTGCTTATTTTTGTGCACGGGATTACGGAACCGAGTCTATACTTGAGGGAATTCGGCCAATATGTAGCCCGACATCAGCTCGCCACCGTGTACCTGCCGGATCTGCGGGGATACGGCAACAATCCCATTCGCCGCGGCGACATTGACTACATCGGGCAACCGGACGATGACCTTGAAGATTTGTTCCGTTATGTTCAGAAGCGTCATCCCGGTGCGCGGATCCTAGTTGGGGGGCATTCAGCGGGAGGGGCAACGGCGCTTAGACAAGCGATACGACCGATCCATAAAGACATTTTTGCGTATTTACTCCTTTCACCTGCACTGAACCCCAACGGGCCACTGGATCGAAAAGACGGATCGGGCAACGAATCCAAGGTAAGCATCCCGCGATATGTGCTGTTAATGCTGCTCAATGCCCTGGGCATTCGCCGTTACAACCACACCGTTGTATACCGAAGACTCACACCCAGCGACAAGCTGCATGGAACGGAATCGTGCAATTTGAGCTATCGGCTCGCCTTATCGCGTATGGTGGGGAACGACTACGAGAGCTATTTGTCGCAGTTGACCCAGCCGACTTTCGTCCTGGTCGGAGCGGACGATGAGGTATTCGACGCGGCTGCCTATCAGCCCCTCTATGCTAAATTCTGCAAGGCGGAAGTCCGCATCATCCCGGAGCACAACCATGACTCGATCGTAAAAAAAGAAGATGCGCTCTCCAATGTGGGGGACTGGCTCAGAGGGATCCGGGGAGAACGTAAACAAATGGTGTAGAAAACCGGCCACGGCTAGCCTTCGATTGGACTAGTAGAATATTCCATTTTCGCAAATCTAGCAACTTTTTGCCTTTTCTGGACGTCTAATAGAGTTGACCCTCACAGACTGACAGAAAAGGAGACAGAGATGTTCAAGAAACTAATAGGAATGGCCGCCGTTCTCCTGTGCACAACAGCCGGAAACGCGTATGCTTACGACGTCCCTATGACGATTTATCAGGATGTGGCGGACCAGGCTTGGGAAAAAGAGTACGTGTACACTTTATCGGCGCTCGGTATTGTTGATGGGTATGAGGATTCCCGCTATCACTCCGAATTGGCTTTGTCCCGAGAAGCCTTTATCAAGCTGTTGGTCTCTACCGCCAAGCTTAATACGGCCCACACATCAGGCACCGTGCCTGCGGACTCTGCCAATCGCTGGTCGACTCCTTATATCGCCGCCGCTGCGGAGCGGCATTGGATCGATTTTATGGTCGATGAGGCCGGACAATTCAAGCCGGAGCAGCCGATCCTTCGTGAAGAAGTAGCCGCTGTGGTCGGGAAGTATCTTTTGGAGAAGGCCGGAACGAGCGGATCGCAGTGGACATCGGGCGGATGGACGCAAGAACGCGATCAACGAGCGTTTCCCGATAGCGGTCAGATTCGTGCCGATCTCGCTCCGTACGTATTCTACACCGTGAACCAGACCGTGATGGAGGGGGATTACGAAGGGTTCCGGCCCACAAGCGGATTGATCCGCAGCGAAGCCGCCGCCGTGATCTACCGTTTGATCGATCTCGAAGCCGCCACGAACGAGTTGGAAGTAAACGGATTTTATGCGATCCAATCGAGTCCTGCCATCGGCCGGATGCCGCTGCTCGATCACGTCACGATGGGCTGGTCCCATCTGGAATACGAGACGGCAGGGACCGCGAAGCTGGGTACGGATACGACCACCTTCAAAGTACCGGACGGATATTCGGACGTAGTGAAATCCGCAGATCAGGCGCGTGTGCCGAAAGATTTGATGGTGTTTTATAGCGACGGCAAGAAGCTGTCGCAATTTCTGCAGGATGCGCCGGCGCAGAAGGCGTTTATCGGCCAACTCGTCACGAGTCTTAGCGACCCTGCATTCGGGTTTTCCGGTGTTTCTTTGGATTTTGAAGGGCTGATGGATGCTTCGGACGCGCCGAATTACTTGCAATTCGTCCGTCAAGTCAAAGCAGCCATCGGGAATAAAAGCCTCACCGTTTCCGTACCGACGGATTATTATTACAAAGGCTACGATCTAAAAGGGCTAAGCGAAACCGCCGATACCCTTAACCTGATGGCCTACGACTTCACCCATGAAGCTTCGCGTCTCCCTTCAGCGCCATTGCCGCTCGTTCGGGACGGGGTGGAGAGAGCCCTCCGGTCGGGGGTGCCGTCGAGCAAACTCGTGCTCGGCATTTCCAAGCAAGCGAACCAGTGGATCACGACGAACGGCATCACGACGATGGCCGGTCCCGCGATTGATCTAGTGGAAAAACGCCTTGCGGATCCGAATGCTTCTCAAACATGGAGCATGCCGTACTTCCTGAAGTTAATCCGATACCAGAACGGCGGCACCGCGAACGAAATTTATTACGAAGACACGCAAAGCATCGCCAAAAAAATTTGGCTGGCCAAAGTGTATAACCTGAAAGGCATCTCCCTCTGGCACATGGGCAATTTTACAGCATCCGACTGGGAGACGATCGCACGAAGATAAGCATAGACGACACGTTCTTGACAAAAGAAGGTGTCGTCTTTTCTTTTGAGGAGCTTAGCGAAGGTAATCCTGAATTTTTTGCTCACCGGGTCCACAAATTTAACCGTAATTTTACCTAGCCTGTGCTATTATGATCGAATGGAATGCGGGGGTGATGGTGATGAAAGTACTGGTTGTGGAAGATGACTTATCGATGCAAAAAGCAATCGCCACGGGGCTCAAAAAATTCGGATACGCTGTCGATGTCGCCGCGGATGGAGTAGAAGCGTTGCATCGAGCCGATGTCAATCATTACGATGCTATCGTGCTTGATTGGAATCTGCCGAGAATAGACGGACTGGATGTATTGAGAGCAATTCGCAAGAACGACGAGGAAGTCAAGGTGTTGATCCTGTCGGCACGTTCCGAGGTGGAAGACAAGATCGCTGGGCTCGACACCGGCGCCAACGATTATATGGCGAAGCCGTTCCACTTCAAGGAGCTTGAAGCGAGACTTCGTGCGTTGCTTCGCCGAAAATTCATCCTGACGGATACGCGAATCGCACATGGAGAGTTGCAAATCGATACCGCGTTAAAGCAGGTATACGTTCGAAATCAGTCGATCGACTTAACTAAGAAGGAATACGGCATCCTGGAGTATCTGATGTTGCACAAGGATAAAGTCATAGGCGCCGAAGAGATGATCGAGCACGTATGGGATAGTTCAACCGATTTATTTTCCAACTCTTTTAAAGTTCATATCAATTCGCTCAAAAAGAAGCTTGCCGTACATCTTGGGGATCAAGAGATCGTCAAAAACATAAGAGGGCACGGCTATTTCATCGCGGAGGTGCAGCATGATTCGGTTTAATCAGCTTCCGTTGCGGTTGCGGCTGACGCTCTTAATGGCGCTGTTGTTGACCACCGCTTCCATCCTCCTGATGATGACCTCGGTCTTCGCCGCGCGAGATATTTATAAGCAAGATTTTCAGAGGATTGAGGGTCGTCCAGAGGAATTTTTATCGAGAAAACCGATTGTACCGCTTCGGCCAGGGGCCGCCGTGATTCAGAATGATAGGGAGTTTACAACCGTCGGCATTATAAGCACGATCATCGTCATTGTTGTTGGAACCGGCTTGACCTATCTCATTGCCGGAAGAGCCTTGAAGCCTGTAACGGATTTAAGCCAGGAGATTGAGGAAATCGGCGACAACAACTTGTTCCGGCAGGTCCGGGTGCCTCCGTCCAATGACGAGGTTTCCAAGCTGAGCCGTTCTTTTAACCGGATGATCCATAAGTTGGAGAAAATGTTTGACGCCCAAAAAAATTTTTCGGCCAATGCCGCCCATGAACTTAAAACGCCGCTAGCCGCCATGATCGCTAACATCGAAGTGCTGCAGCTTGACGATCGTCCTACGGTAGACGAATACAAGGAAACGCTGGAGGATACGCTCAAAAACGCCCAGCGTCTCAGCCATTTGGTGAACGACCTGCTCAAGTTGAACGCCGAACAGAGTGTCGCGATTTACGAGAAAATCGAAGCCAGGGATATGTTCGGGAGTATTATAGATGAGCTTCTGCAGCCTATTCAAAGTAAAAACATTCGCATCGACGATCGTACCGCCGACGTGCAGCTGTACGGAGACAAACCTCTTTTGTACCGAGCTTTTTACAATGTGATTCATAACGCGGTCAAGTATAATAAGCCGAATGGAGTCATTATCATCGCTGCGGCAGAGAACGCCGACAACACCCGAATTACGATCTTTGATACGGGGATCGGCATCCCGGAGGATCAGCTCGATAAAATATTCGATCCGTTCTATTGCGTCGACAAATCGCGCTCGAGGGAGCTTGGAGGCAGCGGATTGGGGCTATCCATCGTGAAGATGGTCATCGAAAAGCACGGCGGAGAAATCCAGGTACAAAGCGTGGCGGATGTGTCCACCACCATTGTTATTCGGCTGCCGAAACCGAGAAATAAGGATGACCGCTGATTTGCGTCAGGATGCCGTCGTATCTTAACCCTGATTTAACCTTCCTTGAAGTATAGTGAGTGCATACTTCAATTTGCAGGAGGGTTAAGGAACAATAATGAGAAGAAAATTAGCGATCTTGCTTATGTTTGCCGTATTTGCGGTTGGGATTTGGACAGGCTTCGAGCAATTGCGGCCGCCATCGCCGCCAGCTGAGTCCAATCCGGATTATTCGGCGTATCAACGAATGCTTGCCCACCTGCAAGCCATGACGGTAGCCCCCCACCCATCCGGTTCCAAGGAGCTAGACGAGGTACGAACCTATCTGTTGGCGCAAATCCGCGATATGGGGTTGGAAGCAACAGTAGATAGGGAAACATACACCGATGCGGACATTAAAGCCGCAAATCGTGACCAGGACGGCCCGCCGATGGGTGAACGAAGCGTTCGGAAGACACCTCTTTCGGGATCTCTGCCAGATGGCAATCCTAAGAGAGCCCCTTCAGAAGAAATCGGCGGATTGGTTTTGAGCAACATATGGGTGAAACTGGATGCGCCCAGCACGGACCGCGGAATCTTAATGCTCGCCCATTACGACAGCAAGGTCAACACCCCTGGCACCGCTGACGATATGGTGTCCGTAAGCGCGCTGCTGGAAGCCATGCGAGAACAAGCAAAAAATCCCGACTTGAAAAACGACCTTTATTTTTTATTCACGGATGGGGAGGAAGAAAGCGCGCTGGGTGCAAAGGCGTTTGTGAAGTCGCACCCGGAGCTTCAGAGCAAAATCGATCTTGTCCTAAACTTCGATGCACGCGGGAATCGCGGCGGACTGCTCATGTTTGAAACGTCTACGTCGAACTATGAGCTGTTGCAGCATTTTCAATCCGCGAGCTCACGCCCCGTGGCTTTTTCGTTCTTGTCGGGGCTTTATCGCAGAATGCCGAACGGTACGGATTTGACCAGTTTCTTGGAAGCGGGATATCCGGGGCTTAATTTTGCAGTGGCGGAGGGCGTAGAGCATTACCATCAGCCGTCGGATACCTTTGACAATTTGCATCGCGGTACGGCTTATAACTTCTTGCAGACGGTCTTGGAGATGGCCGACTATAGCGGGCAAGCGCAGTTCCGGGATAGCGGTTCAAACCGGGATAGCGTGTTTTTCACATTGCTGACCGGCAATCTCGTGGTATTGAGCGACATTGCAGCCTATCTCCTGTCGGTATGTGCAGGCTTGGCTTCATTGGCTTGGCTGATCATTCAGATTCGGCTGGGCAAGGTTAAGCTTCGCCAAATCGTCGGCGGCACGGGCTGGCTGCTGGGTACGATGGTCGCGATGGGCTTGCTGAGCTGGGGCGTCGTCTCGTTATTGACGCAAACGATGGGGTTGACCAAATCAACGAACAACGATACGGTTTTTCTTTGCATAGCCTTGGCGCATGGCTTGGGTGCTCTCGCTGTATGGTTCTTCCGGATGCGAAACCGATCGCTTGCCGAAGCCATTGCTAGTGTGCTGCCGATTCAGGTACTGCTGATTGTCGGAACCACGGTCTTGTTCTATGAAATCAGTTACTTATTCACGTTATCGACACTCGCGATTCTGATTGTCGCCCTAATGGATTGGTATCCGATTGGCCGAATGATCGCATCGAGTGTGCTAGGCGTTGGAATATGGCTGCTGTATGTCCCGTTATGCTGGCTGGTCTATGTGATGTTTATGCTGCCTGCTACACCGATCGTTGTCGCATTGAGTGTCGTTCCGGTTTCTATTGTTGCCGTATTTTTTGGAGCGAAGTACAGATTATCCGCGGTGTCGTTGCCCGAAGAGGGAAAGCAAACGATCCCGATTAGTACGGAGAGAGGATAGAGTACCTAGCAAAGGCAGTGGCAGTCGAACGACAGGTGAAGAAAACAGCCCTCATCTTGACGACAAGGTGAGGGCTCCTTTTGTATGTACGAGAGCATTGTCCGAACAAGGGATTTTTAATTCGCTGCAACTATATGGACCGTATACAAGTTATCGCCGCATAACATCTAAGTACACGCGATTCTGTCGAAGGAACGCTCTCGTATGCATTTGGGTTTCGGTCGGTCTTGGGAAGGAGGGACACCTATGGATTCGGGATCCAAGTATCGCCCTGGGAACAAAGTAAGATTCGTGACCGCCTCGGCACTATTCGACGGCCACGATGTGTCGATCAACATTATGAGACGGATGCTGCAAGCGAGCGGGGCGGAGGTTATTCATCTCGGCCATAACCGTTCGGTGGATGAAATCGTGCAGACCGCGATCCAGGAGGATGTGCAAGGCATCGCCGTGTCTTCCTATCAGGGAGGGCATCTTGAATTTTTCACCTATATGATCGATCTGTTGCGGGACCGCGGAGCCGACTCCATCAAAGTGTTCGGGGGAGGCGGCGGAGTCATCCTTCCATCGGAAATCAAGCGCCTGCACGAGTATGGAGTGGCCCGCATTTTCTCTCCCGAGGACGGCAGGGAGCTGGGGCTGCAGGGCATGATCGATCACATGCTCAAGGAATGCGATTTCAGTATGCTAGCCGGCTTTGTCCCGAAACCGGATGCTACAGCTATAGATCGGGAGGCACGGAACCTCGCCAAGCTCATAACGGCGGCCGAACATCTGAATAACGATGAATCGATCGCTGAATCGTTCGGGGATCTGTTCAACCAAATCCGGCTTGTGCAAGCGAACGTTCCGGTTATCGGCATAACCGGAACGGGAGGAGCCGGCAAAAGCTCGCTTACCGACGAGTTGATTCAGCGATTTCTAAGGCAGTATGAGCACAAAACCATTGCGATTCTATCAATCGATCCGACCAAAAAGCGTACAGGAGGCGCCCTGTTAGGCGACCGCATCCGAATGAACGCCATCCGTTCCGACCGAGTGTATATGCGAAGTTTGGCTACTCGCGGATCCGGCCGTGAGCTGCCGGAGGCGATCGACCATGCGCTGGCCATCTTGAAGGCCGCCGGCTTCGATCTGATCCTAGTGGAAACAAGCGGCATCGGACAGGGCGATCATCTCATCGCTCAATTGGCGGACGTCTCCCTCTACGTCATGACGAGTGATTACGGGGCGCCGTCCCAGCTCGAAAAAATCGAAATGCTCGATTATGCCGATCTGGTCGCCATTAATAAATTCGACCGCCGAGGTTCGGCGGATGCGCTGCGCGACGTGAAAAAGCAATGGCAGCGAAACGCCGGGACTTTCGACAAGCCCTACGAATCGATGCCGGTGTTCGGGACCATGGCGAGCCGATTCAACGATCGAGGGATTCATGATCTCTTCGAGGCCTTGGTCGAAACCGTCAATCGCAAATGTTCCCTGCAATGGCCGGCTCCCAGCTTCTCGAGCGAGCATCGTGCCGTCGATCAGGTGATCATCCCCAATGAACGAGCGCACTACTTGGGAGAAATCGTCCGGACGGTAAGGGAATACAACCGATTCGTCGACCAGGAAGCCGCGTTGGCCAGCCGCAGTTATCAAATTCAAGGAGTGCTGGAGTCTCTGCAGCACGAAACGGAAGCCAATCCGTCCACAGCGGCACTGGATCAGCTTAAGAAACGCGTTGAGAGCAGCATGCAGCCTTCTACTAGAGAACTGCTGTCCGAATGGCCGGAGCTGCGCAGGCGCTATACCGGACAATCGTTCGTCACCCGGATTCGAGACAAACCCGTTGTGACTGAGCTAACCACGACCAGCCTGGCGGGGCTGAGCATCCCGAAGGTGTGTCTGCCCAAATACCAAGACTGGGGGGATCTCGTCCGGTGGCTGTATCGGGAAAATGTGCCGGGGCGGTTCCCGTTCACGGCAGGGGTCTTCCCCTTTAAGCATACGGCGGAAGACCCGAAGCGGCAGTTCGCCGGCGAGGGGACGCCGGAACGCACCAATAAGCGGTTTCACTATTTGTCCCGTAACGATCCGGCCAAACGGCTCAGCACAGCTTTTGATTCGGTCACCTTGTACGGGGAGGACCCGGACTACCGGCCGGACATTTACGGCAAAATCGGCGAGAGCGGCGTCAGTATTTGCACGCTAGACGATATGAAACGGCTGTACCTGGGCTTCGACTTATGCGACGCGTTGACATCCGTTTCGATGACGATCAACGGCCCTGCGCCGGTACTGCTGGCCATGTACATGAATACGGCCATTGATTTTGCTCTTGAGGCATTTCGTGACAAGCATGAGAGAGCGCCTACCCCTGAAGAAGCGGAGCAGGTACGGAGAGAGACGCTGCAATCCGTTCGGGGGACGGTGCAGGCAGACATTCTGAAGGAGGATCAGGGCCAGAATACGTGCATCTTCTCCACCGAATTCGCCTTGCGTATGATGGGGGATATTCAACAATACTTTATCGACCACGGGGTCCGCCATTATTATTCGGTGTCGATTTCAGGGTATCATATCGCGGAAGCCGGAGCGAATCCGATCTCGCAGCTCGCCTTCACCTTGGCGAACGGCTTTACTTATGTCGAGTCTTATTTGTCCCGCGGGATGCGGATCGACGACTTCGCGCCGAATTTATCGTTCTTCTTCAGCAACGGGTTGGATCCGGAATATACGGTCATCGGGCGGGTGGCGCGCAGAATCTGGGCGATCGTTATGAAGATGAAGTACAAGGCGGGCGAGCGGAGCCAAAAGCTGAAGTACCATATCCAAACGTCCGGACGGTCCCTGCATGCACAAGAGATTGACTTTAACGATATTCGGACCACACTGCAAGCACTCATGGCAATTCTGGACAATTGCAACTCCCTGCACACGAATTCCTACGACGAAGCCATTACAACTCCGACGGAGGACTCGGTGCGGCGGGCGATGGCGATTCAGTTGATCATTACGAAGGAGCTCGGCTTTATCAAAAATGAAAACATGCTGCAGGGGTCATTCCTCATCGAGGAGCTAACCGATCTAGTCGAGGAAGCCGTTCTGCAGGAGCTGGAGCGCATCAATGAGCGAGGCGGCGTACTGGGAGCGATGGAGACGCAATATCAGCGCGGCAAAATCCAGGACGAATCGATGCTGTACGAACTCCGGAAACATAACGGCGAGCTGCCGATTATCGGAGTCAATACGTTCCTGCATCCGAATCCGTCGGCAGACCCGGAGCAACAGATTCCTGTCGCTCGTTCTACGGTCGATGAGAAAGAACAGCAAATCGCGAATTTACGGCAGTTTCAGCAGCGGCATCTCACGGAGGCGCCGGCCGCACTGGCGAGGCTGAAGCAGACGGCGCTGGACGGAGGGAATGTGTTCGCGGAGCTGATGCAGACGGTCCGAGTTGCCAGCTTAGGTCAAATCACGCGAGCCCTGTATGAAGTCGGCGGGCAATACCGGCGAAACATGTAGCGCGAAAGGAGAGATCCCATGTCCTTGCAGCCAAGCGCCAAACATCTTCAGCTCGGGTTGACGGACGACCAAGTGCTCCAAATGTATATCCTCATGAGGACGGCAAGAAAATTCGACGAAAGGGCGCTGCTCCTGCAGCGGTCGGGCAAAACGGCTTTTCACATCTCCAGTATCGGCCAGGAGACGGCGCAGGTTGCCGCCGCATTCGCACTGAAGAAGCAACATGACTATTTTCTGCCCTATTACCGGGATTACGCCTTCGTCCTTTCCGTCGGGATGACTGTCCGGGAACTGATGCTAGCGGCCTTGCTCAGGGCTGAAGATATTAACGGCGGGAGACAAATGCCCGGGCATTTCGGGTATAAGAAGCATCATATTGTGAGCGGCTCCAGTCCGGTCGCCACTCAGCTCTTGCACGCCGTCGGCATCGGGCTCACCTCGGTGATGAGGAAGGATGACCGCGTCGCCTTCGTCACGTTCGGCGAAGGCTCCAGCAGTCAGGGCGATGTGCATGAAGCGTTTAATTGTGCCGGCCTGTTCAAGCTGCCCGTTATCTTCCTGTGCGAAAACAATCAATATGCGATTTCGATCCCAGTACATCGCCAAGTGGCAGGGCGAATCGTCGATCGCGCTGCCGGCTACGGCTTTCCCGGCCACCGCGTGGATGGCAATGACGCTTTGGAAGTGTTCCGCGTCGTGAAGGAAGCCAGAGAACGCGCTGTCCGAGGCTATGGTCCGACGTTGATCGAGGCGATGCTGTATCGCATCCCCCCGCACTCAACCGCGGACGACGATATGCTGTATCGGACGAAGGAGGAGGTCGAGCATTACCGAGGGCAGGACGGCATCGAACGATTTCGCCGCTATTTGTTGGAATGCGGGGTTCTCACCGAGGAGTCTGATCAAACCATACTCGAGCAGATCATCCGGGAAGTGGGCGAAGCAACGAAATATGCGGAGAAAGCTCCTTATCCGGCCCCGGAGGATACCTTACGGCATGTGTATGCGGAGGAGGGGATGACGGATCATGGCGATCAACACCTACTTGCAGGCGATTCGCTCGGCGATGTCCGAGGAGATGGAACGGGATGACACGGTGTTCGTGCTGGGCGAAGATATCGGGAAGGGCGGCGTGCTGAACGCCACCAAGGGGATGCGCGACCGATTCGGGGAGCTTCGCGTGCTCGATACGCCGCTCGCGGAGTCGGCGATCGTCGGGATCGCGATCGGAGCGGCCATGGTGGGGATGCGGCCGATCGCCGAGATCCAGTTTGCCGATTTTATTTTTCCGGCGACCAATCAGATCATCAGCGAAGCGGCCAAAATCCGCTATCGGTCCAATAACGACTGGCATTGTCCGCTAGTTATTCGCGCCCCATACGGAGCTACAGGCGGAGGCGGACTGTACCACTCGCAATGTCCCGAATCGGTGTTTTTCGGCACCCCCGGGCTTAAGATTGTAGCCCCATCGACCGCGTACGACGCCAAAGGCTTGCTGAAAGCCGCCGTACGGGACGACGATCCGGTTTTATATTTCGAGCATAAAAAGTGCTATCTGTCCATTTCCGATGAGGTGCCGGACGAAGAGTTTACGGTTCCGATCGGCCAAGCCGAGATCAAACGTCAAGGGGACGACATTACGGTGATCGCTTATGGCATATGTGTCCATTATGCTCTTCAAGCTGCCTTCGAGCTGGAGCGGGAAGAGGGGATCAGCACGCACATACTCGATTTGCGTACCCTGCAGCCGCTCGATCAGCCCGCGATCTTAGCGGCTGCCGCCCGGACCGGGAAAATCCTGATCGTGCACGAAGATAATAAAACAGGCGGAATTGGAGCCGAAGTCTCGGCCATGATCGCCGAGCAGCTGCTCTATGATCTGGACGCGCCTATCCTGCGATGCTGTCCGCCGGATATTCCAGCCGTTGGGATGGCGCCTACACTTGAGAAGTTTTTCCTGCCCAACGCCGTTGTAGTGAAAGAGGCGATGCGCCGGTTAGCGAAGCTGTAGGGGAGGGGGTTGTCATGCAGCGGAACGAGGAGAAGGGCACCCAGGTTGTCGTACCCCATTTGGCCGAGAGCCTCGTATCGGCAACCGTCGGGAAATGGTTGAAGTGTCCCGGTGACGATGTAAAGGAATACGACGTGTTGTGCGAGCTGATCACGGATAAGATTACGGTGCAGATGCCTTCGCCGATCGAAGGGACGCTCTTGCAACTCTTAGTTGCGGAAGGTGAGGAAGCGGCCGTCGGTTCCACGCTATGTCTGATAAAAGAGCCGGAGGACCATGGACCGAATCGTACGGATGACTATAGCGGACGGCTGTCTCCAGTCGTTCAGCGCTTGGCGCGAGAGCTGAAGATCGAGTTGTCGGACGTGCGAGGCATCGGTCTGGGCGGGCGAATTTCCCGGAAAGACGTGTTGGCGTATGGGAAGAAGGCATCGTCTGCGATCGACTCTGCGGGTGACGAGATCAAGGCGGTCAGCCCTGCACGGAAGACCTTGGCTGCTCTCAGGCGACAGAGCGTTTCGGATATCCCGCACGCCTGGATGATGCTCGAGGCCGACGTCACCTCTATCGTGAAGCTGCGCCATCGACTGAAGGACCAGTTCCTGCGCGATGAGGGCGTGAAGTTGACCTATACGCCATTTGTGCTGAAGGCGATTGTTAATGCCATTAAGGATTATCCGATTGTCAATTCAAGTTGGGCTTCCGACAAGATTACGATCCACAAAGAGATTCATGTGTGTATTGCGGTGGGCTCGGGTCACGACGTCGTTACACCGGTACTCAGAAATCCGGACCGCAAAACGATCGCCGGGATAGCGATTGAACTGGAAGATCTGGCGGAGCGGGCGAGGGCGCAAAAGTTAACATTAACCGATATGCAAGGAGGCACGTTCACTTTCTTTAACACAGGAACATATGGCTCAATACTCTCGTATCCGATTATTCAAGATCCGCAAGCTGCCATTGTATCGTTCGAGTCCATTGTCCGCAGACCTGCGGTCATACACGAAGACTGTATCGCCATCCGTTCCATGGCGAATCTTTGCTTGTCGTTCGATCACCGCATTTTGGACGGGGTTGTTGCGGGGCGGTTTATGCAGAGGGTCAAACAATATTTGGAACAGTTCGACCCGAACATGGGCATTTACTGAATGAGATGGGACCGGGGAGAGGGGGAACCTTCTTGAAATTATATACAAGAACGGGCGACAAGGGGACCACTAGCCTCATCGGAGGACGTGTCGACAAAGACGATGAGCGGGTCGAAGCCTATGGGACGGTAGACGAAGTCAACAGCTTCATCGGACAATGTGTCGTATTGGCCCAAGAACACGGTCAGTTGCAAAATAGGCTGCAGACCATACAGCACGACTTGTTCGATGTAGGCGTAGACCTAGCCACACTCGCGCCCAAACAGTTGAAAGTAAGCTCAGACAAAGCGAAGCGGCTTGAAGGGTGGATTGACGAGCTTTCGGATTCTACCCCTGCCATCACCTACTTTATTTTACCGGGAGGAACCGCTCTGGCTGCCTCTCTGCATGTAAGCCGTAGCGTATGTCGGAGAGCGGAGAGAGCGGTGGTGAGCTTGTCCAAACTACATGCCATCAATCCCGAGGTCATGATCTACCTGAACCGGCTATCCGATTTTCTCTTTGCTGCGGCGAGATATTCCAATCACATGAATCAGGTGTCCGATATACGATATGAGAGCCAGCCTGCGCAGGAACCATCCAAGGATTGAGGGGAATCCGGCGCTGTTAAGCGAGCTCGAGAACTTGCGGTTGTCGGGGGGGAATATACCTCCCCTGGCAGCCGCTTTTTTCATACGCCGGTCACATCGGTCCGATTTCTTTCGTTATACTTATGAGAGCCTAAGAGAGAGGAATGTGAACCGATGAACGAACAAGATTGGCTGGTAGAGCAGTTTGAGTCCAACCGGCCCCACTTGCGGGCCGTGGCATACCGAATGCTGGGATCGCTCAGCGAGGCGGACGACGCGGTCCAGGAATGCTGGTTCCGGCTCAGCCGCTCCGATAGGAGCGGGATCGACAATATCGGCGGCTGGCTGACGACGGTCGTTTCCCGGCTGTGCCTGGACATGCTGCGCCTGCGGAAGGCGAGGCGCGAAGAGTCCTTAGAGGCTTATGCAGCCGAGAAGGTCGTGGACCGTGCGTCCGGGGGCGATCCCGAGCAAGAAGCGCTATTAGCCGATTCCGTAGGCCTGGCGTTGCTCGTGGTGCTAGGCACCCTGAATCCAGTCGAGCGTATCGCGTTCGTGCTGCACGATATCTTCGCCGTCCCGTTCGAGGAGATAGCTCCTATCGTCGGGCGTTCCGAGGCTGCGGCCAGGCAGCTGGCGAGCCGGGCTCGACGCCGTGTGCATGGTGCTGGGACTTCGTCCGGTACTGATCTGCAAGTGCAGAGGGCACTTGTAGACTCCTTCCTCGCCGCAGCGCGCACAGGGAATTTTGATTCGCTTCTTGAGGTGCTCGACCCAGATGTCGTGCTGAGGAACGACCACGCAGCCGTGTCGAATGACGCTTCAGGCGAGGTTCGCGGTTCACGGGACGTGGCCAAAATGCTCATGTTCGGGCGCGCCCAAGCGGCACGTCCGGCGCTGGTCGATGGATCGATCGGAGTCGTCGTGGCCCCGCGCGGAAGGCTGCTGCTCGTACTCGCTCTTACTTACGAACACGGGAAGATCGTGCGGATCGATCAAGTCTCCGATCCGGCACGCCTGCAACAGCTCGAGTTGTCTGTTCTGAGTGAATGAGGGCTCCTAATTTGATACGATTCTAAGGGAGGAATTCGAAATGTCCGTTTTTATTCTCGTTCTTCAATCTTTGCTGGTCTTGTATTTTGGCTTCTCTGGCGTCGCCAAGGTGATAGGGGCCCAGTATTGGGTGGACATGTTCACCCATCTGAGACTGCCTCAATGGTTTCGGGTCGTGACCGGCATCGTCCAATTAATAGGAGCCGGAGCGCTCATCGTCGGTTACTGGATGCCGGGAGCGATCGCAGGCGCCGGCGTCTGGCTCGGCATTACGATGCTGATCGCTTGTCTCACGCATGTCCAAGTCAAAGATTCGATCGGCAAGACGATGCCGGCTCTCGTATTTGCGGGTTTGAACGTCACTCTGGTTATCCTGAATGCAGGAATGTAGAACAAATAGCTGAGACAAGAAAGCCCTTCTTATTCCCCAGGGAACAGAAGGGCTTTTTATTATTTGTCCTGATTCGCTTCTTCGTCCTCCTGAAGCATTTGGTTTAAAAGCAACATACTCTTTGTCCAGTAATTTCGGTAAAACGAGACCCAATCCTCAATTTCTCGCAAGGGAGCGGCATTCAGCCGAAATCTCGTTTCCCGACCGGCTTTGCGGCTGATCACGAGACCGGCGTCCTTAAGAATGGCCAAATGCTTGGAAACGGCCGTGCGGCCCATCGGAAAATGAACCGTCAACTCGTTGAGCGGCAACTCTTCCGCATCGGCCAACAGACGCAGCAATCGACGCCGAGTGGGATCTGCAATCGCAGAGTAGACATCATTTTAGGATACCGGCGGACGTCCAGTCAACTCGAGCCTGACCCGTAATCAAGTACCGGACGGGGTGTTCTCCAATTTGGCCTTTTCCCGGTAAGCGGAGGGGGAGAGGCCTATTGTACGTTTGAACATCCGCGAAAAGAGCAGCGGATCCGCATAGCCGACCGAGCGGGCGATCTCGGCGATCCCCGGCAGCTGGCTGCGAAGCAGGCGGCATGCCTTGCGCATCCGTACATCGGTCAGGTATCGATAAGGCGACATGGACAGGCGCTGCTGAAAGAGCCGGCACACGTATTTGGGGTCGAGTCCCACATGGGCGGCTATATCTGCGAGCGCTATGGGATCGGCGTATCGGGCGTTGATGAAGGAGACGGCCCGGCGAACATGAAGGCCGACGTCGGGTTGCAGCGGAGGTATATCGTCCGGGACGGTGAGCGTGCCCAAGATCCGGTACAGCAGCCCGGTCAGCAGCAATTCCTTGGCCGGTTCCTCCCGAAGGGATAACACTTCGCTGAACAGCGGATCGACCGGGACCGAAGGATCGGGATTCCGCACGGGAGGGGAGCCGGTGAATCCGGCCTGCTTGCACAGACGGGCCGCCATTGTCCCGACGAAACCGAACCATGTATAATGCCAAGGCTCGTCCGGATCGGCCCAATAGGAATGGACGGTGTCCGGAACGACGAGGAACAGCCCGCCCGGTACGACCGACACGCTGCTCCCCTTCGCCGAATACGTGCCATGGCCGCTATGAATGTAATGAAGGATGTACATATCCCGGACGCCTGGGCCGAACTTCATCGTCGGGGTGCAGGCTTGGGTACCGACTTCGAGCACTTCGAGGTCGGTAAGGCCGATCGGATTCGTATAGATAAATTCCACCTGGTTCGAACCTCTTTTCCGCTACATAGAGAAGATATGACATAATGTGTGGAACTCTGGCTATTTCATTATATAGGAGGATCTCTACAATCAACAGTAGGAGGGATGGAAGAATGGAATATACCACATTTGGCCGAACGGGGATTCGCGTGTCGAAGCTCGGGCTGGGCGGCGCGCCGCTGGCCGGAGATTTCGGTCCGGCCGATGAGCGGGAAGTCGAGAAGATGATCCATGAATCGATCGACGGCGGCATCAATTTCATAGACACCGCACCGCGCTATGGCGGAGGCGAATCGGAGCGGCGAATCGGTCGCGCTCTGCGCGGCGGGAGACGCAGCCAAGTGGTGCTGGCTTCGAAGGCGGTCGGCCCGGACGAGCCGTTCACTTATGACGCGACGATCCGGTCCGTAGAGCAAAGTTTGACACGGCTCGAGACGGACTGGATCGATCTGCTGCAAATTCACGACGCCGAGCAGGCGCCGTACGAGACGATCGTGGGCGAGACGCTGCCGGCGCTCGAGAAGCTGCGGGAGGACGGGAAGATTCGGTTCATCGGCGTCTCTACCCGCGTCTTGTCGTTGCTCAAACGCTTCGTCGAGCTGAACCGGTTCGACAGCATCCAGTTCTACGCACGGTATATGCTGATCGACCATACAGCGAAGGATGAGCTGCTGCCGCTCGCGACAGAGGCCGGGATCGGCGTCATCAATGGCAGCGTGCTAGGCCTTGGGCTGCTCGCCGACACACCGGCGCCGTTCCTGAACAAGGCGATCGTGGAGGAGGCGGCGCTGCGCATCCAGCAGCTGCAGTTCCTGCGCAAGCGGGAACCACATGGACTCGTCGAGACGGCGATGCGCTTCAGCCTGTCGCAGCCGGCTATCCACGTGACGCTCACGGGGGCGGCGACGCCGGAAGTGCTCCGCACGAACATGGCGTACTGCGATGGGAAGGGCCTCGAGCAGGAGGAGCTTGAGCGGGTATACGCCCTGTTCCAAGGGAAGAAGCTTTTCAAGGAATAGGAGGAGCGCGTGATGAAGGAACAGGGAGGCGCACTGCCGCGGATCGAAGCGTCGGAACGCATCGTGCCGCCGGAGTGGGCGCTGCGGGAGCAGTGGCTGCTGGCGACGCTGAATCAGGCGGCGAAGGAATTTGTGGAGCACTATACGCATCCCGACGGGACCTTGATCTGGCAGAAGGAATGGCCAGGGATGGACGGCTCCGACGACCCGTACGAAGGGTTCATGAACCTGGCGCTGCTGTACGTGCTCGGAGGGAGCCGGGAGCTGTACGAAGTGTCGCGCCGGATCTGGGACGGGATCACTTGGCAGTGGACGGAATACGGTCAACTGCATCGGGAATTCGACGCTTACTACGATTGGATGCACCATGGGGAAGGGTATTTGTTCCTGTATTTCCTCGGGCTGGCCGGCCCGGCTACATTGAAGGATCGGCAGAGGGCGGTTCGCTTCGCCCGTATGTATACGGGAGAGGATCCGGACGCCCCGAACTACGATCGAGCGCTTCGGCTGATCCGCTCGCCGCTGAATGGGAGCAGAGGGCCGCGCTGGGAAGTGTCGAAGGAGGACTGGAGCACGCATCGCGGCATCCTCGACCACTATCCGGCCCCGTATGAGGATGTGCCCGGCGTCGACTATGCCAGCGGCAAATGCCCGTGGTCGGACGACGAGGTGTACGGGCGGCTCATCGCGATGATGAACGAGCGGATGAACCGCGGGGATGTTCCGCTGAATCTGAATGCTACGGGACTGATTGCGCATGCCTACATGCATACGGGAGTGGCACCGTTCCGCGACTGGGTGATTGAATATCTTGACGCCTGGGAGGAGCGAACCCGCCGCAATGGCGGGATTATCCCGGACAATATCGGCCTGTCCGGCGAGATCGGCGAATACAACGGAGGCCAGTGGTGGGGCGGCTACTACGGCTGGAGATGGCCGCACGGCTTCATGACGATCATCGAGCCGCTGACGAATGCTTGCATGAACGCAGTTCTGCTCACCGGAGAAATGAGCCGCCTGGAGCTTGCCCGGTCCCAGCTCGATGCTAACTGGGGGCTTCGCCGGGAAAAGAACGGGCAAGTGCTCGTGCCGAACAAGCACGGGGATCAGGGCTGGTGCGATTGGCGGAAGCCGCTGCTCAAGTACCCGATTTATCTGTGGACGATGTCGATGGCGGACGAGGATCTGGAGCGGATCGAACGGATACCCCGGGATCACGATTGGAACGAAGTCATCGTGCCGGTCGTATCGGGGCGAGACCGCCGGACCGGGCGGGAAACGAAGCACTACATCGGCAATACGGAGCCGTGGTTCCAGTACATACGCGGCCGCAATCCGGACTATCCGAGCACCATCCTGGCCGCGAATATGGAGCTCGTCGGGCGTCAGCTGGAACGGATGCGCTCGGAGGAAGGCGATCCTCGCAGCTGGAAGAGCGGCTTCCACGACGGGGACTTCTCCAGCATCCATATTTGGCAGGAGATGTGCCCGCTGTACTTCGAGGCGCTCGTGCAGCTGACCCTGGGCGGGCCGATGCACATCTCGCACGGCGGCCTGCAGCACGCGAGGGTTCGCTACTTCGACGCGCAGGAGCGCCGGCCGGGCCTGCCTGCTGGCGTATCCGCGCTCGTGGAGGGCCTCGCGGCGGATAGCGTCACGCTGCAGCTGTGCAACACCAGCCTGTTCGACGAGCAGGAGGTCGTCGTTCAGGCTGGCACGTTCGGCGAGCATCGGTTCACGGACGCCCAGCGGCTCGGGCCGGATCACGCCGCGCAAGGGCAGGCCGTCGCGGTCCAGGGCAAGTGGCTGGCGGTCCGCCTGAAGCCCGGAGCCGGGATCCGGCTGCGGCTCGGCATGGAACGATATGTGAATGCCCCGAGCTACGAGGCGCCCTGGGAGAATTGCGTAGCCACCGATCCGTTGCTGAACGGACGGAGCGGGCAGGGAGGCGAACCGTCGTGTACGTAGACAGCCACGTGCATTTCTGGCAGCCGGCGCGCGGCGACTATGGCTGGCTGAAACCGGAGAATGCGATGCTCTACCAGGACCACTTGCCGGATCGGCTGCTGCCGGAACTGCAGGCGCACGGCGTGGAAGGCCTGGTCGTCGTCCAGGCCGCCCCTACGGCCGCGGAGGCGGCGTATCTGCTCGAGCTCACGCGGAGCGGCCCGGTAGCCGCGGCCGTCAGCGGCGGGCTCGACCCGTTCGCGGAGCGTTTCGCCTCGCAGCTCCAGGCATTGCGTGCGCACCCCCGCTTCACAGGGGTGCGGATGGGCGGCAGCGCGTTCCGGGAGGAGCGGTCCGCGGATGACAAGAGCCGGCTGCGCGCGGCGCTCGACAGCCTCATGCACGCCGGCCTGACGCTGGACCTGCTCGTCCGCCCGGACGAGCTCGCCGGAGTCGCGGCGTACCTGGAGGCGGTGCCGACGCTGCAGGCCGTCGTCAATCATCTGGGCTGCCCGGACGTCCTGGAGCTGCATATGGAGCCGTGGGCGGCCGGCATGGAGCGGCTGTCCCGGCTTCCCGGCGTGGCGGTGAAGCTGTCCGGCATGATCACGATGGCCGGCGGTCTCCATGCGGACTTACTCCGGCCATACGTAGACCGGCTGGTGCGGACTTTCGGCTGCGACCGGCTGCTCTTCGGCAGCGACTGGCCGGTGGCTCTGCAGGCGGGCGGCTACGGAGACGTCATTGCCTTGTTCGAGGCGGTGCTGCCGGCCGACCTGACACCGGAGGAGAAAGGAAACATTCGTGGGGGCAACGCCCGCCGAATCTACCGGATCGAACCATGAGGAGACGCATGTACCGCGCACAATTGAAGGCAGGCACCCGAGACGCCTTCATTCGAGCCTTGGAGGAGGCCGGCTCTCCCTGGGGGCAGCGGTTAAGGCAGCGAGGGCTGCTTACAGGGACCTTGTTCGAGAGGGAGGGCGGTTTGTTCCTCTATCTCGAGACGGCAGATGAGGACTTCAAGTGGGATTGGCCCCTCAATTGCCTGGATTTCCTGGAATCATGGCCCGGGGAGAATGGTGGCCGACGCTTGGCGGTTCCCATGCTCGACATTTACCACGATGGGGAAGGGGAAGCGCTCGAATCCCGCCGCGACGGGCGGAATGTGCGGGAGCGAATCGGCTCGCTGGCGCGGCTGAAGCCGGAGATGTACGGCAGCTACATCTTTTATCATTACGCCCAGCAGGAGGAGACGCCTAACAGCTTCAACCCGACGTATATAATTGGCGCGCACGAGAACTGGATCTTCTCGTACCATGAACTACCGGCTCCGCAGGGCAGCCGCCAGTCGACGCGCAGGACGTGGCCCGCACCCATCGCGCCGACGAACTGGCACGAAGTGATGCAGCCGCACTTCATCCCATGGTCGATAGGGGAGCAGGGTCCAGTCCTGTGGGTCAGAATGACAGCCCTATGGACCTTCTAACCCAAAGAGCCGGCCCAACTTAAACGAAATTCGTCCTGCAGCAGATCGTGCGTCAAACGCAGGAAGGAACAAATTTTTCCTTGGAAGGGATGGAAGAGTATGCTCAACAAGAAAGCAAATCTTCTAGTGATCGTCGCACTTTTGATCAATCTCCTTGCATTGCCTGTCATTCAGGCCGAATCCGGGTCACCGGAAACGGTCTTCTACGTAGCGGTGAATGGAAGCGATTCCAATCCAGGCACAATCGAAGCGCCCTTCCGCACCCTGGAAAAGGCGCGCGATGCCGTGCGTCAGCTGAAGAGCAGCTCCGGACTGCCGGCGGGCGGAGTGACCGTCTATCTGCGCGGCGGCACGTACGACCGCACCGCGAGCTTCCAGCTGGAGCAGCAGGATTCCGGCACGGCGGAGAGCCCGATTACGTACAAAGCGTTTCCCGGCGAAAGCGTCACGTTGTCCGGAGGTCAATCGCTCGACAAGAGCTGGTTCACACCGGTCACGGACCCGGCGGTTCTACAGCGCATCATCTCGGCTGACGCCCGCACGAAGGTGCTGCAGGTCGATTTGCGCAGCCACGGGATTACGGACTACGGTGTGATGAGCCGCCACGGTTATTACAAGGCGAACGACGTCAGCCAGGTTCCCCCGATGGAGCTGTACGTGGAAGGGCAGGGCATGACGCTGGCGCGTTGGCCCAATACCGGCACGGTCCAGATGGGCGACATCATCGACCCGGGCCCGACACGCAAGGATCCCGATCTCCAGGATCGCGGCGGGACGTTCGGTTATACATACGATCGTCCACAATTTTGGACGCAGGCCGACGATATTTGGCTGGACGGCATTTTCGGCTATAGCTGGGAATGGTCGTACAACAAGATCGCGTCGATCGATACGGTGAACAAGCGTATTACGCTGCGCTACGGCGAGATGAGTGGGCTGTTCAAGAACTGGTACCCGGATTTCCACTTCGCGCAAAATTTGCTGGAGGAAATCGACATGCCCGGGGAGTACTATATCGACCGCACCCAAGGGCTCTTGTACTTCCTCCCGACGGCATCTTTCGAGGCGGAACAGCCTAACATTACCGTCACAATGCTGAAGATGCCTATGATCAATGCGGTCGGGGTCTCGCATGTCACATTCGAGGACCTGACGCTGGAGAACGGCCGCGATTCCGCTGTGGTCGTCATGGGCGGGGATCACGTGCTGATCAAGCAATGCGAGATCCGCAACTTCACGAACGGCGGCGTGCTGATCAACACTCAGAGCCGGTGGTTGTACAACGATTTCGCTACGGCGACAGGCGTCCATCACGGGGTGCTGAACAGCCACATCCATCATGTCGGCGGGACGGCGGTCATCCTGAACGGAGGCAGCCGAGACACGCTGGAGCCCGGGAACAACTATGTGGAAAACTCCCACCTGCACGATTTCGCCTACTACCACAAAGCGTACAACCCGAGCGTCATCTTGACCGGCGTTGGCAACCGCGTGTCGCATAATGAAATTCACGATGCGCCGCACCCCGGGATTCTGATCTTCGGGAACGATCAACTGGTGGAGTACAACAACATATACGATGTGTGCAAACTGTTCTCCGATCTAGGCGCGATCTACATGAATGCGGGCGAGACGCCGCAGCAGCGGGGGACGGTCATCCGGGGCAACTATTTCCACAATATCGGGGAATCGAAGGCCGGCGTGGAAGGGGTCTATCCGGACAATTTCACGATGGGGCTCACAATTGAGGGGAATATTTTCCACAAAATGGGCAATTCCGCGATCAAAAATAACGGCGGCGCGCACATCACAGCCCGGAACAATGTGTTCATCGACAGCAAGGTGCCTTACGATTATGCCGACCTGTATCTGGGTGACAATCCGAACGGGCAGATCGCCAAAAACTACATGCCGAAATGGCAGGCACTATTCGCGCAGAACAACAACTTCGTAGGTACGCCGTACTTGGTGAAATATCCCGAGCTGGCCGACTTCTTTACGGAGGACCGGTATTACCCGAGGACGAACGTCTATCAAAATAATGTCATCTATAACCCCACCAAGCCGCGCAGCAGCACCACGAACGCGCAAGGGGCGTACGACAAATTCAATTTACTGCAATACGCGAACAACTGGGTGACGGACCGCGATCCGGGCTTTGTCAACCTAGCGGGAGGCGACCTCACGTTGAAAAGCGATGCGGAGGTGTTCCGGCAGATTCCCGGGTTCCAGCCGATTGCGTTCAACGAGATCGGGATTGTCGGGAAGGCAGGGCCGTATCTAGCCCCCGATACGATTCCGGTGCAAGCAGTCCGGGCGTATGACCATCAAGTGACGGTCGGCATCGGGAAGTCGTACGACCTTCAGACCGCCGTGCTGCCCTGGAATGCGTCCAACCCTCAGCTTCTGTTTGCCTCGAGCAACCCAGGTGTGGTCAAGGTCGACGCCAAAGGGACGCTCAAAGGAGTGGAAGTCGGCCAGGCGGTCGTCACGGTTACTTCCGCCGAAAATCCGGTGCTCCAGGACCAAGTGCAAATTGACGTCGAAGTAGGGGACGGCATCTACGAATATACCGACTTCGAGACGGGCCGCAACAGCTGGCCGGTCGATCCGAACCGGGCTATCGTCGACGTGGGCGGCAACCATATGTATAAAGTACTGAAGGGCGCAACCGCCGTCTCGTCGAACGAATACGCCAATTACGAGCTTACGTTCAAGATGAAGACGCCGCCTACGTCGCCGAGCCTCGGGACGTTCTACATCTTCGACCGGCTCGGGCCGAACGGGGGCGACCGCGTGGGGTACCGCAAACTGGAGGATGGGACTTCGAAGTGGCTGCTTTATAACCCGGCATGGGCCACGGTCAAGGAAATCAATGTGCCGTACGAAGACTTGGCGCCGAATACGGAATACAGCGTGAAGCTGCTGGTGAAGGGGGCTGACATCAGCCTCTATGTTAACGGCGTGCTGAAGCTAAAGGCGACCGATCCGTCGCACAATGCGTCAGGTACGGTCGGCTTCTATGCTGGCGGCTTCGACTACTTGCTATTCGACGACATCCAGCTGTCGGTCCCGACGACTAAGGTCTCCGGGCTGCTGCTGGACCGGACCAGTGCGAACCTCGGAGCGGACGAACGGCTGCAGCTGCAGGTGAGCTTCGATCCTTCCGATGCCGCCAATCGCACGGTTACATGGACGTCTAGCAATCCGAGCGCGGCCGTTGTGGATGCGAACGGGTTGGTAACTGCTGTCGGGCCGGGAGAAACTCTTATCACGGTCACATCGGCGGACAATCCGCAAGCATTCGCGACAGCTCGAGTTGTCGTGTCCGACGTTCTGCTGCGGACCGACTTCGAATCCGGCGGAGGCGGCTGGCCCGTCGACCCGAACCGGAGCATCGTGAATGTGGACGGCAACCGCAAGTATCGTCTGCTCAAGGGGGCGTCCACCACATCGCCGCGTTCGTTCACGAATTATCAACTGAAGTTCAAGCTGAAGACACCGGCCGTCATCTCGAGCGCCGCGACGTTCTATATCTTCGATCGTCTGGTGGGTGGGAGCGGTGACCGGATCGGGTATCGCAAGACGGCGGACGGTGCGTCGCAGTGGATTCTGTACAACGGCGCCTGGGCGACGGTGAAGAAATCCGATCTGCCGTATGAGGATTTGGCGCCGAACACGGAATACACCGTCGAGCTGATCGTAAACGGTGCGGATATCGGCTTGTATGTCGACGGCAAGCTGAAGCTGAGAGCCGCCGACCCGGCGCATAATGCGACCGGGCAGATCGGCTTCTATGCCGGCGGCTTCGACAATCTGATCTTCGATGACATCGAGGTCACGCAGCTTCGCCTGCCGATCACGGAAGCGGCCGTCACTCCGCTGCAGCCGGACGGCACGAACGGTTGGTATGCCCACCCGATAACGGTGCGGCTGACGCCGGGCGCGCGCTCTTCCACTGTGACGGAGACCGTCTACAGCCTGGACGGCGGGGCGAGCTGGAGCCGCTACACGGCACCGGTCACGTTCGATCAGGACAGCGGGGGGATAGGACTCCTCTATAGGTCGACCGATCTCTCAGGAAACGTTGAGACGCCGCACACACTCTCGCTTCGTCTGGACCGGACCGCACCGGTGACGACGGCGACCGTGTACCCCGAGCAGCCCGATGGGCTAAACGGCTGGTACATCACCCCTGTCACGGTGACCCTGAACGCGTCCGATGCGACATCAGGTGTGACGGACACAGTCTACAGCTTGGACGGCGGCGCAAGCTGGCTGCGGTACACGTCTCCGATTCAATTAGCACAGGACGGCAGCTACACGATCGCCTACCGGTCAACCGATCGAGCCGGGAATGTAGAGGCGGCAAAAACGATTCAAGTCCGTGTGGACCGTACGGCTCCGAACCTAACCGTCGTGCAGCCGCTGCCGGATCAGTCGTATGCGGACAGCGAGGAGCTGGTGCCTCAGGTGCTGGTGGCTGATAGCCTGTCGGGAGCGGATCCGACACAGCTTAAGGTGCGGCTCGACGGGCAGGATGTCGCCGTAGGAGCCCCAATCGCGCTGTATACGCTCCCGCTCGGCACGCATGTACTCACTGCAAGCGCCCTCGATGCGGCCGGCAATAACGGAACGCTCGCAGTCTCGTTCCGCACCAGGGCCGATGCGGATTCGCTGAAAGCGCTCATTGAGCGGTTCCGGGCGATTGCCTGGATCGATAATGCGGGCATCGCGAGCAGCCTGCGAGAGAAGGTGGAGAACGGAAGTCTGGAAGCTCTTATCCATGAGGTGGAAGCGCAAAGCGACAAGCATATTACTGTGGCGGCAGCCCAGGTGCTTATACGGGATGCACGGTTTATCCTGCAGGCTCAGAGAAATTAAAGAAGAACCCTCATAAAGCGAAGCGACGGCTGCATCTGCGGCACGTCGCTTCGTTTTTTAAGCGCGCCATTTTCCAATTGCTCCACATAACGTCTGATTTATTTTTCCCGAAATGTAAAGCCTAAAGGATATCCTACGAAAGGAGTGAAGTTGTGAAAACATTAAAAATTTCATTAGCGACAGTTTGTTTGTCTGCCCTTGTGGTGTCGGGGTGCACCATGAATAGAGCGAATCGGACAACGGATCAAGTCCGTAACAATGTAGCTCAGAATCAATATCGAGGACTTGCTCTCCCTCATGCGCCTCATGTGACTCCACATGTTACGCCTCATGGGCTGGGAACCACTCACCATGGAATGGGGACTACTGGACTGGGAACTGTCCCTCATGGATTGGGAACGACTCCTCATGGATTAGGAACGCGAGATCATACTGCACGCATTTATACAGGTACTGGCACCGCTCCTAGTTATAGTGATGTCCCAACTACGGAATGGTATGCAGATTACATTAATTGGGGCTCCGGTTTGGGACTTGTTGACGGATATCCGGACGGCACGTTTAAGCCTGATAACCCCCTCTCACGTGCGGAAATCATGAAGATTATCCGCATGATGGCAGATAAGGGATACATCACGGTCCCGACGGGTCCGGCGCCTAGCCCAAGCCCTACGCCATCCCCATCGCCATCGCCAAGCCCAAGCCCTACAGCGACACCAGCGCCGACTGAAAGTCCTGCACCGACGCCGAGTCCTTCCCCAACTCCATAAGCTTTTGCCCTCATTCAGTCGAGCACGGCCTAACAAGCCGTGCTTTTCTTAACCCTTTATCAAAGAGGATATAGTAAAATGTACATAAATCTCATGATCCTGGGTGTAGAAGGGGGATTCCATGTCCATTATACTTTTGTCGAGGAGCCACTCGAGTCCCACTGCCTCAGCGGACCGGAGGCTTCTTCGTATCAGTCGGACATATCCGTATGGTAAAATAACCGTAATATGTGACTCCGGTTGCGATGTGTTGCAATCGGTCTGTATGGAAAATGGAGGTTACGCCTAAATGAGACGACTGATCGATCAATATATCCGCAATGAGAAGGAGCAGGAGCGCGCCGATCGGGTCGAAGCGATAGCCGCACGTTTCGCCGAACGGGCATCTGTTCATGACCGGGATGGGTCGTTCCCATTCGACAATTTTGCCGAGCTGCGCGAAGCCGGTTACTTGAAGCTGACCGTGCCGACCGACTACGGCGGAGACGGTATTTCGCTCTACGAGATGGTCGCGCTGCAGGAGAGGCTGGCCTATGGAGACGGTTCTACCGCACTGGCGGTCGGCTGGCATATTGGCCAGGTCATGCATATCTCGGCGACCGGCAAATGGCCGGACACGCTGTTCCGCGAGCTGTGCCGGGATATTGTGAGTAACGGGGCCATGATTAACACATTTGCCAGTGAACCCGCTTCGGGAAGCCCGAGCAGGGGCGGACGGCCAGAGACGACCGCCATACGTACGGAAGGCGGGTGGCTGCTGTCCGGACGGAAGACATTCAGCACGTTATCGCCGATCCTGGACCGGTTCGTCGTCTCCGCCTACATCGCCGAGGAGGAACGTGCGGACGATTTTCTGGTGTTCAAATCGGATCGCGTCACGGTGGTGGAGACATGGAACACGCTCGGCATGCGCTCTACCGGAAGCCACGACGTCGTCCTGGACAACGCGTTCGTTCCGGACAACGCCAGGCTCTCGGTTGGCCGCAGATCGACGGTCGATGATGGAGGCGGATGGCTGCTGCACATTCCCGCCTGCTATATCGGTATCGCCTTGGCGGCGCGCGATTATGCCGTTCGCTTCGCGAGCGAGTACCGGCCCAACAGTGTGTCGGGGCCGATCGCCGGGCTGGTCACAGTGCAGCAGCAGCTCGGACTGATGGAGGCGGAGCTGCGTACGGCTCGCAGCGTGCTATATGCGGCCGCCGAACGATGGGACCGGGTCCCCACAGAGGTCCGGACCGAGTTGAAACCGGAGCTAGGCTTGGCCAAATATGTGGCGACGAACGGTGCAATCCGGATCGTCGATCTGGCGATGCGCATCGTCGGCGGCGCCAGCCTGTCCAAGACGATGCCCTTGGAGCGGTACTATCGCGACGTTAGGGCCGGGCTGCACAATCCGCCGATGGACAACAATGTGCTTCAGTTGCTGGCCGCGGACGCCATGCGGGAGATGGCGGGAGGGGACCCTTCGTAATTGCTCCATATTGTTAACCGTTTGTGGACGAATTTTCCGTACGATTGTTTGAACAATGATAATTTTTTAAAAGCTCTTCAACCGGTATCCCATTAATCTTCATCCCTTCCAGTTCACAATCAAGGATCTCAATATGGCTAAGGTCACAGTTTGAAATCCGACTCCCCCTAAGATTGCAATGCTCGAATCGGGTCGGCTGACCTGCGGTTGCCGGATTGTAGTGGGGATCTCCTTCTTCAGGGATCCCTACGTTATGGAGGTAGGCACCGCCCATTTGTGCTCCGTCAATTTCAAGTTTGCTCAGGTTGGCATTCGTTATTTTGGTTCCCACGAGGGATACGTCCTCCGATGCCAAAGCACAACGAATTCTAACAACGATAAATCACAAGGAGCGTGTTCGCGAATGGAATATGTTAAACTTGGCCGCAGTGGACTTGAAGTTTCCCGAATTTGCCTGGGCTGCATGAGCTACGGGATCCCTAATCGCGGGTCGCATCCGTGGACACTGGATGAAGAGCAGAGCAGGCCGTTTATTAAGCGGGCGTTAGAGCTGGGAATCAACTTTTTCGATACGGCAAACGTTTATTCGGATGGTACAAGCGAAGAGATTGTCGGCCGCGCCCTGAAGGATTTCACATCCCGTGACGAGGTTGTAATTGCGACAAAAGTGCACGGGCGTGTACGTCCCGGACCTAACGGCGCCGGACTGTCCCGCAAAGCGATTATGAGTGAGATCGATCATAGCCTAAGACGGCTTGGCACCGATTACGTCGATCTATATCAAATTCACAGATGGGACAACGGTACGCCGATCGAGGAGACGATGGAGGCGCTCCACGATGTAGTGAAAGCCGGCAAGGCTCGCTATATCGGGGCTTCCTCGATGTATGCCTGGCAGTTCCTCAAAGCGCAGCATGTCGCCGAACGCAACGGCTGGACTCGGTTCGTCTCGATGCAAAATTATTTGAACTTGCTATACCGGGAAGAAGAACGCGAGATGCTGCCGCTTTGCCAGGAAGAGCAGATCGGGGTCATTCCATGGAGCCCGCTTGCGCGCGGCCGTCTAACTCGGGATTGGGAGGAGCAAAGCGCCCGGTCGGAGGCGGATGAATTCGGAAAAGCGCTCTATGCGAAAACCGCCGATGCGGACCGCAAAGTCGTAGAGCGGGTCGCCGAGATCGCCTCGAAGCGCGGGATTCCCCGAGCGCAGGTCGCACTGGCATGGGTGCTGCAGAAAGGGCCGGTGACGGCGCCGATCATAGGGGCGACCAAGGCTCATCATTTGGAGGATGCCGTCGCCGCCTTGTCGGTGAGACTGACGCCCAATGAAGTCGCAAGCCTGGAAGAGCCTTATGTGCCGCACCCTGTCATGGGCGGGTTAAACTGACCTGAGGTCTGAGAAAGGGGGGATCTAATGACTCTGCAGCAGTTGAAATATGTTATCGAGGTCGCGGGCCGAGGTTCGATCAATGAGGCGGCCAAGCGCCTCTTCCTGTCCCAGCCCAGTCTCTCCAATGCAATCCGCGACTTGGAAGATGAACTGGACATCGCGATTTTCGAACGCACTAACAAAGGTATCACCCTTACCAAGGAAGGGGTCGAGTTCTTAAGCTATGCGCGGCAGGTGGTGGAACAGGCGGAACTGCTGGAGAGCCGTTATTTGGGCGCCAAGCCTTCTCCCCAGCATTTCTCCGTCTCCACGCAGCATTATGCCTTCGCGGTCAACGCGTTCGTGAAGCTCGTCCAGGAGCACGGCCAGGAGGAATACGAGCTCGCCTTACGCGAAACGCAGACCTACAAAATTATTGAGGATGTCAAACATTTGCGAAGCGAAATCGGCATCCTGTATTTGAACGAGTTCAACCACAAGGTCATCGGCAAGCTGCTGAAGGCCGCCAATCTGCAATTCACCCGCCTGTTCACAGCGCGCCCGCATATTTTTATCAGCATCCGAAACCCGCTCGCCCGTCAATCGATCGTTACCATCGAGCAGCTCCAGCCGTATCCGTATTTGTCGTTTGATCAGGGCGAATTCAACTCTTTTCACTACTCGGAAGAAATTCTCAGTACGATGACCCATCGCAAAAGCATTCGCGTCAATGACCGAGCGACTCTCTTCAATCTGCTGATCGGGTTGAACGGCTATACGATTTCTACCGGCGTCCTCAGCTCAGACCTGAACGGCAATGAGATCATTCCCGTGCCGCTCGATGTGGAGGAGGCGATCCAAGTCGGATGGATCTCGCAGCGGAGCCTGGCGCTCTCCAAGCTGGGCCGAGATTACATCCAAGCGCTTAGAGAGGTGCTTCCACAGGACCGAATAGACACGCAATTATAGCCTCCGGCTATAACCAGATATAGGAAAACAGAGTTACGCTATATCCCTCGATCCGTGCTATCTTTCTGGTAAACACCGGAGAGGGGATGCTAGATGGCAAAGAACAGTGTATTGGGGTACCCGCGGATTGGGGCGGACCGGGAATGGAAAAAAGCGCTGGAGGCTTACTGGGCCGGCCGACTGGAGGAGCCGCAGCTGCACTCGGCGTTAAAGGACCTGCGCTTACAGAATTGGCGCAATCTCCAGGAGCGGGGGATCGACTGGATCCCGGTGGGCGACTTCAGCTATTACGATCAGGTGCTCGATACGGCGGTCATGTTCGGGCTCGTGCCGCCGCGCTTCGGCTATGAAGGCGGTACGGTTCCACTTTCGGTTTACTATGGCATGTCCCGAGGGACGAAGACGGCGGCCGCATGTGAGATGACCAAGTGGTTCAACACGAATTACCATTACATCGTCCCCGAACTGCAAGGCGTATCGCCGGTCTTGACCGAGAACAAGCCCTTGCTCGCTTATCGCGAAGCCAAGTCGGAGCTGGGCATCGACGGTCGCCCGGTCCTGCTCGGCCCGCTGACCCTGCTCAAGCTGTCCAAGGGCTATGACCCTTCGGAGATGGATGTATGGCTCGAACGCTTGCTGCCGCTCTATGTGCAGATTCTGCAGGAGCTGGCGGACGAAGGAGTGGCTTGGGTCCAGCTCGACGAGCCTATTCTCGTATTGAGCCTGGAGGAGCCCGATCTTCGGCGGTTAAAGTATGTATGCGAGACGTTTGCCGCATCCGTGCCGGGGGTGAATCTCATGCTCCAAACGTATTTCGAATCCGTGGACCACTACCAAGAAATGATCAGCCTGCCGGTAGGTGGAATCGGACTCGATTTCGTGCACGGTCGGTCCGGCAACCTGGAGGCGCTTCGGGCCTATGGATTCCCGGCGGACAAAGTGCTGGGAGCCGGCATCATCAACGGTCGCGGCATCTGGAAGGCGCCGCTTCGCGAGACTTGGGAGCTGCTCAAGGAGCTCCAGACGTACGTAACGCCGGACCGGCTGCTGCTTCAGACGTCATGCAGCCTGCTGCACGTGCCGGTGACGGCTCGGCAGGAGACGCAGCTGACACGGGAGCTGCGGGATGCACTCGCCTTCGCCGATGAGAAGCTGGACGAACTTGTTTTCCTGACGCAGGCGCTCGGCCAGGATCGCGAATCAGGCGTCATCGCGGGGAAGCTGGAGGAGAACGATCGCATCCACGCAGCGCTGGCGCAGGCCGAAGCCCGCAACCGCGGCGATGTCCAGCAGGCGGTGGCCGTGATACGGGAGCAGCCTCTGGATAGAAGCCTGCCATTCGCCGAACGATACAAGGCTCAGATGGCGCGCATGCAGCTGCCGCTGTTCCCGACGACGACGATAGGTAGCTTCCCGCAGTCTGCCGAAGTGCGTCGAGCGCGCCGGCAATGGCGCACGGGCGAACTGAGCGAGTCGCAGTATGCAGCCTTCATCCGAGAGGAGATCGACCGCTGGATCCGGCTGCAGGAGGATATCGGGCTTGATGTCCTTGTGCACGGCGAATTCGAGCGGACGGACATGGTGGAGTTTTTCGGGGAGAAGCTCGCGGGCTTCGCCTTCACCCAGAACGGCTGGGTGCAGTCGTACGGCTCCCGCTGCGTGAAACCGCCCGTCATCTACGGCGACGTCGCGTTCACGGGAGAGATGACGGTCGAAGAGACGAAACATGCGCAATCGCGGACCAAGCGGCCGGTGAAAGGGATGCTCACAGGTCCGATCACGATCCTGAATTGGTCGTTCGTGCGCGAGGATATTCCGCGCGAGCAAATCGCCTACCAGCTCGCCTATGCGCTGAGGCAGGAGGTTGAAGCGCTCGAGCGGGCCGGGATCGGGATTATCCAGGTCGACGAACCGGCAATCCGCGAGGGACTGCCTCTTCGGGAGGCGGAACAGGCCGCTTATCTGGCTTGGTCCATCCGCGCCTTTCGGCTCGCTACATGCACGGTGCGGGCGACCACGCAAATTCATACGCATATGTGCTATTGCGAATTTCACGATATGATCGATGCGATCGCCGCGATGGACGCGGACGTGATCTCGATCGAGACGTCGCGCAGCCACGGAGAGCTGATCGGCAGCTTTGAACGGAACACTTACACGCAGGGCATCGGTTTGGGCGTCTACGACATTCACAGCCCCCGAATTCCTGCCATCGGGGAAATGACAGCCATGATCGATCGCGCTCTGCGAGTGCTTGATCCCCGGCTGTTCTGGATCAATCCGGACTGCGGACTGAAAACCCGGAACAGCGAGGAAACGGTCCTCGCCTTGCGCAACATGGTCGAAGCCACGAAGCAATTACGCGAACAACACGCCTTCACCCGCTAAAAATAGTAGGTTGCCTGAAGTATAGTAGGTATAGCTCGTATAACCAAGTATGAATTATTTCACTACTTTCCGGATAAGCCATCCTTCCTTATGATAGAGAAGAGTTGATGCAGCTAGTAGCGGCAGCTCCAATCCTACGGAACGGGAGATGAACATCGATGCAATATCGGAATTTAGGCAAAAGCGGCGTGAAGGTAAGCGAGATCAGTCTGGGCAGCTGGTTGACATATGGGGGCTATGTAGAGCGGGAAAACGCGGTGAAGTCGATCGAGACCGCCTATAGCCTGGGCGTCAACTTCTTCGATACGGCGAACGTTTACGAGCGGGGCGCCGCCGAGGTCGTGATGGGAGAGACGCTGCGCTCCTTCCCCCGCGAATCTTATGTGCTGGCGACCAAGGTGTTCTGGCCGATGGGCGATGGGGTGAACGATCGCGGGTTGTCCCGCAAGCATGTTACGGAGCAGTGCCATGCCAGTCTGAAGCGGCTGGGGGTCGACTATGTGGATCTGTATTATTGCCACCGCCACGATCCGAATACGCCGATGGAGGAGACGCTTCGCGCGCTTGATGACCTGGTGCGCCAAGGCAAGGTGCTGTATGTGGGGGTTAGCGAATGGACGGCGGCTCAAATGGCGGAAGCGCATTCGATCGCGGACCGGTATTTGCTGGATCGCATCGTGGTGAACCAGCCCGTCTACAATATGTTCAACCGCTATATCGAGAAAGAAGTGATGCCTTACGGAGAGCGGAACGGCATTGGCCAAGTCGTATTTTCTCCGCTGGCACAGGGCTTGCTGACCGGCAAATACGCCTCCGTGCAAGACGTTCCGGCGGACAGCCGGGCGGCCAAGCTCGAAGGGATGCGCAAGGGCGTGACGGAAGAGAAGATCGCCAAGGTCCAGGAGCTGACCAAGGTCGCCGCTGAACTGGAGCTGTCCGTAGGGCAGCTCGCGCTTGCATGGATTTTGCGGAAGCCGAACATCAGCAGCGCTCTTGTCGGTGCGAGCCGTCCGGCACAAGTCGAGGAGAACGTCAAAGCCTCCGGCGTGCAGCTGTCCTCCGACGTGATCGAACGCATCGAAGGCATCTTGGCGTAAGCGGCGGTGCGAACTCGCACGTTATCCCGCTTCAGGGGAATCCCTGGGGCGGGATTTTTTCTGATGAATAAACAACTTCCCATAGCAATAATTGGCCTATAAAGATACATAAATGTCGCGATTACGGCTCCCACTTATGAAATACTGAGAGTAAAAACGAACGAAGAGGTGGATCCGGTTGCAAACCGTCGTTTCTGTTGAACAGTGGAGTAGTGGACGCCCGCACGAGGGCAAAGTGTTCGCGGCAGTTTTTCCGCATTCGGATGATTTTACTATTTTCGTAGGCGGGACCTTGTTGAAAATGATTCATGAAGGGTACAAGGGGTATTTTATCCGATTAACGAATGATGAAAAAGACTCGTACGATTTATCGATTGGTGAGACTATCTATCGAATAGAGCAAGAAACCCGGCAAGTGGCGGAGTTGTTCGGCATCGAGAAGGTGTACGATTTCAATTACAAAAATCATTATATGGATTACACCCAGTTAACCGAGATCCGCCATCGTCTAATCACTCTATTCCGATTTTTAAAGGTGGATACGGTCATTTCGTTCGATCCTTGGGGCCACTATGAGGAAAATCCGGAGCATTACTTGACCGGCAAGATCGTCGAAGCCGCTTGTTGGATGGCCGGCCGCCAGTCGGATTTACCCGAGCATAAAGACATGAACCTGCTTCCGCATTTTGTGACCGAGAAATATTATGTGGCCCGCGGCCCGCAGCTGACGAACAGAGTCATCGATATATCTCCTGTGCTTGATATTAAGCGGAAGGCGATCGCCCTGCATGCTACACCGATGGATAACATGTGGAAGGTGTATTTGGAGAAGCACCCGAATGGATCGGGAAGGATCAAGACGAAGGAAGCGTTTATGGAAGCGTTGTTTATCACGGAATTCTCCACCCCCTTAGAAAATTTGCAGTATAACGAAAAGTTTCACTATATCGGACCCTCGGAATATTGAAAAGGAGCCTTAGGCCATGGATGTTTACGAATCGCTTGGCATTAAGAAAATTATTAACGGTTGGGGTACCGTAACGATGATCGGCGGTTCGTTGATGGACCCTGAGGTAGTAAAAGCTATGAGTGAAGCCGCTCGCTCCTATGTGGACATCCGCATCCTCCATAAGAAGGCCGGCGATAAAATAGCGGAGCTGTTAGGCTGTGAAGCTTGCAGCATCACATCCGGGGCAGCGGCGGGAATGGCGATCTCTGCAGCGGCTTGCATGACCAAGGGAGATGCGTCGAGGGTGTTGCAATTGCCCGACACCACGGGCATGCCGAATGAGGTCCTGATGCTCAAATCCCATAGAATTCTGTACGACCAGGCGCTCTCGTTAACCGGTGCGAAGATTATAGAAATCGGGGTCACTTCCGCGGCCAATCTCAGGCAGATTGAAACGGCGGTATCCGAGAAGACCGCATGCTTCTTCTATGTAGCGGAAGCTGAACGAATGCGAGGCTCCATTCCGCTTCCGCTAATCGCAGAAGTACTCCGCAAATTCAAAATTCCTATTGTGGTGGATGCGGCGGCCGAGCTGCCGCCTAAGGCCAACATAACCAAATATTTGGATCAAGGTGCGGATCTGGCGATCTTCAGCGGGGGAAAAGAATTGAGAGGCCCTCAATCCTCGGGTCTAATCGTAGGGAAGAGGGAGTGGATCGAATCCTGCGAGGCCAACAATTACCCTTATTACAGCATCGGACGTAGTATGAAGCTCGATAAAGAAACGATTGTCGGGCTCGTAAAAGCCGTGGAGCTTTTCGTGAAGAAGGACTACGAGATTCAGATGGAAGCTTGGAATACGATGGTTGCGGAAATGATCGCTTCCTTATCCGTTCTACCAGGGTTACTCGTACGCCGGGGTTTTCCGACTGAGCCTGGCGTACAGCCCACTATCATCCCTAGAGTATATATAACCCCGTCCTCTCTTAGTGCGAGAGAGCTTCAGGCTCGACTAGCCCGCATGGATCCGGCGGTTTACATTGATGTACAGGGGGAGGAGGCCGTCGTGAATCCCCAATGCTTGGAACAAGATCAAATTCCTATAGTTATTGATTCTATACGAAATGTAATGAAGTCCCCGTTGTAACAAATTTATGCCGATGAGAGGAGTAGGGGGCATGGAGATCAAGGACTTGGAGCAATACAGCGGAATCTATGATTTCAAAGACCAGTTGAAGCGGTTGATCTATGAACGCTCCGCCCGTTCGTTCGATGCGGGTGATTTGGCGCGTGATGCTTTGACGTCTCCTGAGATGGTGGAACAGCGGCAAGCCTATATCCGCAGTCAATTTATTAATGGAATTGGCGGACTTCCTTCCACGGAGGATTCCGTTCATGCGGAAGTTGTGGGTACCTTACACTTTGACGGGTATAGGATCGAAAAGATTGTGTTCGATTCCCGGCCGGGTACGAAAGTCTCTTCGAATCTGTACATTCCCGATGATGTCGACTCTCCGTGCGGCGCCGTACTGTTTCTCTGCGGGCACTTCGAGCAGGCCAAGCATCATGAGGAATATCAGACCGTCTGCCAGTATCTGGTCAGGGCCGGATTGGTCGTACTAGCCATCGACCCGATCGGCCAAGGAGAAAGACTCAGTTACTATGAGCCAGGCATAGACGATCCGGTCATTCGATGGGGAACGACGGAGCACGACTATGTAGGGTGTCAATGCTTGCCGATTGGCGATTGCTTGGCTAGATATTTCGTACACGACGCCATGAGGGCCGTTGATTATTTGTGTACGCGTCCGGAAGTAGATCCCGCCCGGATCGGGGTAACGGGAAACTCCGGAGGCGGGTTGCAAACGTCCATGATGATGATGTGCGATCCCCGCATTGCCGCCGCGGCCCCCGCGACCTTCATCATGAACCGGAGAACCTATATGTACGCCGGCGGGGCTCAAGACGCGGAACAAATATGGCCAGGGTTCACGGCGGTCGGTTTGGATCATGAGGATCTTTTATTAGCCATGACGCCTAAGCCCGTTTTGGTGCTCGCCGTAAAATATGATTTCTTTCCGATCGAGGGGACGCGAGAAACGGTTGCCAGAACGAGACGGTTTTGGGAAATGTACGACAAAGGGGATCACCTCGAATATGTAGAGGACACATCCACGCACAAGTATACCAAACAGCTGGCTCGCGCTGCGGCCGAGTTCTTCTCTAAGCATTTGCTTGGTCGGGCTGTCTCTCCCAGCGACGAATCGATCCGTACAGTAGAACCTTCCCTGTTATGGTGCACCAAGTCCGGCCAACTGCAAAAGGAATATCAAGCAAGGACCGTCCACCATGAAAACGTGGATCGTGTCATCACCCGTGAGAAGGAGAGGGCTGCCCGTTCAAATGAGGAGAGAAGGTCACTGGCTCTCGACTGGCTGAGAGAACGTGTATTCGCGACTCGGACCAAATGCGAATTAAATCCGCGATTGGATATGCAAAAAGGGTTGATTGATAATCTCGCGGTTTACAATGCGATCTGGTGGTCTCAACCTGGGATATTCAACCACGCTTACCTGTTCCGGGACGTACGATATGAAGCGGAGAGGCTGCCTGTGACGATTGCCGTTTGGGACGGAGGAACATACGGCATTCGGGAACATATCGATTGGATTCGATCGACATGTGACGCTGGCAGAACCGTAATGGTGCTGGACGTTTCCGGTTCTGGATTGCTGACGCCCCATACACTCAACCAACGCGACCCTTTGGAGTTCTACGAGATTTTACATAAGTTGACTTGCGATCTATACTGGCTAGGCGATAGCTTAGCCGCCCTTCGCACCTTCGATGTGCTTCGTGCGATCGATGTGCTGGAGGAACTGCCCGATCTCGATACGTCCTCCATCTGCTTGTACGGCTACGGGCGACACGGGATGTATACGCTGCTTGCCTCGGCTCTTGATGATCGGATCGGAGACTTAGATTGGAACAAGTCAATTGCGAGCATCGGGGACTGGGTGAAATCCAAATACTATAATGCCAGTGACATTTCCAGTCTGATCATCCCCGGCATGCTGCACTACTTCGACCTTGCAGATTTGAGAGAGTGGGGCAGGGAGTGAAGCCAAACCCGTTCGATACGAAAGACCGGCATATAATACATGAATCACCCCAATAGGGGTGATTTTCATTTCTACTCTCACAATCGTACCTTCCCAAGGCCTAGACAGCAGGTTAATATTTGATTATATTGGAAAACTATGTTTTGCGAGGAGATATCGCATGTCCATCCGACTCCGATTATTGCTTTCTTACATTGCTATGATATTAATCCCTCTGGTTATTTTTGTGCTGTTCTCAGCTTTGCTCTTCACCATATTTTTCAAAGATATTAAAGGGCTTGGGGAAAATTCCAGCGGCGACGGCAGCAAAACCTGGTATCAATCGGTAAGGGATACATTCGATAAAAGGAACGAGCTGATGACCGGACTTAAATTTATTGCAGAAAATGACCCCGATCGTTTGGCCGATCATGGGTTTTTAACAAAAATCGACGAACCGTTAACTCGGCTGCGAGCAGGCTTCGTTGTCGTGACCGCTGATCATGTAACCTATGCTTCCTCGTTGGTGGATAGCGTTGATCTTTATGAGAAGCTACAGCAATTGGAAACAAACCGATCAGGTCAGAAGTTGAACAATGAATTTATGGTGGATCAACGTGATTTCATATTCAGCTCTCATCAGTCCGGGACCCTAATCTTATTGACGGACTCTACTCAGTTTATTGTTTTTGTTGAACGATTTTTTCCCGCTGTTGTTTTGTCTCTGCTGGTTGCCATCGGCCTTACGAACGGCTTGTTAACCTACCTCGTTTCGCGGCGCATTATCAAGCCCTTATATGCATTGAAACGAGCTGCCGAACATATTCAACAAGGAGATCTCGATCATGAGTTGGAAGTGAAGAGCAAGGATGAAATTGGAGAACTGGGCGCCGCGTTCGAAGAAATGAGAGGAAGATTGAAAGAATCGATCATGATCCAGCTTCAATACGAAGAAAACCGCAAAGAGCTTATTTCGAATATTTCTCATGATTTGAAAACGCCAATTACCGGTATTAAAGCCTGCGTGGAAGGGATTTTCGACGGGATTGCCAACACGGACGAAATGCGCGCCGACTATTTGAAGATGATCTATAAAAAAGCGACTGATATGGACCATCTCATTGAAGAGTTGTTTTTATTCTCAAAGCTAGATCTCAAGCGTGTACCGTTTCATATGGTAAGCTTCGATCTATGGGATTATTTGAGAGACTTCGTCGATGAGCTTCGGCTGGACCCTCGGCTGCAAGGAATCTCGATAAGCTTCCCATTCGAAGATGGTGATCCGGTCCAGGTCATAGCCGACAAAGAGAAGCTGTACAGAGTCCTTATGAATATCGTGGACAATAGCCTTAAGCATATGGACAAGGAACCTAAGCAAATGGGAATCGAACTTTCCGTCGGAACAGAGGACGTGACCGTCAGCTTGTGTGATAATGGAGCAGGGATTGAACAAGAAGCGCTTCCTCATATTTTTGACCGTTTTTATCGGGGGGAACGTTCCAGAAGCACGGCAACCGGCAGCAGCGGGTTGGGACTTGCGATCGTGAAGCAAATCGTGGAAGCCCATAGCGGGAAAGTATGGGCATCGAGCGAAATTGGGGAAGGGACTTGTATTTCCTTCACATTGCGAAAAAAAGCCGGATCGGATGGTGAACGGGAGTGAAACGGATCTTAATCATTGAGGATGAAGAGGTCATCGCCAAAGTGGTCAAAAATTATTTGGACGCTAATGGTTTTGCTGTCGATATCGCACAAAGTGGTGACGTTGGCTTGCAAAGAGCGATGGATGAAGATTACGACTTGCTCATTCTGGACCTGATGCTGCCCAAAAAGGACGGGTTTGAAATATGCAAGCGAGTCCGCGAGTCCAAAAACATTCCAATCTTAATTGTTTCCGCCAAAAAAGAAGAAATCAACAAAATCCACGGTCTGGGGCTCGGTGCGGACGATTACATCATTAAACCGTTCAGTGTAGGCGAGCTCGTCGCACGGGTCAAGGCTCATCTGGCACGTTACGAACGATTGACGGAAACGCAGGTGCTAAAAAAAGACGAGCTCCGCATCAGGGGAATCCACATCGACAAACGATCCCGAAAAGTGTTCGTGAATGAAAAGGAAGTCGCGTTTACATCCAAGGAATACGATCTTCTTCTTTTTTTCGTGCAAAACCCCAATCATGTATTTACAAAGGATGAATTGTTCGAGAAAATATGGGGCTGGGACTCGCTTGGGGATAGTGCCACCGTTACCGTACATATTAGAAAGCTTCGTGAAAAGATCGAAACGGATCCCGCAAAACCGCAATATATCGAAACAATTTGGGGCGTCGGATACCGGCTTAATGTATAACAACCGAACCGTGAAAATCAAGATTTCCTTGACTTTCACGGTTCTTCATTTTTCGGATAACAAATTTATACTTTTTTAAGAATTGATTTAGAGATGGTTTATAGACGGAACTTATGATAAAGCTCGAAAGCATATTCTATCATGAATAGTGAGAGCGAAGGGAGAACAACGAATTGAAAACCTTGACTCAAGATTGGAGATTTCATCGGATCGCCGCATTCTGTTTGATGCTCGGAAGTGTGTTTGTGTTGATTTTCAGGGGTATGCATGGGGACCTTCCGGCTGGGGATGCCCATGCCGCCATGCAGTTCATTTCTAACCATTCTTTTTATAAAGGTGTCCACCTGGGTGATGTGATCGGCGTCATGATTACCGTACTTGGCTTCGTCTCTTTCTCAAGCACGCTAACGAATAGAAATGCGAAAATCATTGGCTGGCTAAGTGTCGCTATCATCGTCTTGGGGGCAGCCGTGCACATCGTGGAATTCTCGATTGACGGCCACGCCGGTGAGACACTTGCTCACAGCTGGAAGCACGCCTCCTTATCGGAACAGGCATCAATTGAGCATTCCGCAGGCACCGTGTTCATTGCTCTTCATGGTCCGGCACTTGTTTCGATTAGTATGGTTTGGGCGCTGTCCGTTGTTTTACTGGCGTGGGCTATCAGGCATGAAAATTACCCCGCTTGGTTAAGTTGGGCAGGTTGGATTGGGGGTGCCTTGACCTTCCTCTTATGTATGACACAGTATCTCATTCAAGATTTTATTCCCGGCTTTCTGATTTTCGGTATCCTGGTGTTTCTATTACAACTATGGAACATTTCTCTGGGGATTACCGTTTTGCGAAGAATTCGACGATCTTAGAACCGCGATGATCTCTTAATTTTTTACTCCCGGATCTACCAACAGTCTGAACTTTGAATTAAGATGGATTTATTAACAGTCTCGAAGAGGCGGTAAAAGAATAACGGAGGCGCCTATGACCGCGAAAACTGCAATCCGATTCGGCATCATGGCCGATATTCATCAAGATTTCTCATACCGGGCGGAGGAGCGCCTCGAAACGTTCATTTCACATATGAACCGGTCCCAGGTGGATTTCATCGTGCAGCTAGGCGACTTTTGCTTCCCGGTGCCGGAGAACGAGCCCTTTTTGGAGATATGGAACCGGTTTGGCGGTTCCAAGTACCACGTGCTGGGCAATCATGACATGGATCGCAATGACAAGCAAACGGTCATGAATTATTGGGGGATGGAGCGAAGCCACTATTCTTTCGATTGCGGCGCGTATCACTTCGTCGTGCTGGACCCTAATTTTTTGCTGCTCGACGGTGTGTATCAGGATTATGCCTTCGGCAATTACCATCAGCATCGGGATGCGATCAACCACTTATCGCCCGAGCAGCTAGAGTGGTTGGAGCGAGATTTGGCTTCGACCGACAAGACGACGATTGTGTTCAGCCATCAAAATTTGGAGTCGCCCTACAACGATTTCAATTACGGTATTCAGAATTCGGAAGCGTTCCGAGCCGTATTGCGTGGAGCGAAGAAAATCGACGGGACCCGAAAGGTTATCGCTTGCATGAATGGGCACAACCATTTGGACGGGGTGAAGGTGATCGACGATACGTATTACATCCATATCAACAGCATGTCTTACTTCTACATGGGGCGCGATTACAAGCGGGTGCGTTATTCGGAAGAGGTATCGGAGCGATATCCGATCTTGGCGGTGTCTGCGCCTTACCGCGACCCGCTCTATGCGATCGTGACCCTAGAGCCGGGATGCTTGCGAATCGAAGGGCGAGAGACAGCATTCGTAGGACCTTCGCCGCTCGAGTGCGGCCATAAGAACTCGTCGGGAGGGCATCCGGTAACGTCCGTTATTTCCGACCGGACTCTGAAATATTGACAGGTTTAATCAGGGGGCTTTGTGGGCGACCGAGAGGTCGACTACGGGCCCTTTTTTGTCGCGAAGGATCCCCAACCACGTAACGATTCATTTCTATGGAACGGCATGGAAGGAATATGGGTTACTATTAGGGAACTCTAATGTAATTAGGTAGTGAAGCTACTTCTTTTGTTTAGGGGGCAAGTGCATGGAGAATGAAATGGTTTATAAAGTTACAGCCTATATAATCAGGTATAAAAACCACAAGAAGCAGTTGCTAGTCTTTAAGGAACAAGGGTTTGAACACCTTGGACTCCAGGTGCCAGGCGGGACCGTTGAAAAAAATGAAAACTTCTCGGATGCTCTTAGGAGGGAGGTTCTAGAAGAGGCGGGTATCACCGAATTAATTAACATTACTTTACTTGGTGATTTTACTTATTTTTCCGAGAATCGCACGGATAATGTCAAACGTTTTTATTATCAGATGGAAGCAAATTGTCCAGAAACGTTTACCCATATCGTGCAGAGTAATGACGAAGATAATGGATGGATTTATAACTATTTTTGGTGGGATTTAGATGAGAATGTGTCGCTATTTGGTCATTTAGGAGTTCATTTAGACAAAGTTAAGTAGAAAGGGCATTGCGTCATGGTTGGATACGAAAGTTATTGCCCATTACGAACAGACTGCCGAAGTTATCGGCAGCCTGCTCACGTCAGCGATCTTTCTTGCGGATTTGTTTATCGTGATCTTCTCCCCATTCTTTGGCTTTCGCCGTCGCAATAGCAATGGCTCGGCCTTCCTCGTAACCTTTCTCCAGCAGCTCGTTTCCGATTTCAATCGCCTTGTTGCGGATCGGAGCCATAAAGTTTTTCAACGATTGCGGGTAATCTTTTTTAGTCCACGGCATTGGAATCCCTCCCTTACTTATCACTTAGCCACCGACTGGCTCATTTAAACAGGTTGTAAAGTACCGAGGTAAAGTGAAGTCGTTAACTCTTCTAGAAGATTTGGAGTTTTACAGTAGTCATTCAGTCAAAAATGAAGGAGGGGATTGCTCTGATAGGAAGAATGATAAAAGTATTTGAACCTCAAATTATTGTGAGTATATACTTCCCAGCAATAAAAGGCACGTATATTCCGGATTTTTTGGACTTCTGTAATCCTTGTCAAACGGAGGCTGCTTCAGTACTAGACGGGATGGGTGTCAAAGCAGACAATCTCCGGGGAATAAGCAAAATGTTTCGTCAGTGGATCCATTGACAACACCGGTGATTCCTATCCTGTCCTCTTAATGTCTCCCGGTTTCGGCGTCGAGCGGGACATGTACTTGAAAATAATCGAAAGACTTGTGAATCAACGATACTGCGTAGTAACGATCGGTGCTCCGTATGAATCCATTTTCACGGTTTACCCTGACGGTCAGTTTATCCGACAAAGATCTGAGTACTCCAGCTTAGCCGGTAATGATTATATAGGGTGGCAGAAGTTACTTGACGACCGCTCCCAAGCTATTACTAAAGTGTTAGAGCATTTAGATACGTTTAATCGTACAGACAGTAGTTTTAAAGGTTTGTTAAACTTCAATAACATTGCAGCAATTGGTCATTCTTTGGGAGGTGCAGCTGTTTTTGAAGTTCTGAAAAAAATTAGTAACATCCGGGCAGCTGTCTTGTTGGATCCAAGCTTGCATCTGATTAAGACAGATGGGATTGAAATTACGACTCCTTCCCTTAGACAAGAAGCTTCCACGTATGAGGCGATGGTTGCAGGAATGAATAAACAAATTGCAAGTGATTATATCCAGGGTCAACGGTATGTGGCGGAAGTAATAAAGAACTTGCAAATCTATCGTGTGTCTGGGGCCCATCACATGTCATTCTCCGATGTACCTGTGCATTACGGGGATGTTCAAGCGATCCCAATTTATGACGCTATTGGAAACTGCATAACACATTTTTTGGATGAAGCGTTTAATAACAACCAGTCCGACTTGCAGTATAGCAGCGTCGATGGAGTTATTGCCATTAGCGGTGAAGGTCACACAATTACGCGATGATGAAAGAATGAAACGAAATGAATCCTACACTAACATACACAGTGAGAAGGTCATCGGTCATACGCCGATGGGGGCCGTGGATACACGTTTGAAGCTCTGTTCGAGCACATGAGGAAGCGGCTGTCGGATCATTCGACAGCCGCGTCAGTAATTCCCAGACCGAGCTAGTGTTTTTGCCAGATGTTACTCAGTTCATTGCCGTACTTCGAGACGTCGGCCAGTTGCTCATCGGCATGCCGCCTGCCTCCAGGTCTTAGATCCTGGAAGCTCCCACATGGTCCGATCGGGAGCACATCGACCACTGCCAGCGGGTCCGTATGTCGGATCCGATCGGTCCATTCCATCACCTCGAGCCGGTAGAGGATCACTTCCAGTGCATGCAACCCCTGCAATTGGGAGGTGGAGTCCTTGGCGATCCACTGAACACTTGTGCATTTCCTTGCCTGCAATACGGCCGCGACCGCTTCCGGTTGGGCCGTATGAATGCGCAGCCGACGCTTCCAATGAGAGTCCTGGAATCCGCTGGCCGACTTCAACAAAAACCATACCGATCCGCCTTCCTTCATCATGTCGCTTCCTCCTCTAATGGGGTCAATCCCGAGAAGCCGCCCGCTCCGTTCCTTGCTTCGCAGCGCTCCGGCCCATCCAGCCCAAGATCCGGGACATTCCGTTATAAATGTGTTTCGTTTCCTTCGTCAGCAAGGGGCCAATCACCGCCAGGAGGAGCACGTAAAGGGCCGCGAACGGCTGCACGATGGGGAGCAGCCCGCCGGCTTTGGCGACATTGGCCATGATGATCGAGAATTCACCCCGCGCCACGATCGTCAGTCCGATATTGACCGATGCTTTGGGAGACAGTCCCGCGCTCCGGCCGGCCCACATCCCGGCCGCGAAATTGCCTATTAATGTCACAACTACAGCGGCCAATGACAGCCAAACCGCACCGCCGAGGGAGAGCGGATCGATCGTCAGCCCGAAGCTGAAGAAGAAGATCGCGCCGAAAAAGTCGCGAAAGGGCAGGATGAGATGTTCGATCCGTTTCATATGCTCCGTCTCCGCCAAGACAAGGCCCACGAGCAGGGCACCGATCGCCTCGGCGACGTGGATCGTCTCCGAGAAGCCGGCGACGATGAACAAGAGAGAGAAGATGACGAGTAGGAACACCTCATTGGACCGGATGTTAAGCAGTCGGTTGAGCAAGGGGACCGCCCGCCGCCCGACGATCAAAACGAGCAGCATGAAGCCGAGAGCGATCAAGGCGGAGAGCGCGATTCCGCCCAGCGATGTCGAACCGCTCAGCACGAGCCCGGACACGATCGAGATGTAGATCGCGAGGAACACGTCCTCGAACATGATGATGCCAAGAATCATCTCGGTCTCAGGATTCGCCGTCCGCTTCAAGTCGACTAGCACCTTGGCCACAATTGCGCTCGAGGAAATGGTCGTGATGCCGGCCACCACCAGCATCTCAAGCAGCGGCAGGCCGGCCGCATACGCGAACAGCAGACCAAGGGTGAAATTAATCAGAATATAGATGGTGCCGCCGACTGCGATCGAGCGTCCCGACTTCACGAGCCGCCCGACCGAGAATTCCAGGCCTAGGTAGAACAGCAGGAACAGCACCCCGATTCGGCCTAAAAATTCGATCAAGGGCGCGCTGGAGATGAATCGAAAGTCGAGATGCCACCATTCGAAGGAATGAGGGCCAACCGCCATCCCTACGAGGATATAGAACGGGATGACCGAGAATCGCAGCTTCGCTGACAACAATCCCGCTAGCGCGATCAGCGCGACCGCCAATCCGATTTCAAACACTATATAGTCCATAGTTCACTCACATCCATTCTTGAGGATGGACTTGAACAGCTTCTGCTGCCTCCTCTCGCCGGCCACAACGAGCGTACAATCCGCCGTCAGAGCCACTTCCGGGCCGGGATTGATGTGCCGTGCCGCGTTGTGCTTCTCGATCAGAGCGATGATCGTTACCCCGCAGCGCTGCCGTACGTTCAATTCGCCGATCGTGCGGCCGACGCACCCCGAATCCGGGTCGACTCGATACCATTCGAGGATGAGCTCGTCGAGCGCCATCTCCATCGTTTCCAGCGCTTTGGGCTTATAGGTCATCCCGCCGAGAATACCAGCCACGAGACGCGCCTCATCGTCGTCTAGGGTGACCATCGACAGGCTTTCTTCCGCTACAGCGGAGTCGAAATGGTAGCATTCCCGGCGGCCGTCGTCATGGACGACCAACACGAGTTTACTGCCGTCTCTCGCGATCAGTTGAAATTTTTTTCCGATTCCCGGAAGATCGATTTCACGTATATTCATTAAGGTAGTTCCTCCTTAAGATGAGCCTTTTGGGCATCAACAAATAAGCCTTAGTTCATCGTTTTTTTGAACAAGGGTTAGGGGTGAGGCGGCAAAGGTTAAAGGTAACAGAGGGTGGAAGAGCAGAATGATTCACAGAGGGGTTAAACGTATTGGGAGTTGAACACGATCGTGGTTAAAAAAGTTATCCGCGCCATTAGGCGGGCAATGAGAGGATGCAGGACAAAGGGGACAGCGGGCTGCACACGGCGGGTGGCCAGCAGCAGGGAAGCGAACAGAACCGACATAGCTGCGAGATAGGCCGGGAACCGAATGGTATCGGCAGAGGACGCGATCTTGCGAACCGTCGACTTGTGGCTCAAAAACTCCATGCCTTGAACGACCGTGGCGGTGCGTCCGGATTCGGCGACGTTCCCTTCGATGCTCGGCGTCGGCGTGGCGAAGAGCATCATCACGGCAGCAATAATGAGCGCAAATAAACGATTCGAAGAGAAATGACGAGTCATCATCCGTATTCACCTCCTTTTCGCTCGAATTTAACTGAATTATACCATAAAATGCGCGATTTTTGAACGTGTATCGAAAAGTTACCAATGTTCGACGCGACCCGGCACACTTTGTAGAATGAATAAAACCAACCGGAAGGGCAAGGAGAGGATGGCAGTCTTTTTCCCATGCTAGCCGGATATACTTGTATTAACGATTGGAGCAAAGGAGGTAAGTTCATGGCAGACCCAAACAAAGTGACGATTAAAGTGAACGACAACGGTTCGCTTCGGGTGACGGGGCCGGTCGAACTGGTGGACGCGGAAGGCAACCCGTTCGAACACAAAGAATCGTTCTCGCTGTGCCGATGCGGAGGTTCGGGCAACAAGCCGTTCTGCGACGGAACGCACAAAACGATCGGTTTCGAGAGCGCGCCGAGATCAAAGTAAGAGCATCAGAAAAATACCTCAGCCGACAACAATCCGCAATGAGGTATTTTTTATTGCCTTAGCCTCTATTTATTTTTCATTTTCAGAAGTCCTTCATTCTGAATGATGGTATTGACCTGAAAGTTCACCTTCATTGTGGGATAATAATCCGTTCTCCAGCTTGTCAGACGATCACGGGGAATCTTGGTCCTGAATAATTGCCCCAGTCCCAAAATGTCGGCTTCCTCGGATTGAATTTTACGCAGCATCCGCCCGAACCTGTCGGTCAACAGCGACTCTGTATCCTGTTTGATCATCGCCTCAGTAGGAGATCCTTTGGTTTCCAGGATGGTGACCTTCAAGGTCAGCCGGCTGTTCAGTACGGGCTTGCCGTCGTTGAAACTACTGCTATGTGTAAGGTTCTCAGTGAGGATCATTACCGAAGCACGATCCATGACTTCGATTTTCCCTTGTGCGGCTAGTCCATTAAACGAGTTGAACAACAAGGTTTCGTCCGGAGTAATTCGGCCCACCATCATTCCGTTCTTGATCACAGCCGAACCGGTGCTTTCAATGGGCGTCGTTTGGCCTGCTTTGATTAGAGGTACGGCCACATCGCGTGTGAAGGAATCTAAGCTTCGGTAAATTTCCCATACCCGCGTTTGCGCTACATTGGGCGACCAGCCGGCGTGTTTCTGAAAAAAGTTATAAATCTCCATTCCACCGGAGGTAGAGGACGTTTTCAACTTTTGAAACAAGGTCTCCAGGTTGTCATCACTGATCGCCACTATGGTCTTGGGAGAAATATCCCGAGCCCGCATAAAGCTCGAAATGCTGTCCTTCATTCCGGCTTCCGCCACCGCCCGATGAAACACGAGAACCTTCAAATGAAGCAGATCTACATCGACCTCCAAATCTTTGGCGATCTTGTCCACGACTTGGTTGATAGTACTTCCTTCTTTGGTCACAATCCTCACGTCTGTCCGCCTTTGAGTAGTGTGCGGAATCAGAAGATACACTTTATAAGCGCCATTTTGATGATCCAGCCCCATCACAACCGGCAATGCGCGGTGGTTGATGTCTTTATTGTCCCAGCATCCGCACACAGCCAGCAGGATTGTTACAGTGAGCAGCAGTCTTAGCCCGAAATGAATTAGACCTCTCGACATCACGGACGAACCACGCCTTCACGCTGATGGCGAATACCCAGGACAAGGGTAACAAGCGGAATGACGATCGTCACGAATAGGCGCAGATAGGTGTTCCACCACAATAATCGTTCGACCGTTTTCCAATCCGGAATTTGCATACAGATGATCATTAAGGACAGGGCGAGCAAAAGCGTCACCGGGAGCGGCCGGAAAAACGGAAACCCGCGCCGAATGAGCAGCGTTAGCTTCCACATGGCCAAGGAAAGAAAGAGCACCACGAAACAAATCAGACTGATCATCAAGAACATGGTGATCCGGTCAAACATTAACCAACGGATATCCACCGTATCGACTGTCGTGATGAAAGGAAACACAAACTGGGAAGCCGACCGTTGTCCGAATGTCAAGATCGGGACATAGACCGAGATCAGAAACATGGGAAGGAGCAAGGCACTGGTCCACATCACCTTTCGATGTTTGTACGGAATGATGTGCGGAATAAACCCCAAAAACAAGAAACCGCCTGCAAAAGCAAACAAGCTTTTCAAATAGGGACGGCTGAAGACGTATGAAAACGAAGCCGCCTTGGAGTCCATTAGCGGTAATACATAACGCCAATCCGCATTTTGAAACGAAACGCAAAAAACTAGCAGAAGGAAGGGAAGCAACAGCGCGGCGGTCAGAAGCGCCGTTCTGAAAATAGCTTCAACACCGAGAGCGGAGATGAGCGTCGTGACCCCCAGAAGAAGCGCTATAATCGCCCACACCGGAGTACTGCCCAGAAAGACAAGCGCAATGATCTCCGAATAGGCCCGGATTGAGATGATGATAACCGCGAGCAAGTAAGCCGCTACGGGAAGCAGTAAGATCACGGCAAACCCTTTGCCCGCTCCCAGCAAAATATCGATTACATTCAGAGGCGAACTATAACTTAATCCTTTCATATAGATGCCGAGCAACACCACATGAGCTGCGAAACCGAGCAAGATGGCGCTCCAATGACCAACTGTAAGGCTCTCGATGATGTCTGTCGGATACATGAAAAAGATAAGCCCGATATGGGTCAGGTAATACATAGCCATCACCTGTAAACTCTTATCCATTAGATTTCTCCTTTATTCTCCACCGATACACATAGGGAATACCAAAACTGCTCACACTGGCCAAGTATGCGCAAACAACCAGAATCCCGATGAATAGTCCCAATATGCCATACATGGCCGAGAGAACAAGTAACAAATACTTGGGTAAACGGACGGAGAGCACATTGTGAAACCCGACCACTGTAAAACTTGCTATGGTGGTGGCGGATAAAATAATAATTAAAACGTTACTGACGAGATTGGCCTGTACGACCGCTTGACCGAGAATGATTCCCCCAACAAGCGTGATTGTGGCTCCAATGCTTTTCGGAAGACGGATGCTGGCCTCCAGCAACAGCTCCAGGATGATAAGCAGGAACAATGTCTCCACGATAGCCGGGTAAGGGATGCCTTCACGGCTTTGGGCGATCGACATGGCAAGCTCGATGCGCAGGGCGTCCGGATTAACCGAGATGAGCGCCACATACAATCCGGGCATCAACATGTTGGAGAGCACGCCGATGAAGCGCAATATCCGCACGGATATCATGAAGACGAGCGGATAATTCACATCGTTCTCCGCCGCGAACATGTCCGCTAATAAACTGGGCAGGACGAGGGCAAACGGAAAGCGGTCGAGGATCAAAACCACTTTGCCCTTCGTGAGCCCACTGGCGACATTCTGCGGCAGCTCGGTCGTGTTGAACCGGGTAACCAATGTCGATTTGGGGAACCCGAGCACACTGGATAACTTGCCTAGGTCGGAGACTTCTTTGTCCAAATTGGATTCGAGTCTACGGATAATCGAGTCCAGGAGCGAGGGATCCGCTTGTCCTTCCATATGGAGCAGCACCGCCCGTCTGTGTTGAACTTTCCCGAAGCAGTATGACCGGATCCGGAGTTGGTCTGAGAGCACGTGCTTTTTGATCATGCCCACATTGGTATCCAGATCTTCGACGAAAGCGCTGATGGAATCCCGCACGACGTTTTCGGTCGTTGGCGCTTCGATGGCACGGGTCAGTGTACGAGGTACCGGAATGATCTTCATGCACACGTCGGAAGATTCAGATATAACAATCAAATGGCCTTCGGACATGGCCTCCGTTACCGTTCGTTCGTCCGCACAGCTTATACATTCACCGATTCCGCTTCCAAGCGCAAATAAAGGCCGTTTAGCCGCGACCGCATTCTGAACCTGTTGTTGAAGCAACACCATGGTCTGGGGCAAATCGATAAGCGATTTGTACCCGGCCAACGTCACCTGATGATGGGTTAGAAGCAGGGGATGGAGAAACAGGTCGGCATCTTGCTGTTGTCTTTCCTGCAAACGAACCAATAGTTCCAAACCAGTCACTTCCTGGAATTCATAATGGTTCCCAGTATTTCCTCAAGGGTCTTATGGTAAACTCGGTCGATTTTTATCGTTAAGTGTAGTTACTATAAATTATATATCAAATACAATAGGGGTAATTATAGCAATAATAAATTCACTACTTACATTACAATATCGACTGAATTTATAATAAAAACAGTCAAGTGCTCCTGTTGAAGGTCTTCCTCGGGATTGCGTTCTGCCTACGGGACTGGTGGAGAGGGTGTGGGGAAAGTTGAGAAATAATGGTCTGGGAGATCTGGAAAAATCCTTTCTCCTCAATTGGGCCGCTATTCGAAAACAAGGAAAGGCTAAATTTATACTCACGAGGGGGAGCTTACTCGGATTTCTCATATTTAATTTTTGGCTTATCGTAACCATTGTCGAGATCTTTATGCTGTCGGATCTGGAGCTGGCCCAATATTCATGGGAATCCTTTATAAAAAAGTGTCTCCTATGGTTTACGCTTGAAATAATGCTGGGCTTTGCGTTAGCGGTAGGGAGTTGGAAAGCCAATGAAGAGAAGTACCATCATTATGTTCTCGGACATCTCTCTATGCTAGAAATTTTAGAGCTTAGTATGAGAAACGGAAACCTTTAGATCACCGAGTCGTACGACAGGAGGAATATATCCATGAATGTAGATCGCCGAGAATTTGTGAAAGTCGATAAGGGCAAGATGAAGAGCTTGGTGAGCACACTAGCACAAAAAGCCGGCATGCCGGAAGAAAAAGCGGATTTTCTAGCCGGTCTATTAGTAACAAATGACCTTCGTGGCGTATTCAGTCATGGGTCCAGACAAATCGCTACCTATGCCCGCATCATGCGAGACGGAATGATTAACCCGGATCCTCAGATAAGGATGGCAAATGAGTCGTCCGCAACGATTACGATTGACGGAGCCGGGGGCCTCGGCTATTTCGCCGCCTACCGGGCTGCGGAGGAACTGATCGACCGGTGCCGCCAATTCGGGATTGCGGCCGCGGTTACCCGCAACCACGGGCATATCGGTGCAGCGGGAATCTACTCCCGTATATTGGCCGAATATGGCCTGATTGGATATGTGACATCCGGCCATCAACTAGCTCTTCGACCGGAAGACTCCATCATGCAGGCTGCGGGAGGCTCGCCGATGTCTTTCGCTATCCCCGGCGGAGAAGAGGTTCCGATGGTGCTGGACTTCGGGACGATGCATGACTTGTATGCATCCTCTCCGCATGTGCCTGAGCTGTTCCGGCTGGCTCCCGGTCTAGTATTTCGCAGCATGGGCCTCGGTTTTATGTGTCAAGCCTTAGGTGGGTTTCTCGCTGGGGTTCCGGCAGAAGAAGAGAGAGCCGAACGCCGGTATCCGGGCGCCAATCAGGGTTCTTTGATCATAGCGCTGGATCCGGGATGCTTCATAGATCGTGACGTTTTCAAGAAAGAGATGGACACGTACATGAGATTAACTAGAGAAATGCAGCCGATGCCCGGGTATGAGAAGGCGAGCTTGCCCGGAGTCCTGGAAGCGGAACGCGAGGCGGACTGGGGCGTTACCGGTATACCTGTCGACGAGAATCATAGGGCTGTCTTATCCAAAGCTGCGGTTGAGTTTGGTGTGGAGCTTCCCTTCTAGTTTAAGACGGAACTGGAACGTCCAACCCACCGGCGACTTCTGTGATACAATGGGCTTATTACCGACCGGAAGGAAGCGTCATCATGCGCGAAGCACAACGGAAACAGATTCGGAACGTAGGCATCTTCGCCCATGTCGATGCGGGCAAAACGACAACGACCGAGCACATCCTGTACGAGAGCGGACGCATTCGCACACTCGGCAGTGTCGATGACGGCACAGCGCTGACGGATTGGTTGGACGTGGAACGAGAACGTGGGATCTCGGTACGAGCTGCAGTTACTCGGTTCGACTGGAACGGCGTTCAGGTCAATCTAGTAGATACGCCCGGACATGTAGATTTCCTGTCGGAAGTCGAACGTTCGTTGAGAGTGATGGACGGTGCGGTGTTGATCGTTTCCGCGGTTGAGGGCGTACAAGCCCAGACGGAATTGATTTGGCAGGCGCTTCGTGATCTCCGCATTCCGACCATAGTGTATGTCAATAAACTCGACCGAGTAGGGGCGGATCCGATGCGTACGTTTGACAGCATCCGCCGCTTGCTTTCGAACGGAGCCATACCGATACAGGCACCGATTGGGGTGGAAGAGGATTTCTCGGGAAGCAGGGATTTGCTCCGGGAAGAAATGGGCTCTCTCTCCAAGGAGACTGAGTTATACCGTCAGCTGCTTGTCGAGACGATCGCCGAACGTGCCGAAGACCTATTGGAACGTTATATCGAGAAGGGCGCCCTCACTACGGCAGAGTTACTACCGCACCTAGAGGCAGGGATTCTCCGATCGGAGCTATTCCCGGTACTCTTCGGGGCCTCGAATCGCGGGATCGGCATCTCAGAGCTTATGGACGGGATCTTGCGATGGCTGCCGGGCCCGACGGAGGATTGTGAGGCGCCGGTGGCCGGTATCGTCTTTAAGCTCGAGCGTGATCCGGACATGGGCAGAATCGCGTATTTACGATTATACAACGGCACGCTTCGCAACCGGGATCTCGTGCATAACGTTACGCAAGACATTCAGGAGAAGGTTACCCAGATCCGCAAAATCGATGTTCTTAAGTCGCAGGATGTTGGACTTCTGGAGGCCGGGGATATAGCAGCGGTTTTCGGGATGAGCCGGGCGCGAATCGGCGACATCTTCGGCTCGTCTTCAGGTGTACCCGGAGAGCGGAAGCTGGCCGTACCGTTATTGACAGTCCAGGTGCGCTGGCGGAATGAAGCTGATTATCTTAAGGTGGTGGCGGCGTTTCAGGAATTGGCAGACGAAGACCCTCTGTTGGATATACAGTGGCAGAAGGTGGATCGGGAGCTGCAATTGAAGGTGATGGGAACCATTCAGATCGAGGTGCTCACTTCGGTGCTGAAGAGCCGGTTCGGGCTCGACGTCGCCTTCGATCGTCCATCCGTCATCTATAAGGAGACTCCAGCCAAGGCCGGCGAAGGGTACGTTGCTTATACGATGCCGAAGCCGTGCTGGGCCATTCTGCGGTTCCATATTGAACCTGGGGCAAGAGGGAGCGGGCTGCAGTACAGCTCTATAGCGCGGCTGGAGCGTCTGCTCGAGAGCTACCAAAACGAGGTCGCGCGGCGGGTGCCCGAGGCGCTGCAGCAAGGCCTTCGAGGATGGGAGGTCACCGATTTGAAGGTTACGCTCGTGGAGGGCGAACACCATGTGTGGCATACGCATCCGCTCGATTTTGTAGTGGCGACGCCAATGGGCATTATGAGCGGTCTTGCGCATACGGGTACGAACCTGCTTGAGCCGATTCTGAATTTTCATTTGTCCGTACCGGAGGAATTCGGCGGCAAGGTCATGAACGAGCTCGTGATCATGCGCGGCGAGATCAACTCGCCACTTCTCCGCAACGGGCGGTTGGAACTGGAGGGACTGCTGCCGGTAGCGACGTCGCTTGATTTTCCCGCTCGGCTGGGATCGATGACGAAGGGGAGAGGCATCCTGTCAACGACATTTGCCTGCTACCGGGAATGTCCGCCGGAGGTGACTGCCGAACGCAAGCGCCAAGGCGTCAATCCCCTCGATCAGGCCAAATACATTTTGTCCGTACGCAATGCTTTGTGACCGTTTTTGAGTGAGGGATCCGCGCAAACCGCGGATTTTTTTCTTTTCTGTACTCGTTCTGCTGCCGCCGACATAAAAAAGCTAAGTGAATAGTCACTTAGCTTTTTATCCATATTGTTCGTGGGTACGATTCTTACTCCTGAGGCATAGCGCTCATGTCCATAAAGGCAATTTCCCACAGGTGCCCGTCCAGGTCCTCGAAACTTCTCACGTACATGAAGCCATGGTCTGCCGGTTCTTTGGACTGCTTGCCTCCAGCGGACAATGCCTTGTCCGCGAGCTCGTCCACATGCTCCCTGCTGTCGGCGGAGAGTGCAATAATCCCTCCAGCGGCGCTGGCGACATCGGCGACCGGCTTGTTGATAAACGTTCGGAAATACGACTCTGAGAGCAGCATCACGAACGTATTGTCGTTGATCACCATACAGGCCGAGTTATCATCGGAAAACTGCGGGTTGAATTCAAAGCCAATGCTGCTGAAAAAATCCTTCGTCCGGTTAATATTTTTCACCGGCAAGTTTACATACGTTTGGTTCGGTTTATAAGCCATCTTTGGTCACCTCATCTGTATTATTGAGTGCAGATGCGCGCATATCAACTGCATGAGTAAAATATACCTCATAAGGAATATTCCTGTCAACGCATATTTGAATTTTTTTATGGAGGATTAGGGGGGTTAATTCGAAACTAGAGCAGTATTACACATATATTGGCAGAGTTAAAGGATGGTATACTTTACCTACGGGGATGATTGTGTGTCATGGTGCAAGAGCAAAAACTAGCAAAAAAATGAGAGGGGCACTTAGTTGAGAAGAGTCGATGTGGCAAGTGCATTAATTTTTGATGATACCTTTCAAAAGGTTTTGATGGTAAGAAATCTGAGAGGGGATTCCTCCGACTGGAGTTTACCTGGTGGAGCGGTGGAGCCAGGGAAACATTGATGGACCTGTTGATTGTTCTGACCTAGACGACGAGATAGTGGAAGTTAAGTGGATTGATGTTGCAACTGCAAACGAAATTTTGCTAAGTTATCAGTTCCGCTGGTGATTAATACTGAAAATAAACACGTGATAAGTTATTCTTTTCATGGGAACGTTTGAACATTGCAAACCTAATCATCCATTGAAGAAGAGCTACAAAATGTGGGGAATCACAATCATAGTTACTAGTGAGGAAATGTATGAATATAGTTCTAGTAGGTATGTCTGGAGCCGGAAAAAGCACTTTAGGCGTGTTGCTTGCCAAAGCGTTAGGAATGGATTACGTCGATACCGATATTATGATCCAACAACAAGAAGGTAGGCTGTTACAAGAAATAATTGATCGTGGTGGTATCGATAAATTCATGGAAGTCGAAGAGAATATTGTGTCTGACCTAAAATTAAAAAATTGTATTATATCTACAGGCGGAAGTGTTATTTATTCAGAAAGAGCTATGAATATCCTTAAGAATGGTGGACAGATTATTTATTTACATGTCCCATACGAGGAAATTAATAAGAGACTAACAAACATAACTACCAGAGGCATCGTGATTAAGAAAGGAAATAGTCTTAAGGATGTTTACGAGGAAAGATTACCTCTATACAAAAAGTATAGTGATATTATGATTGATTGCTCAAATAAGGATATAGAGCATTGTGTTAGGGAGATAATCGAGAGAATACAAGAAAGTCATGGCGAAAATACCATGGACTGTCAGAACTTTGCCGGAAGTGATGCTTGAAAAAGAAATCGTTTACAAGGGAACAAATGTACGGTATTCTAGAAGTAGCTGGTAATATATTCAAGTGGAGGCGATCTTTGTTGAGCCAAAATCAAGCGGAAGTAGAACCGAAGTTAGAGGACATTACTGGAATTACATGTATCTACGTTCCTGTGCAGGATGTCTATGAATCGGTTCAATGGTATCGAAACAATTTAGGCTGTAGACAACCGTCCAGATTCAAACCCGTCGAGCAAGGGGACGGAATTGCGATTTTGCGTTTTCCTGATCAGGAAGATAAGCTGCCTGGTGCGGGTCTAAGAACTACGGTACCCGCGATGTTTCTGATCCAATCAAACGTAGAAGGCGGCCGATTGGGATTTACCAACAATAATGGTGATCGCGTCCCCGTCGGCTGTTTCATTACTCCTCGCATTCAGGAGCTGTTCGAGCGGTTTAAGGAAAACGGGGTGCGCATTGCGAGCGATATTCCGGAAGGACGAGAATGCGGTCCTAATTTTCAGTTTTATGATCTGGATGGGAACATGTGGGAAGTCTGGCAGCCCTAAAAGTGAATATAAGATAAGGACAAAACCCTCCACGAGGAGGGTTTTGTGCTGTGTTTCTAGTAGAATCTGCTCTCATCAAAAGATTGGATTAATCATCGTCCATCTTCGTTATTACTTTGTTGGGGAGGACTGCTTTTACCGTGGTTCTTGGGCTGCTGGGGCTGCCGGCGCTCTTGCTGGAGCTTTACCCTCTGCTCGTATCGTTGACGGATCTTCGGTATTGCCTCTTCGCGTGCCTTTTCGAGCCTCTCCTCGGCCAGACGAACGAGCTTCTCTTTTTGCACCGGACTGACTTTGTACACATGCGTCGTAATGATCTCGGCAGTCTCAAATATCTTAACCTCTTTCTCGTGAGCCTTTTTCTCCTTATCCAGGTTCGACACCTTCTCCCGCTTCCCTCGTTGGGTAATTTTGTTCATATTGTACCATGGGCTTAACCCAATTGGAGCCGCAGAAAGTCATTTTTTCGCCGAAAAAGATCAAATCAGAAGGCAAGAGTATTCATAACGATCGATTGACAGTTTAGGGATTGTAGAACCATAATGCTACATATAGCTTAGCGAAGGAGTTGTTGTCCTCTGTGCAAATAAATCCGAATGTCGTGCTCGTTGGGGAAACGGTTCGACTTGTTCCTATGGAGAATAGCCACAAGACGGAATTATCCCGGATCTTGTTATCCCCCGAAGTATGGGAATTCACCTGGAGAACGATCCATACAGCTGAAGAATTAGATCAAGTGTTGACGACTGCCATGGAGAATAAAAATAATGGATCGCAACTCCCATTTACGATTATCGATCAAACGACTGGAGCCATAATGGGGACTACCCGAATTGGTGATATCGACCTGAACAACAGGAATGTTGAAATCGGCTGGACTTGGCTGTCTCCCCCGTATTGGGGAACCGGCGCCAATACGGAATGCAAATATTTACTGCTCCGGCATTGCTTTGAAGAGCTTAAGTTGATTCGCGTGCAGTTTTCAGTCAGCGGACAAAATGTCCGGTCGCAGCGGGCCGTGGAACGAATAGGCGCCAGGAAGGAAGGAGTTTTCCGCAAGCACAGAGTAAAGCAGGATGGCTCGATTCATGACAACATCTTTTACGGTATCGTTGACGATGAATGGCCACAAGTAAAGGAAAACCTGCATTCCTTGTTATTAAAGAAATATACATGATTCAAGCTCGAGAGGAGAGTTTTACGTATGCTAATCGACTTAACCGGTAAAACCGCCCTTGTTACGGGAGCCACAGGCCAGTTGGGGAGGGTCATGGCTCGCACGCTGGCGAATTGCGGAGCGAATGTCGTGATTCATTATCATCACAATGAAGAAAGAGCCGCACAGCTCCAGCAGGAGATTGAATCATTGGACAGAAAGGCGATAGCGGTTCGAGCCGATGTCACGGATTGCGCTTCCGTAAACCAGCTAAAAGATTCCGTTTTGAACGCATTAGGTCCTGTAGATATTGTGGTGGCGAACGCCGTTGTTCAATATCCATGGACGACCATATTAAACCAGTCTCCGGAGGACTATCTGAGTCAGTTCGAATCGTGCGTCATGCAAAGCGTGTATTTGGCGAAGGCATTCGTCCCGCAGATGATTGAAAACAAGTTCGGCCGGATGATCGGTATCAACACGGAGTGCTCCATGCAAAACCTTCCGAAGCAATCCGCGTATGTGGCGGGTAAACGGGGGATGGACGGGGTATACCGGATTTTGGCGAAAGAAGTGGGCGAGCACCAAATTACGGTGAATCAGGTTGCGCCTGGCTGGACGATAAGCGATCGGGATCGGGAAAATAATACCGAGCGGAACGAATCGTACGAGAAGGGTGTTCCATTGCGGCGGAGAGGAACGGATCAGGAAATCGCGAATGTGGTGGCCTTCCTGGCGTCCGATCTGGCTAGTTATATTACAGGGGCCTATATTCCGGTAACCGGCGGAAACGTTATGCCAACGATCTAACTGCAGATCGCGCGGGACCGACAAGATGCGTAAACGGCGGTTCAATTGGATTTTGTACCATCGAAATTAAAGGAAATTTTGATTGTTCGGAGATGAATTTCGGGAGAAACATGTATCGTTACGGATCCGCGTATATCGCGGATTTTTTGTTTTAACTTCGTTTGCTGCGGCGATTATGGATACATTCATATCAATCTCCGGCTTTGTTGGGCGTACTACATTATCACCATTTTATAACCTAGTTATCAGACTCGGAATATTCCAATATGAGGAAAAGAGAGCTATGATGGAGAAATACAGAAATCGGAGGGAACTTAATTGGATACTTTCGCTTGCCTATATGTCATTCGGGGAGAGCCTTTCCGCTCCGGTACTTGCTTGAACCTGTTTTCAACGGAAACGTGCGTGGGCCGGTCGGCAGCCGGTGATTCTCCGGATGTGGCGTTCACGAACGCTTTTATCTCTCGCAAACATTTCGTCATCCGTAAAGAAGACGGGAAGGCTGTCTTATACGATCTCGGAAGCCGGCATGGCACCGAAATCAACGGCATCCCGGTCGTTCCGCACAAGCCATATCTGCTCCAGTCTATGGATATCATCAAGCTGGCGAAAGGAATGACCGTCATTCATTTCTCGTACCTATTTGCGGAACAAACATTGGAATTGGAGCCAATCACAATCACGCAGCAAGTGGAGGCGGCCAAGCTTCCGCTCACGATGGATTGGGAAAAGAGGGAATGTATAGTGGACGGTAGGCGCATTGGAATGTCGGAGAAGGAATATTTGTTGTTAAAGCTGCTATTCGATCACGCCAACCGGTTGGTCCCGATTCCGGAGATCAAGCATGCTGTATGGCCGGAACGGGTGACCAATCAGGGAGGCCAGCCCGACGTCCATATGGATGAATTGAATGCGCTTATGTACCGGATCCGCAAAAAGTTTGGGGCGAATACGTTCGTGCTGAACGCGGTCCGCGGAAGCGGCTATGTACTTGAGTCCGATTCGAAACCAAATCCAAACAAGAGAAGCGAGGTTAAACGATGAACCAAATTGTAGTAGAAGAGTTAACTAAAACGTTCAAGGTTGCAATAAAAGAGCCTGGATTGAAAGGGGCGATCAAGCACTTAATTCAACAAAAATATCAGGAGAAAACGGCTGTGAACGGGATAAACCTCACCATCCAAGAAGGGGAAACCGTTGCATATGTAGGACCTAATGGAGCCGGTAAATCGACCACTATTAAGATGCTTACCGGTATTCTGGTCCCGACTTCGGGCAAAGTCCTGGTAGACGGGATCGTACCCAACAAGAATAGAATGGACAATGCTAAGAAGATAGGAGTCGTTTTCGGTCAACGTACGCAGCTCTGGTGGGACCTGCCGATTCTAGAGTCGTTCAACCTCCTTAAAGATATTTATGAAATTCCGAATAACGTCTACAAAACAAACATGGAACGATTCGTCGAATTGCTAGGCTTGAACGATTTCATGCATTTGCCAGCTCGCAAAATCTCGCTTGGCCAAAGAATGAGAGCTGATTTGGCCGCTGCGTTACTGCATAACCCAAGTATTGTTTATTTGGATGAACCTACAATAGGACTCGATGTTGCGGTTAAGGAACGGATTCGCCGGTTTATTAAAGAAATGAATAGGGAACAAGGCACTACTATTATGCTGACCACTCATGATTTGGAGGATATAGAGGAAATCTGCAAGCGGCTGGTCATTATCGATCATGGAAAAGTCATTTACGACGGAGAGCTGCAAGCAGTGAAAGATATGTTCGCAAGAGAAAGAACGATGCATGTGCAGCTGGATCACGCAATACCCGGACTTTCATCGCTCCTTTCCCAACTAGAGGGAGTTGTACTTGAGAATGAAAAGGGAAAAGAGTTTTCCGTCCGGTTCGATCGGTTTCGGATATCGGCCAGCGAAATCATCGGTATCATGATGAATCACGGAAGCATAACGGATTTCCACATGGACGAACCGAAAATCGACCGGATTATCCGTAAAGTGTATGACGGTGAGCTCACAATAAGGAATGAAGCATACAAGGGGGCTTAGCCGTGGTTAAGCGGAAGTATATTACATTAGCGAAAATCACGATGCAGAATGTGATCGCCTACCGATCTACCTACTTTATCAGTTTGTTAGGAAGTCTTATTTTCGTTATGGCTACGTTTTATTTGTGGAAGGCAGTCTTTGAGAATCAGGATCAATTGTCGGGTTATTCCTGGGACCAAATGAAAGCCTACATATTCGTTACTTTCTTAACCAACTCCATCATCTCATGGTATTCGGAAACCAGGATTTCCAGGAAAATAATAAGCGGCGAAGTGGCGATTGATTTACTGAAGCCCCTCGATTTTCAGAAAGCCCGCGCATCGGAAACAGTAGGCTCGAGTTTGATGGAGGGCTGCATGGCGGCAATTCTCATTATTCTAGTTCTGTTGCTTACGAAGGGAATGCCGCAACCCAAATCATGGGATATGATGATTCTTTTCGTAATCAGTTTAATCGCTTCTATCTGGATCAAATTTAATCTGATTTATTTGGCTAGCTTACTCTGCTTCTGGACGACTAATGGGATGGGTATTGCATGGATGCGGGCCGCCATCACGAACTTTTTCTCAGGGGCATTAATCCCACTGGCATTTTTTCCGAATTGGCTGGAAATGACAGCGAAGCTATTGCCGTTTCAGGGGATCGTTTACATCCCGGCTTCTGTGTACCTTGGAAAATTGGAAGCGCTTGAAGCGATGGAGCAGATCGGACTCCAAATAATATGGATCGCGGTGCTCTGGTACTGCGGCAAATGGATGTGGAACTGGGCGGTGAAGCAAGTAACGATTAACGGAGGATAAACGGGGGACAGCCATGAGACCAAGTAGGTCAGTATTCATTTACTATCGATTAATGAGCCAACAGATCAAAGCCGTTATGTCTTATCAGACCGATTTTATTATTACCCTGATTGCAACGATGATCAAACAAGTGCTAGGGATTATTTTTTTATCTGTGATGTTTCAGAAAATACCTCATATTCATGGATGGACTTACTGGGAGGTTGCATTCATCTACGGAATCGTGATTTTGAATGAGGGGATTTCCGGCTTTTTCTTTAACGGTGTATGGGTCATAGGCGGATTGGTGAATAAGGGAGAGATGGATCGCATTTTGGTTAGACCTGTCTCCCCGCTCTTGCAAGTATTTACATCGACTTTGGGACTTGGAGGAACAGGCTCCATCTTGATAGGGATCTTAATCGTCGTTCAGGCCATCCACCATCTGCAACTGGAGTGGACAATCTTCAAAATAGCCATGTTCATTTTGCTAACTTTGTCGGCAGTCGTAATTCGTGTATCCATTCTCCTTGCGGCTTGTTCTCAAACCTTCTGGACCGGCAGCACGAATACTTCCTTCGCTCACACCGTGCACACGCTAAGCGAATTTTCACGATTTCCAGTTACGATCTACAACTTAGGTGTTCAAGCTCTAATCACGATTGTCGTGCCATACGCGTTTATTAGTTTTTATCCTGCTGCTTATTTGTATGGGAAGGAACCTTGGGGAGCGTATGGTTTGTTATCCCTAGTCGTTGCTTTATATACCGCATGCTTAGCCTATTGGATCTTTAGGAGAGGGCTGCGAAGGTACGAGAGCACAGGGAATTAATCCTGCTTGCATCATGGAGAAGTCGCGTTTACGCGGCTTTTTTTGTTTTTATGATCCGGGATCGCGATTGCTCTCACAGATACACAATTTTTTCTGCCGAACTATTTTCCACGCACAAATATGTCAATACAGATTCCGAAAATATTGCGCAGCTCATCAAATAATGTTGATTGCCTTCCTCTGAAATTCCCCATTATCATGAATCCATGCGGAAGCACGGGCCCGAAAATGCCGCAAACTAGCAAATATTTTTTGAAAGCGCTAACTGTTTTGCTTTGGACGAAAGGGGGGATCATGTCGAGCGTTCACCCGGAACAAGTAATAGATTTTAGTTTCAGGGATTTCCATACTCGAGCCTAACAAAGGAGCTGACTTAGATGAATTTGAATCAAAAATGGGGATCCGTCCTGATCGCAGCAGGATTGCTGATGGCACCGGTTTCTGCTGTGCAGGCGAAATCGCCAGTTCCGGCCATCAGTATCGCGCAGGCGGGAGTTGCAGACCAGACGAAAGGAATTGTTCCCGGAAATCCGGCCGCTGAGCAGACGATATTCCGCAATCTCGCGGCAGGCCTCTCCTATGAATGGTCCGAAGCGCCGGAAGCCTCGCATCCCGATGACGGGCACAAGCTGACGGATGGAAAATACGGCACATTGAATATGAACGACCCGGCCTGGGTGGGACATTTACGCGGAAAAACGCGCGAAGTCGTGTTCGATCTGGGTGAGGAGAAGTCGATCGGGAAGATTACAGCTCATTTCCTCCAGGATTATCCTGCCAACTCGATCCTTGTGCCGCTAACGGTATCGATGTATGTCTCCGACGATAAGGAGAATTGGGGACTGCTGTCCCACAACGCCACGCAGCTGCTCTGGGGGGAAGGGCCGCCGAGACAGGAGACCTTTGAATGGGACGGCAGCCGGGACGGAATCAAAGGCGCGAATACGGGCGGCAAGCTGGCATATGCCCGTTATGTGAAAGTAACCTTTACGATGCATCCTTCTCAGTGGGAATATATTGACGAAATTGAAATTGGGGGGACGGACGGCAAGGTCGACGGGGCTGTAAAGGTTCCTGCCGAGCAGCCTTATTTTCTGGAGCCGGGGGAAGCTACAGGCGGCATCCGGAATCTGAATCTGCTGTACAACGGACAGTATGCGAATGGCTTGGGGGATTGGAAGAAGGAACGGATCATCCCTAACATCAGTTACGTGAATAAGGATGGCGAGCCTACCGATTGGCTTTTTGACGGTGTATTATACCTGGGGCTGGCTTCTCCGGCCGGTCGTGATTTCGGTCTGGGGCAAACGAACCTGGACGACTGGAAATGGTATTTGGGCAAAACCTTTGCAGCCAAGGGAGATATGCAGCAGCTGAATGAGGCTACCCAGGAAGTCGGAGTCAAGTTGAACCAGCCGGATCATAAAGTCAAGGTTGTATTAATGATTCCGAATCCAGGGGAATCCTTAAACGAGTTTGGCGACGTTGACGGGGACGGAGTCTCGGAAAGCTTCAACGCCTCCGTCGTGGGCACTGAGAAGGCGCTTGAAAATAGAGAAAAAGCGGTGCAGTGGTGGCTGGATCAGGTCAGGCAAAAATGGCAGGCGGCCAATTATTCCAATCTGGAGCTGGTCGGTATGTACTGGCTGGAAGAACAAATCAGCACAAGCGATACGGGACCGGAATTGGTAAAAGCCGTAAGCGGCAAAGTCCATGACAGGAACCTGAAATTTTTCTGGATTCCACACTCTTTAGCATACAAAAGCTATATGTGGAAAGACGTAGGGTTTGACGCCGCGGCACTTCAGCCTAACTACTTCTTCGGCGGAATGGATCCCGACCGCTTGGAAGATGCCGCTAACCTGGCCAAACAGTACGGGATGTCGAACGAAGTCGAGTTTGACGACCGGATGCTCACGGACGGCGTATTCCGCGAGCGTTATATCGAGTACCTGAACAGCGGCGTCGAAACCGGATTGATGCAAAAAGGCTTTAGGGCCTATTACCAAGGCAATAATGCGGTTTACAACTTAGGGGTAAGCAAGGATCCAAGTTTGCGTTTGATGTATGACTGGCTGTACCAATATTTGAACGGAACGTACGTCATCCACAATACCCCGCCGCCGGAGGCAGACGTATTCCTCAACGGACTAACGTTACCTAACGATGCTGTCGTACCGGATACAGAAACCATCCAATTTACATGGAAAGTCAAAGACGACGACGGAAGCGGATTGACGAAGGTAACGGCTATGTTCGACGGCAAATCTTACATCTCGGGAACGCCGATAGATCTGACCGGAAAACCGGGCAAGCATCAACTGGTCGTCACCGTTGCCGCTGCCAAATCCAAGACGACAACTTACATCATCACAGCGGCATCGACCCCCGATACCCTGAACGCTCACGTGAATCGTTTCGCCGAACAAAAGCAGTTCACAACGGTGGAAGCCCCTCATTCGCTGAACAATTATGTGGAACTTATGAAGCGTTTTGAAGGAACGGATGCGTCCCAGTTTGACAAGTACCTGCAAGGCTTCAATGCACAGCTGGATCAATTGGCTGCGGACCATATCCTTTCGGATACGGCATTTGTCGCACTGAAAGAAGAGGTTTATCACCTCGTCGGTAACCTGGCGGAAGGCAAAGCGGCAACTGCGTCTTCCGTTGAGGGTTCGAGCTCGAAGTTGGCACCGGAAAATGCAGTGGACGGGTTCTCTTCGACAAGATGGTCGAGCAATTACGTCAATGACAGCTGGTTCCAGGTCGATCTTGGCGAAACCAAGGAATTCGATACGGTGAGAATCGACTGGGAATTCGCTCGAGCCAGAACGTACAAACTCCTTGTCTCCGACGACAAGATGAACTGGACCAGTGTGATCCAAGACAATAACGGAATCATTACTGCCCATGACGGAAAAGAAACGGTTCGGTTTAGTCCCGTAAAAGCCAGATACGTCAAATTCCACGGCGTGGAGAGAAATTCAGATTACGGCTATTCCTTCTACGAGTTCGGCGTATACGACCTCGCGGGAGGCGGTACCGTAACGCCGATCGACGGCGCAAGAGCCGTGGTGGATGCAGATGCTAAGACATTGACGATCGACGGTCTCGTAATGGACGGCAGCCAGTCCGAGGTAAATTTGAAAGTGCTCGACTCAAAAGGGAAAGTTCGTTATGACGGCCAGACGACAACCACGGAAACGGGAAGTTTTGAATTCACGGTTAAGCTGACCGGCGATTTAAAAGGGTCATGCGACGCCTATCTCTCTATGGAGGGAATGTCCGAACCCGTTAAGATTTCATTCGAATACGACAAAAAGGACTGATGTTAATTCGGCAACCTTGAAGGCAAATACCACCGTACAATCCGTCTGATCGAGGCATGTTCCCGGACAACTTCCCATATAGTTGCAAAGAGATGATGGGAGTTGTTAGGGAGGAGATCATCGTGTTTTCTCAATCCGCGCATCGGATTCAACTTAAGATAGGCGGGATGACTTGTGCAGCCTGTTCGGCACGTATAGAGAAAGTCGTGGGCAAATTGGAGGGAGTGAGGGAGGTATCTGTCAATCTGGCTCTAGGCCAAGCCGTCCTGGTCACGGAGTCCGACGGCGGACTTGAGGGCCGAGTGATCGAACGTATCGAGCGCTTGGGCTATAAGGCGACGCTGTTGGATGATGCGCAGCCTTCGTCGAAGGGGACACGCTCATTGGAGCTTCAGTTGACGGTTTCCCTTCTGTTGACTCTTCCGCTAATGTGGGCCATGGTTCGGCATTTCACATTCACTTCGGGCATATGGATACCCGAGCTGTTTTTGCAGCCATGGTTTCAATGGGTGCTGGCTACGCCAATCCAATTCGTGATCGGTCGAACCTTTTATTTCCGGGCGTTCCACGCCATACGGAATAAGACGGCCAATATGGATGTTCTAGTGGCGATCAGCACGACGAGTGCCTACTTCTATAGCCACTATATGACCATCCACATGCTTCGAATGGGAGAGAACAATCCGCACGCGGTCTATTTCGAGACTAGCGCCATGATCATCACAGCGGTCCTGCTGGGGAAATGGCTGGAGGCTTCTGCCAAACGGAGAGCACTAAAAGCGATTCATCAGCTGCGCCGGCTTAGTCCCGAAACGGCAACACTTGTGAAGGGAGACAGTAGAGTCACAATCCCCACGCAACATGTTGTGCCCGGCGATCTGTTGATCGTTCAGTCTGGACAGCCGGTCCCCGTCGACGGCATTGTCGTGGAAGGGCATTCTTTCGTGGACGAATCCTTCGTCACAGGAGAGTCGATCCCGGCGGAGAAGCGTGTCCATCAACGTTTGATCGGTGGTTCCAATAACTTGGAATCCCGGATACTCATGCGTGCGACAGCCGTCGGGAATGACTCGGCTCTAGGTAAGATGATCAGCCTGATGGAGAACGCTCAAGCGTCCAAAGTTGAGATCGGTCAGGCCGTCGATCGGATCGCTGCGGTTTTTGTTCCTATCATCTTGATCCTGGCTTTAGTCACTTTGTGTTTATGGTCTTTCGTTTTCACTCCAGGGAACTGGGAGGGAGCGTTGTTCAAGGCGATGGCCGTTCTCGTCATTGCATGCCCTTGCGCGCTCGGACTTGCTACGCCGACTTCGATCCTGACAGGTACAGGTCGCGCGCTGGAAGCCGGGATTCTGTTCAAGGACGGTCGTCTTGTGGAGCTGCTGCGCGACGTCCAAGTCGTGTTGCTGGACAAGACGGGGACGGTAACGACGGGTGTTCCGCGTGTAACGGATGTTGTTGCCGTCGATGTAGGCCGCCCGAATAAGCTGCTCCGGTATATGGCAGCCGTCGAGACGCCCTCCGAGCACCCGTTCGCCAAAGCGATCGTCGCAGAAGCTGAGCGAAGAAAGCTGCATATCCCTGGGGCGGAATCGTTCCAGGCGATCGCCGGTTATGGGGTAACCGCTCTAGTGGATCAATCTCGGATTTTAGTTGGCTCCAAAAGATTCTTGAGAGAAAACGGCATCCAAATGGACGCTTGGCTGAGAACCTGCGAAATGCTCGAAGCTCAAGGGAAAACGGTGCTGCACGCGGCTTGCGACGGACACTATGCGGGTCTGGTCGCTGTCGCCGACACCATAAGACCGACCACACCTCGCGCCATTCGCCGTTTGAGGAAGTTACGTCTTGATGTCATTCTGGTCACGGGCGATCAACGTATTACGGCCTCCACGATCGCTGCCAAGGCTGGGATCACTGAAGTTCACGCCAATATGCGCCCGGAAGAGAAGGTGCTCCTCATCCGTAAGCTTCAACGATCCGGTAAGCGGGTCTGCATGGTGGGGGATGGCATCAATGACGCCCCGGCATTGGCTGCAGCCGATATTGGCATGGCGGTCGGTACGGGAGCGGAGATTGCGAAGGAAGCGGCCGACGTGAATTTGCTCCATAGCGATCTCGGGGGAGTGGCAGATGCGATTGCCATCAGCCGAAGAACGATGCGCAACATCAAGCAGAACTTGACCTTTGCGCTCTTGTATAATGTTCTCGCCATTCCGCTCGCATTTATGGGGTGGCTGGCTCCCTGGATCGCGGGAACGGCGATGGCGCTCAGCTCCGTATCGGTGGTGACGAATGCTCTGCGGCTGCAACGGGCGGAATGGAACAAGTAGCTCCAACTTCTCAAAAAAATAGCCGGCCGCTATGGCCGGCTTTTGAGTATTCTTCTTTGTCTATTGATTGATGTAACCATTTTCAATAATATCCAATGCCCCAGTTTCTGGGTTGATCACTAGTCCATGTACTGGAACATCTTTGGGGATTAAAGGATGGTTACGGATCACTTCCACGCTCTGACGAACACTTTCCGAAACAGAATCAAATCCGCGCAACCAATCCTTAATGCGAATACCGGCATAGTCTAATGTCTCGATGGTCTGTTCGGGAATTCCCCGCTCGATCATTTTTTGGGTTGTTGCAGCCGGATTTACATGGGTCATCCCGCAGTCATGGTGCCCCACAACGCAAACCTCTTGGGCGTTCAGCTCATAAATCGCAACAAGGATGCTTCGCATAATACTTCCAAACGGATGGGAAACAACCGCACCGGCGGTTTTTAGAATTTTGGCGTCGCCGTTTCTCAGGTTCATCGCTTTCGGCAGCAATTCCGTCAGCCTGGTATCCATGCAGGATACGACGACGAGCTTCTTATTGGGAAGCTTTGACGTTTGATATTTCACGTATTCCTTGTTCTCGACGAAATTTTTGTTATACTCGATCATTTCATCTAACAGCATGCTAGCCACTCCTTTCGATCTATCTAGTATAAACCATTTGATTTCAATGTGACAAAGAAGCAGGCGAATGGCCTATTAGGTCGATGATTATAGGATAGAGGAGATCCAGAAACGAAACGAAACAAAATGAACTCCATTATGCAAAAATGGTAAAGGATCAATTCCTTGATTTGACCATTCAATCCGTCGAGTCGCTTGGGGAAGGCTTCAGGAACTACGCGATATTGGTCAATGGAGAATGGGTGTTTCGTTTTCCCAAAAGCCAACAGGGAGCGGAGGAATTGAACAAAGAAATTCGTTTGCTGCCTCACTTGCACGATTGTGTAAAGCTTAGGATTCCGGAATTTGTCTATATCGGAAGGCAAAGCGACGGAAGTTCTTTTGTAGGTTATCGAAAAATCCGGGGTGAGATTTTGGGGGAAGACGGAATGGCGAGTTTACCCATCGATGTAGCCGACCGACTCGCACTTCAGCTATCCGATTTCATGAATACATTGAACGAGTTTCCGGTCGAAACGGCCATACAGGCTGGAGTTCCTGTTCGAAACCTAAAAGATGAATTTCGCTTGCTTAAAGAAGCTGCCGAGAGGCAGGCGTTTCCACTTCTAAGTGAGCCATTACGGGACTATATCACTCTACGCATCGGATACTACCTAGAGCATCCTGAATACACGAATTATAAGCCGGCACTGATTCATGCCGACCTGTCCCCGGATCATTTCTTGACGGATTCAGCTCCGACCTCGTTATCGGGCATTATCGATTTCGGTGACGCCGCGATAAGCGATCCGGATTACGATTATGTGTATCTATTAGAGGACTGCGGTGAGCGGTTTACTCGGCAAGTGATGGTGTATCGAGGAGTTATTGACGTGGACGCGCTTATCGAAAAAGTCTCGTTCTTCGTAACGTTCGATCAAATCAGTTACCTGTTAGAAGCAATAAAGGCCGGGGATCCAGACTGGATTTCCGAAGGGTTAGAGATATTGGAAGAGGATAGGGTCAACAATACACTCTACTAGTTCGGGTTGGGGCGGACACGTGACACCCGTTTGGCATTACGAGTCCGCCCCACCGTAGAAAAAAGCCGGACAACTGATCCGGATCCAGCTAACGGTTTCGCCACTCGTGCCCCCATAAGGTTTTGCCGCCGCCCAACGCTTTCCGGTATTCGTGTCTCCAGACGTGGACATCGCGCAGGCCGATCTCGGGCATGTTTTGGCGTGCTTCCTTGCCCGGAAGCGCCGGAAGCGGCTTGTGCGGCTCGGACTGGTACCAGTAAGCGACCGTACACAGGTCGAGCGTCAAATTGTTGTTGTGCCCATGCTCGATGCTCACTTGCAGCGATTTGGAGAAATGGACCGGATCTTCGAGAAAAAAACGGTAGCAATGCGTCCTGCCCATAAAACCAAGCTTCTGCGGGATGCGGGCGTACCCGAAATACGGATGCGCGTACAGCTCGTTCGGCGACCAAGCGCTGTTGAAAAAATCCTCTGTCCCCGTCCCGTGCAGCGACCCTGGCCAGGCTTCGCCGTCGATCAGCCACATGTCGTCGCCTTCACCGTACCACATCGGCCCGGGGTTATCGACACACAGGAAAGAGGAACCGCTGCCGCGGTTCCTCTTTTCAGGAAATCGAGCAAGGGAATCCATTCGGAAAGATTTTTGCGGCATTCGTTAGCTCTCTTAAGAGCTATGCGTTGCGGCATATTGCTTAAGTTTTTGCAAAAAGCGAGTGATCTTCCTTTCGGACGAAAGCGCCCAATGCAGGTTTTTCTCCGTTAAAGGAAATCTTTCGTAAGAGGACAGGACCAGGCAAGACGTACGCGGGAATCGAAGCCAGACGCCGATGAGCTTGTAATCCGTTTTACTCAGCTTCGAGGCTTGACGATACCCGGTTAATATCGCCTTGGCGATCTTGAAATTCCATCGATGATCTTTGCATGAATTGTAAATGACACGGTACAAATCATAGGCCGGCAAATCTACATGCAGCGTTTCGAAGTCGAGCAGATAAGTTCCGCTGGCGTTCATAACAAAATTGCTCGGCCCTCCATCTCCGTGGCACAGCACTCCGCGCTTTCGCGGACGATGACGGTGCGAGAAATATCCGCTGCTTCGCAGCAGCGCTTTCGCCTGGTTGGCATACCGCAGCATTTCCGGCCCATGAAGCCGGACGAAACGGTTGATCGCCGTACGGGCGAAGCCGTTCCTTTTCGCTTTCGCGACCTTGTTTTGCAAATCTCGTTGACGCGCCCGAAGTATCGAGGGCCATGCCCCAGTCTGATTATATGCAAAATGACGTTTTATCGCTCCGCTCCCAGCCCTATGAAATCGGCCTAAGGCGACGCCGCAAGCGCGCATCTCGCTTAAAGAACGAGGCGAAGGCATTCTACCTGCAATCCAGGGGGTGAGAACATAAAGCCCCCCTCGAGGCGAAGCGGCATAAAGCTTCCTTCCTTCCGGCGTTTGCGGATTGCGCCAAGCCAGGCGGATCCCTTTCTTCCGGACGCCCCGAAGCACGCGATCGATCCAGCGCAACTGCGCCGGCGATTTTGGCATGCGTTTCAAACTGTAGACGACGCCGCCCGTGGATATGACACGGTAAACCCCTTTGCGGATTTTTTTAACGGAAGCGGGCTTAATCCCGAACTGATTGGCTATAGTCAAAATCAGTTGCTCGCTCATAACGTCCCAGCTCTCTTAACGCCCCTGAATAACGCCCTATAGCGTTGGGCGATTTCTCGCCATCTATAGCGGGCAGCGGTAGCTTTTGCACGGATTACCCGCTGCCTCGTACCTTCCTTATTGTTCCACATGTGCAATACGGCCCTGGCTATCGATGCGCCGCGTATGGAATGGATGATATGCGCATTGCGGGTATTGACGAATTCCTTCAGCCCGCCCGACAATGTCGAGACGAGCGGCACGCCGTTCGCCATCGCTTCCAATGCTACAAGGCAAAACGATTCCCTCTTGCTCGGAACAATGACCGCGCCGTAGGAAGCGTACATGCGATGAATCGCAACATGCGAACGGTTGCCTAACCATCGAATGCGTCCCGACACTCCAAGCCGCTTTGCATAGGCGCGCAGATGGTTCGTATAACGTTTATTGCCGCTGCCTGCGACGGTTAACACAACATTTTTGCGATATCGGGATAATAGGGCAACCGCCTGAATTAAAGGTTTTATCCCTTTTAAAGGAATAAGTCTGCCGACAAAAAGCAGTTGATTGGAAGCGCCGTTCGTAAACCTGGAAACGGACTTCACCCCATGCGGAATGACGACGATTCGGCCCGACGCGCCGCGGTACGTCCTCCTGGTTGCATTTGCTTGCCATCTGCTCGGAACGACGATTCTCTTTGCATGACGAATCAATTTTGCCTGGTTTTTTCTGTGATTAGAATGCCCCCCATCGGAAGCGATCGAATGGCATGTATAAATGATGGGCACTCGAAATCTGCTGCCGGCTTCCGCTGCGGCTTTGGCGAATTCCGTGCTATGGACATGAATGAGATCGGGTCTTCCAAACCCTGTGGCAGACGCGGTCCGTAATACGGCTTTAGCCTTGTAGGCGCGGGCGGAATGATGAAAATAGGGCGCCTTCTTGGGCAATCTTGCGGTGCGCAAGCCTTTTTCCTTGGATAAAAGAAGCAGGTTGGTTTTGCCGGAGCATAGTACGTTCACGTGCACGCCGGTTTTGCTTAGCATTCTGGTCAAGCGGGTGGCGACAATCCCTAATCCTCCGATGATATTCGGTTCAAATTCGTTCGTCATTACCCATACTTTCAGTTTTTTCCTGCTTCCCATGGGCACCCTCCTTAAAACGCCTCCGAATATGTGTATGTTAAGAAATTGTAAAAGGTACGTTATTTTACGGAAGATGTCCGCACCTACCGGTTCTAAAACATTCGGCTGGCATAACCTATATCGTCGAAGCTGGATTATGGGATCGCGGGAGGCTGCTGGACTTGAAAAGGATTCTGATCATGATTAGAAATTTGCGGGCAGGGGGAGGAACGGAAACTTACGTTTTGACATTGGCGCAAGCTTTAAAACAACAAGGCTGCCAAGTAGGGATATATACGTCTGGTGGAACGTGGTTAAAGTTTTTCCGCAAGAAAGGAATTCGCCTCCACATCGCTTCTTCGTATAAAGATTCCCAAAGGAAGTTAAAGCGGGTGTTAAACCAATGGCAATATCAAATCGTTCATGCCAACGACCAATATAGCGTATCGCTTCTGAAAACGTTGCGTGCGCGGCCGAGTCGTGTCATTGTCACCGTACATGGGAAATATTTCAAGCCTGCTGCGATCAGAAAAGCAAGTTCGCTCGCCAAGGCGATAATCGCGGTTTCGCCGCCGGTATACAAGTATGCCGTTCGATGTGGGGCCAGACGGTCTCAGATGCACCTAATCCCCAACGGTGTCGCCCTAGAGAAGTTTAGTCCGAGAGGGTCGGCTCCTTTTCGCGTTAAATATAAATTTCCATCGGACGCTTCCGTCATCGGCTACGCCGGCCGGTTTACGTCCCGCAAACTTCCGCTCGGCATACGGATCAGCCGGATGTTACGAATCTTTCAAGCCGGCAGGCCGAATGTGCGGGTTATGATTGCCGGCAGACGCGCCAAAAGTTACGTAAAAGCAAGCGGCCGGTGCGTTGTACCCGGACTTGTTACCAAGATGGCCGATTTTTACCGTTCCTGCGATATCGTGGTCGGGACCGGCCGCGTCGCCTTGGAGGCGATGGCTTGCGGAAAACCGGTCATTGCGGTCGGATGCGGCGGCTACATCGGGGAGGTCACCGTCAATAATTTTAAACGAGCCGCCAAAAGCAACTTCGGAGACCACAAGGACTACCCGGCAAAATGGACAGGCGCACGATTCGTCAAAGACTTGAACAAAGCGCTATGGCGTATAAAAAGAGGCAAGGTCCGAACCATTGGAATCCGAAAGCAGATGATCAATCGCTTCTCAGGTCGTACGATGGTTCGGAAAATTACCCATTTGTATGCAAAAACACGGATTCGCTCGGCTAAGTGATTAGGTCGGGCGATTTTGTGCCGCCCAAAAGGGTATTCAAACCCTCATCGGAATACCCCCGGTATAGGCCGCTTTGTCCAACTATTTGTATGATTTGTCCATTTCTGATGCTTTAAGAATAAGGTATGATCTATATTGTAAGCGCTTACCTAATTCTTAAGTTACAGGAGATGATCGTGGAGGTGAGGCCCATGTAGACCCAGATAAGTCTACTTTCGCTGGACATCAGAAAATGGATGCAAAGGAGATGATTGAAATGAAAAGACTGGCCGGAAGGAAAAAGCTGCTGCTCGTTCTCGTACTGGGGCTAATGCTAGGTATGATGCCGGTACATGTGTTCGCCTATGACAGCACGGCCACATGGAAGACCAGAATTGACGCGGCCATTGCGACCATGGATACCGCTTCGTATTATTACGGGTATACGGACACCCCGCGATCGGAGCTGCTCGCCTGGAACGGGTCCTACACGCTCGACGCCCTGCTCAGGATGTACCAGCTGACCAAAGACACTCAGTATATACAAAAAACGAGTGCCTACATCGATCATATGTACGACAACCTCGGGGACGTGAATGGCGATGGTTACCTGGGGTGGGGGACCGAATACTACACACCGGGCACGTATACGGAATACGTCGTGCATTATGGCATGATCCTGGTGCAATGGGCCAAATTCATTCTTACCGTGAAGGCGGACTCGACGCTGGCGGCTTCGCTCAACCCTCAGGGCATCACGTATGCGAGCCAGGTCGCGTCGCTGGAAAGCGTGATCGACAATCATCTGGTGGCCAGGTGGAATAAGGACTGGTCTGTCGTCTACAACACGTACCTGGACGAATACAATTCGAATAAATCGCTGCCGCACAATCAGTATTTGGCACTGGCCAATGCGCTCTACTTGCTGTATCAGGCGAACACGGCTAACAAGCATTATTTGTTATGGGCGGATCAGATGTGCGGCAAATGGAAAAGTTATGTCGTTGCCAATGGCACCGCGTACAAGTGGAACTATCACGATGTGATGATCCCTGCGGACGACAACTCGCCGGCTCTGGAGGACTGGTCCCATGCCGCCGTCGATATTCAGAACGCGATTCTGAACTACAACCGGGGTGGCTCATGGACGGGACCGGAAATGACGAAGCTGGGCAACACCATCTATTCCGTCATGTACGACGGCAATGCGTCAGATCCCGGGCTGTATCACAATGTGGGCGGGACCGGTGCGGCGGACGGGGAAATCACCGGCGCTCATCTCGATCTGGATCGATGGGTCAGCGGAATCTGGACGCGCGGAGAAAAGCACAGAAGCTTGAATTGGGGAGGCGCAGCCGCAAGACCATTAATGGACGCGGCGAAAATCTTGCAGCTTCATCCTTCCAATGCGGCTCCGGAATCGTTTGCGCTCAGCTCGCCGGTGGACGGTGCTACCGGCCGCGACACGACGACCGCCTTCACGTGGCAGCCTTCGAAAAACGCCAGCGACTACACGCTGCAAATTTCCACGAGCAGCAGCTTCTCCACATATACCGTTAACCGGCCGAGTATTACGGAGACGAGCGCCTCGGTTCAATCGCTCGCCCCCAATACAACCTACTACTGGCGGGTCATCGCCCGCAATAAGGCTGGGACGACGATCACGTCCGAGACCAGAAGCTTTACCACAAAGCCCGCGCCTACGTTTACATTAACATTCAAGCACTCCGACACCCGAGCATCGGGATCGCCAGCGGGATTTTTGTACAAACAGGTGCTTGTTGACGATGTGGTCGTTTGGGAACAGGATGTAACAGCAGACGCGGCGAGCACCTGGCTGACCAGCTCCGTGAACATTACGGCACAGAGCGGCTCCAAATCCAGCGTGAACATCAAGTTCCGATTGTACAACAAAGGCAACATTTCCAATTACTCCGCGAGTGCGTACTTTGACGATGTCGCATTGACCAACGCGGATGTGGTGAATGGCGGCTTTGAAAAAAGTGAGCTTTGGAGCTACCTGGAATCGGGCACCGCCTTCACCGGAGGATACGATTCGACCGTCGTGAGCTCGGGGGCCAAGTCATACAGGCTGTCGATTCCTTCGAACACGGCTTCTTCGGCCGGCCATTACGGCGCCGTTCAAAACAGGTGGGCGCTGATGCAGTAAGCCATACCGCAAGCCCCAAGGGGAGTAGGCGCGTCAGTTCAGACGGGCTGCATTCCGCCCTTTGGGGCTTTCGCTTTAACGCTGTTTCCCGGTGATGAAAATTTCGATTGATCGTCTCCAATTCCTATTTTATACTGATTGTGAGCAATCGTGAGTCAGATATAAATCAAAGAAAAGGAGCTGATCACTATCCATCGTTTTTTGCTTCGCTTGGTCTGCTGTTGTTTAACCGCTTGTCTACTGCTTTCTCTTCTTCCTGCACCTGAATCGGAAGCCTCATCAAGCCCGGCAGCACCTCCGGTCGTGCCGAATGGAGGCTTCGAGGCTTTTACTAGCGAACCTGTCATTCCGGGATGGACGCAAGTGTATGGAGCGGGGGAAGCGAACGTCCATTTTGAGGGTTCTCCTGCCGCTCCCTATGAAGGAGCCGGAAGCTTACTCTTGGACGACAATAATCCATCGGCCGGGCTTGGTTTTGAAAGCGCTTCGTTCGGCGTCTCCGCATCAGCGCGCTATTCGGTCTCCGCGATGATGAAGGTGGAACTCGGCTCACTTGGGATGTACGTCAGATTCTATGATCCATCCGGTGTTCAGATCGAAGAGAAGGGCGCATGGACACCTGGAACGGACGGACAATGGATGAAAAACGAAGTCACCGGCATCGTTCCAGCGAATGCTTTGACCGCCAAAGTTCTCGTGTACTCCAGCGCTTCCGGACTCGCACGCGGCTATACGGACGCTTTTCGGGTAGAGCTCGAGTCTATGATCGCGAACGCCGGATTTGAAACCGGAAGGAACGGAACGTCCATTCCGGACTGGACTCAAGTGTTCGGAGCCGGAGCATCAGGGATGCTTTACGATACTTCCTCGAACGCATCGTATGAAGGAAGCCGAAGCTTGCTTTTGGATGACAACAACACAACCGTTGCTCTTGGCTTTGAAAGCGCTGCCTACCCCGTCATACCCGGCAACAGCTATTTATTGTCGGTTATGACGAAGGTAGAACGCGGGACACTCGGCTTCTACGCCAGGTACTATAACTCGGCCGGTGTAAAACTAGGAGAGACCGGCAGCTTTGTGACGTTTTCGAATGGACAATGGGAGAACAAAACGCTCTCCTTCACGCCGCCTGCCAATACGACTAAGGCAACCGTTCTTATTTATTCTACCGCGGCAGGCAGAGGACGCGGCTATGCAGACGCCGTTCGGATCGTGCAAACAACCCAGGCCCTTACGAATGAGGGATTTGAGCAAAACGCAACTTTAACCATCCCATCGGACTGGACGCAAGCGTTCGGGGCGGGAGAGCAGAACGTGGTATTCGACGTGTCCGCTACGGAAACGTACGAAGGCGCAAGGAGCCTACTCTTGGACGATACGAGCCCGACGGCCCTGCTCGGATTCGAAAGCGCACCTTTTCCGGTTGTCACGGGCCTCAGCTACACAGCCTCCGCGATGATTAAAATAGAACGGGGTTCGATGGGGTTGTACATCCGGTTTTTCGACGCAGCAGGCGTTAAAATTGCCGAGTCGGGCAACTTCCTGACCCCTACGGCCGGAGAGTGGCAGAAGAACGCCACTTCGACCGTTGTACCGGTTAATGCCGTCACGGGAAAAATTCTTATTTATTCGACGGGCGTCGGGACCGCCCGCGGTTATTCGGATGCGGTCCGCGTCGAGCTTAATCCAATCGGGACGTTCGAGCGGATCGGCAGCGTAGTTGAAGGCATGATTAACGAAGACGGCGCCGTAGGAAGCGAGAACGGGAAGGCCGTCATCTATACGCTGTTTAAAGGACGGGGAGAGGTACCGGCGACCTTTGCCGTAATCGACGCGTTGAGCCGTGAAGTCGTGCGGTCCTATCCGCTGCCAGGTGTAGAAGCCGCATGGGGCGTGAAGGTGGCCACAGACAGTCGCGTCTACATAGGCACGCATTACGACGGCGGATTATACCGTTATACGCCCGGCACGAACAGCTTCGAGCATCTCGGACGCTTCGGCAGCGAGACGCACGTCTTCTCCCTCGTCGCAGGGCCTAACGGAACCATGTATGCCGGGACTTATCCTGGCGGAAGGTTATATGAATTCGATCCGGCGGACGGCCAAATCCGCGATATGGGCCAGCTGGATCCTGAGCAGCGGTATGTCCGCTCCCTGGCTTATGACGCGGCACGCAATACTCTGTATGCAGGGGTGGGAGGCTCCAAAAGCCGTGTGTTCAAAATCAACCTCACGGACGGAACGAAGAAGGAGCTGCTAGGAGAGCGCATTCCAGGAGGGGGAGATACGTACACATGGCCATACGGGTTATCCTTCGTCCAGGATCGTCTGTTCGTGAAAATGTCCAACGGCGACCTCCTGATCATCCGCGCTGAAGACGATGCTGTGGAATATTACAACCCGGCCGGGATGGATATCCATTCTGAGAGGGCGATTGAGATTCCCGGTCAGCCTGGGAAAGCTCTGTTCTCCTACGCCTCCGACTATTACGTCTACGATTCCGCCACCATCTCTTTTCAGAAGCTGACGGGAGTGGAGGACGGCACGAACTTCGCGGACGGCCGGTTTATCGATCTGGCCAGTCCGGAATGGCCCGGCTTAACCTTCGTTGCGGTCGGCAGGCATGGCAATATTGAATATTACAATCCGGCCACAGGAGCCGCGTTTGCGAAGCCGGCTTCCTACAGCGCCCCGACGCTGATCCAGAGCATTCACAACGGTCCGGATGGCAACATTTATGTGGCCGGATATATGTCCGGTTTCACGGCGTACAATCCGACGGATGGCACACTTTCCGAAACCAACACCCTTGGGCAAGTGGAATCGTCGGCGATTCGCAACGGGCATATGTTGATCGGCGCTTATGCAGGCTCGCGTGTCTTGGATTTTGATCCTGCCCTGCCTTGGTCAAATACGAATCCGGTCCAGCTGTTCGACCTTCGACCGTACGCTCAGGACCGTCCTTTTGCAATGGAATATGCGGCGGACCGGGATCAGCTTTTTGTGGGCAATGTTCCCGTTCCGAGCTCCCTGCAAGGGGCGCTCGCCGCCTATGACTTCCGGACGGGGCAGCTGGAAGTATTCAATAACCTGATTCCCAATCAAAGCATTGTCTCCCTGTTATACAAGGATGGTCTGCTTTACGGAGGCTCCACCATTTTTGGAGGGCTCGGAACAAGCGGGCCTACAGAAACAGAAGGGAAGCTGTTCATTTTCGATCCGGCGACGAAGAAGATCGTTTACCAAACCGTTCCCGTAGCTGGACGCAAGGGAGTAACCGGCTTAACCTTAGGACCCGACGGCCTGATCTGGGGCGTTGCGGAGGATAACATTTTCAAGTTTGATCCGAATACGAGGAAAGTCGTGTCCAAAATCGCCAAACTGCGTCGCTATAAAACGGACGGTACGGTTTGGACTTACGGATTTTTGCAGCCCGGCTTGGACGGTAACATGTACGGGACGTCGCGAGGTTTGTTCTTTATGGTGAAGCCGGCTACGATGGAGTTCATCCTTCTGAACGGAAGCTATGGCAATTATTTGAACCGCGACGAGTACGGCACGTTTTATTTCTCCGACAACAGCGCGGATCTATGGTCCTATACGCCGCCTTATGGTGAGGAGTTGACCGGTCTGCTGGATGCCCTTCGCGCCTCGAAGCTCAAGCTGGATCAGACACCTGTTGGGGACCAGCTCGGGCAAGTGCCTGCGGCACAGAGGCAAGTGCTGCTGGATGCGCGAGATGCCGCCAATGCGGTCAAAAACACAGTAAACGCGGACACGCAAACGATAGTAAATGCCACGAATGCGTTGAAAGCGGCTATGGCGCAATTTGACTCGGCGGTTGTCAGGCTGGGCACTATTTCCATTCAGGCCGAACAAACGGAGCTGAAGCGATTTGAAACAGTGACGTCATCGGTGTATGCCGCTACAAGCTTAGGGACGGCGGTCGATATTAGCTCGGTCGAACTTCGTTATTCCAGCAGCGATAACACGGTAGTCAGCGTTGATGCGCATGGCCGTGTAACGGCAAACGGGGAAGGGACCGCCATTGTAAGCGTGCTGGCGATGCACCCGGTTGCCGGGTCCGCCTCGGCCCAACTGGAGTTCAGGGTGAAGCCGGGATTGAAGAAGGGACACGATCCTGATAAGGATCGGGGCTCAGAGAAGTAATATTAGCCAAGGCGAAGGCCGTTTATCTCTCGAAGGGGATAGACGGCTTTTTTTCATACAAATAATTGTTGACAATATTACAAAACAATCGTTTATACTGTAGGTGAAATCAAACGGCTATGACTATGGCCGCTCAGGAGGGTTGAACCCGGGACGATGAAGATCGCAGTAGGCGGACTTATTCAGGAAAGCAACACGTTCAGTGAAGCAATCAGCACACTGGACGATTTCAAACGGTATTTTTATCGGATTGGGGATCAGATGGAAGAGACGCTTCAGGCGGAAAATGAGCTGGCCGGCTTCTATCGGGCGGCCCGGGAGCAGGAGGTCACTCTCATTCCGACCATATTCGCGCATGCGGTCTCCTCCGGGAAGATCGGCCGCCGCATGTTGGATGAGCTAAAGGCGGTTCTCTTCGAGCAGCTCGACCGCTATTCGTCGTACGACGGCGTACTGTTCGCGCTGCACGGCGCCTGGGTGGCGGAAGATTGCGACGATGCGGACGGCGAGATCTTGTCCGCTATTCGGGAGAAGGTCGGACGATCGGTTCCCGTCGTCATTACGCTCGATTCGCATGCGAATGTGACGCAATCGATGGTCGATCAAGTAGACGGTCTGATCGGCTATCGCACGTTCCCGCACACGGATTATGCTGAGACCGGCTACCGGGCAGCCAAACTGCTGTTCTCGATCGTGAGGGGCGAGATCCAACCCAGCGTCCGGCTAAAGAAAGTGCCGATGATCGTGCCTGCCGAAAATCATCAAACGTACCGAGGCCCTATGGCGGAGTTGTGGGCGGAAGCCCGCCAGGGTGAGGAGTGCGGCGTTTCGCTGGCGACCTCGCTGTTCGCGGTGCAGCCATGGCTCGATATCGCCGAGATGGGCTGCTCCGCCGTCGTGGTCGGAACCGATCCGAATTTAGCGGAGGAAGAAGCCGATCGGCTCGCCGCTATGATGTGGAGCAAGCGTCGCCAGTTCGAGGTTGCCCTGTACACGGTTCCGGCAATCGTCGAGCTGCTGGCGGACCCCCAGGCGAAAGGCCCGCTCGTGGCCTCCGATTCCGCCGACAGCCCTGGCGCGGGCTCGCCGGGCGACAGCAATTTCGTGCTGCGCGAGCTGCTGGCACTAGGGGCAGAGCGGCGTTACGACTGCTTGCTGTCGATGGTGGACGGCCCGGCGGCCCGCAAGGCTGTTTCGGCCGGAGCGGGCCGCGCCGTGAAGCTGCGGGTCGGCCACACGATCAGCACGTCCGTCGGCTCCGCGATCGATGTTGAAGGCGTTGTCGCGCATGTCGGTAATGGCGCATTCCGATTCGGCGGCGGCACGGTCGCCGGCCTTGTTGCGAACATGGGACAGTGCGCCGTCGTGCAGATCGGCCGACTGTCGCTTCTGCTGATGGAGAATCCGACGTTCACCGGCGATCCCGCCATGTACCGCAGTGTCGGGCTCGAGCCAGCCGAGGCAAACTTCGTGCTCGTGAAGTCCGCCAACCAGTTCCGTGCCGAATACGAGCGGCTCACAGATCGCATTTATATTTTGGATACACCCGGCGCGAGCACGGCCAACCTGACTCGCTTGCCGTTCCGGAACATTCCTCGGCCGATGTATCCGTTCGATGACTCGGCATTCGGGAAACCTGCCGCATCATGGGAGAGTACGTCCTGAATGGAACGGATGTAGCCGAAGGGAGAAAGTTCGGCGGCAGCGCTGTTCCGAACGGCCGGGTCCAAGGATATGCGGGCGCTCGATACGGCTCGCCTTCGCACAATGCTTAAGGAGCAGGGAGCTATCTTGGACGGCACGTATTGAACGCAGAAAGCCGATCGATTCATCTTGGAATCGATCGGCTTTTTTGCGTTTCAGGCTTATTGTTCCTCGGCGCCCAGCCGATAGATGTGAGCGGTCAATTCGCCGAGAATCTTCTCGATATCTCCACTCCTGATGACCGCGAGCAACGCTTCGTGTTCTTTCCACAAATCGTTCAAGTTCTTGTACATGAGCCCTTGTTTAATGAAATAGAGCCGGATCCGATTGCAGATGGATGTCCACGTATTGAACAATCCCGGTGTTTCCGCCAGTCCGATCAAATACTCGTGGAATTGGATATCCAGATCGACCATAACCGGCAAATTTTTAAGCTTGGCCGCTTCTTTCATCCGCTGCACGATGGAGGACAGCTTTTCGAGTTCCGCTTCCCCTACTTTGGGGAGCGCTTTACGGATCGCGTATTTTTCCAGCGTGAGCCGGATTGGAATGAGTACTTCCTGAACTTCCTCTCCGTTAATCTCCGCCACCGTCGTCTCTTTGTACGGATGGGACAGCAACAAGCCTTCCTGCTCGAGCATTCGTATCGCTTCGCGGATCGGACCGCGGCTCACGCCCATTTGCTGGGACAGATCCACTTCCCGCAGACGATCGCCGGGTCTCAGCTTTCCGTGGAAAATCGCTTTGCGGATATCGTCGGTAATCCGATGGCGTAAGGAGGTCGCTTTTTGCTCTTCAAATCGAAATTCGTTCATTCAGTCGGCACTTCCCTCTAATTAATGGAACATGAGGTAATAGTAATAGATCTGCAAGTAAAAGTAAACATCCCTACAATTTATTGTCGACAATTTGATAAAGGGCGTGAAAGGGATCGACTGGTCCAAGCGATGTCCCGCTGCTCAATGGCGCGATACACTCTTGTTCATCGGCTTTCCGGGCGCTATGATGAAAGTAAACAAACCCGCGAATGCGAGCGGCAATGGGCATGGCATGGGCTGTCGGCTGTATATAGAAGGAGGTTGATATAGTGAAGTTAAACTCTATCGTTCTAAATGAAATGAACAAACAGTTAAACCGAATAGAAGCCTGCTTATCCCTTTTGTCGGACGAACAAGTCTGGCACAGATATAAACCGAATATGAATAGCATTGGTAACTTATGTCTGCATTTGGCGGGAAACGAATATCAGCATTTTGTAAGCGGAATTGGGAAGGCGCCTTTCATTCGAGCGAGGTCAGAAGAGTTTACTATAAACGATGGTTTAACCGGTAATGAATTAATCCGTTTGCTCAAAGACGTCAGACGGCAGTCCTCAAGCATCTTAGAAGCTATTACGGAAAGCGATCTAACAACAAGCGTCACCATCCAATATACAGTAGAGGATTGGAACAAAATGATAATCCGTCCCGTTTTCGAAACTATGTCCAATTATTCGAGAGATCTGGAGACCCTGCTTATTCAAGTGTGTGAGCATTATAGTTATCATGCCGGACAAGTTGTAGTTCTTACAAAATTATTAATCGAAAAAGAAGACAATATAACGGGAACGTACCACTAAAAAACGGGTACCATTCAAGCCAAAGGACACCTTATTGGTGTCCTTTAATGTTTTATGGTCCAGGATTCAATTGAAAAGTAAACGAAGTAGTTATAGCTGTTTGGAGTCTGAGGTCTGATGCATCATAAGAGATGACTACCCTTGGCGTTTCTCCTAAGTCATTAAAGATTCGTACCTGAGTTGGTGATCTGAAACCCGCGGATTTTAACAACGCTCGCATTTGCACGACTCTTTTTTGCGTGCTTGTTTGGGTGTCGCCAATAATATCTTCAAATTTCTTTCTGAATGGCACGTCGCACGCCAATTTCCTCGATAATCTAGCAATTTGAAGTAATACTTGTTTAGCTGTAGCCGCCATATGATCCCTCCTCAAGAATGATGGGATATACTATGAACCAATGAATGACAGCGCTTGTACGAATGCCGTTGCTGGTTGTCCGGTCACACACAAAAGCTGTACGACATAGGTCGTGGGTCGAACGTCGAGAAGGGCAGGAATAGAAGTCAGTTTACCACATAGGATGTAATGATTTCCTAATAATATCCAATGGAGTGATGAAATGACTACGACTGCAGACGCAATCGATCAGATCGCGAAGGCCGCACAATTTTTCGCATCGGTCCCACCCGCCTCGGCGCCGCCGTCTCCTTCAACGGGAACGGCGAAGCAAAGCGCACCCCCGACGTCCCCTGGCTCCGGTTCCTCCGACTCCGACGGTCTCATCAATTTCGTGGTGATCGAACCGGACAACATGAGCAGCGGGTTAAAGGAGGAGCTTGCAAGCGTCAAACAAGATCTGCTTAACCTGGCGGGCATCGGAACTGCCTATGTCAAAAGTCTCGCCGCCTCGAAAAAAGACGATTCGATCGAGTATTCCCCCGACGTCTGGAGCGACGTGTTCAACCATCTGCCCTTGATGGGCGCCTCAAAATTCGAAAGCCAGACGTATTCGAACAAGGTAAAGGGTGTGGAAGTCGCCACGGAGTTGTTGAAGCTCATCCTCGACTCGATCAGCCCGTCCGAGACGACCCTCAAAGATTTCGCTCAATTCATCGCGAGCCAAGGCAAATCGCTCAAGTTCGAACATCATAACGACGCCGACGGTTTCCAGTTCGGAGCTATTGTCATTTTGATCGAAACGGTGATAAGCGGCAACACTCAAACGCTGGTGCCGAAGCTGAAAGGGTATTTCATGACATACGACAGCAAAGACAACAGCTGGGTGTCTGCGTGCGTCTCGTACTCCGAGGTCGATATCGATTTCTCCTACCAAAAGGCGGCGGCCGTCTTTAACTACGGTGCGCTTAGCGACAGCGACGTGCGGCAACAATTCGACCAGTTCGTCAAGAACAGCCAAATCGACGACATCAAGAAGTCGCAGGGCTTTTTTTCCGGGACCGCGGATCCGAAAAAGGGGTGAAATAATGAAACACGTGCAAGTCGGGATCAAGACGCTTACGACAAGCGGGTTTACATCACCGAAATCGGCGTCTTCGTATTATCCGAGTGCCGAGGCGTCGAGCCACATTCATCTGGGGACGTCGACCAGCTATATCGACGGGAATGAGCAGCATTATGCAGAGGACGACAATGTGTTCATCATGTTCGTTTCGTTCAAATGGAACGGGCAGCATTGGTTTCAGTTGAACCTTCGGGGCGATGGCATGTTTTCCTTCCCGAACCACGTCGATCCGAGCCGGCTGCCCCCTGATTGGTTGGACGCCCTGAAGGGTCTCTATATTATAAAATAATATATACTCGAAAAGATCGCCGATTCGGGCCGTAGCGCTCCGAATCGGCGATCTTTTGTCATCCCAAGTAAAAACGGAGCGCCCGGGCGTTCGTGCGATCAAGAAAGGCGTCGAATTACTTCATAATGGGAATCCATGCCTCGCAGCGATAATCCTCCGCCGTTGCATTCCCCGGGGGATACACCTCGATTTCGGGCAGCCCGGCGTGCTCGTATCCGGTTGCCGGAAACCATTGGTGGTATATTTGTCGAAATCCATTCTGCATCGAGGAGGGAAGCGATCCGACACAGGGGAAGATAGCCCAAGTAGAAGCAGGAATCGTTTGCCTCGCCAAACCGTCTGCAACGGAATCGTCATGCGCTTCCTTCGCGATCATGTAGGGGAAGGGTTCATCAAAATCCATTGTAATGCCAAGCCACGGCGTATCCGTATCCAGGCATGTGATCATGTCTAGCGTGCCATCCCGTTGGCACTCTCCCCAAAACCACGAACGGCTTCGGCCTTCATTCCCGCATGTTATTACGGCCGATTTGCCGACAACGGTAAATGCCTCTTTTTCCTCAATGTGATAGTCCACTTCTTTGTCTCCCTCCACCCAAAAGTGGAAGGAAAGGCGGGGAAACGCTTTTAAATACACGCCTGATTGACGGGCCTCCGATGGGGCAATACCGTGGATTTTGCGGAACGCCTTGGAGAATGCCTCCGGTGAATCATAGCCGTATTTCAGGGCAACATCAACTACTTTGGCGGAAGAAGCGGCCAATTCTTGGGCAGCTAACGTTAATTTCCGTTTCCGCACATATTCGCCTACCGTGATTCCGGTCCACATATGAAACATCCGATGAAAATGAAAGGAAGATGAACAGGCTGCTTTCGCGATGGCCTCGATATCCAGCGGTTTATCCATCGTTCGCTCAATGAATTCCAGAGCATGATCCATCCTTTTCAACCATTCCATGTCAACTCACCTCATGGCTATTATACATACTGCAACCTGTTCGGTAAAAGCAAGGAATGACAGGATTTCTCCCGGCACTGCCAATAAAATGAACTGGAAGCAGTCGAATATTCGAGTATAAACGATTGGAGGAGGATTCATCGATGAAACCCGTAATGCGTATCAAAGTTCAGCTAGCTAAAGTATTTATCGCGCTGGTTCTGGTTGTTGGAGTAGTGGACATAGGGTTGCCGGATACTTCAGCTCATGCGGCCAGCTGCACACCGACAGCGAAGTTTTATTGGCCGGATAAACTATGGGCAACGCTCTCGGGAATGGCTTACTGCAAGTCAGGATCCGGCTATGTTCGAGTGGCATTGACCTGCGTCAGAGAAGTCGATGGACGTTATCCCAGAACATACTACGGGCCTTGGGTATGGTCGGTAGCAGGCAACAAGGCGTCCACTACCCAATGTGGGCTTAAGGGTTACTATCCCATCAAGGTATGGGCACAAACGGGCTGATTCGCAGGGCTGTCGATTCACATATCGGCAGCCTTGTTCATTTCGACCGGAGTAACCGGATTTGTACGGCCTGTCATTTACCACATGCGTCTAGCGGCGAAATATGATTTAATATACCAAAGGAGTGTGATTAATGTGGACATCAAATCTTTTCTATATCCCAAGGACGAGGTCTCTTACATCACGACATCCTCCAATATGAAAGAAGCCCTAGACATGTTGGAGGCGTGCCAGTATACGGCCATACCGATCCTGGATGACAATGGAAAATATTTCGGAACGCTCTCTGAGGGAGATTTGTTATGGACGATGAAGGCTACACCCGGCCTCCATTTCGATACGATGCACGAAATTCCAGTCGTCTCTATCAAAAAACGATTGAAAATCGAATGCGTCGCGATCGGAGCCGATTTGGACGATATGCTGGCGCTGGCGGCAGATCAGAACTTCGTTCCAGTCGTTGACAGTAATCGCTACTTCCTTGGTATTATTCGCCGCAAAGACATCATCGAATACTATACACGGAATATTATGGATTAGTTTGGAGAGACCCGGTCATGCGAACATGATCGGGTCTTTCTCTTGCTTAGTGGTTAAGTTGATTGTTCTGTGCATCGTACCATATCCAGGAATTGGTAGTATCGGGTCGTCGAAGCAAGGCGGCGGCGTATTTCCTGACGAATATGATTGGAGTGCCAGGCGAGCAGGTCGAGCAGATGCAGATGACGCCCATATGGAGTTACTTTGAGGCCATTACGCATACATTGGCATTCGATGTCGTTCTAGTCGGCGACTCGTCATTCGTGACAAGATTACCCTCGATTACGGCGCCGACTCTTGTGATCTCCAAGCAGAACAACCATACATTCATGGGACAAGCCGCGCAGTCTATTGCCGATCGGCTTCCGCATGCGGAGCATCGTATCCTGGAGGGGCCGGCACACGCTGTCGATGTTCCCCCGGAGATTCTTGTCCCCGTGCTCGAAGCATTTTTCCGGGCATGACTTAGGAGCGGATCGCTTATCAATGCACGGCTTGATTACCATAATAAAGATTTGGATAATCGGAATAATAGTAATGTGATTAACCACGTCCACTAAGGACAAAACAAAAGGAGCCCAGTATGAAAGAAAGTGGACTTGAACCGATTATTGAATCTGAGGATCGAAACGAGCAGAAGGGTGATGAAACACCGATCGTTCTGGACGGCAAGGCAACTGAAAAGTTTCCAAGTGAGCCAACTCTAATGGAACGAACAAAAGAAGTAATGGAGAATATAGGAGTAAAGATTAACGGGATTTAAGGCGATTAAATTACTTGGGGAAGTATTGATGTCAAACCGGCTGCAAGTAAACGCAGCCGGTTTATGTTGATTTTGACAATCTGACAAGTTTTAATAGTAGTAGAAATCAACACTAACGGAAGGATGGTATGTATGAGCGAAACCTACCAAGAGTACATCGTTATCTCGGGTGCGAGAGAAAACAATCTCAAGAACGTATCTTTGCGTATTCCTAAACGGAAGATCACGATCTTCACCGGGGTATCCGGATCCGGCAAGTCCTCGATCGTCTTTGATACGATCGCCACCGAATCTCAGCGATTGCTGAACGAAAACTTCAGCACGTTCGTCCGCAACTTTCTGCCGTGTTTTCCGCAACCGGATGCCGACGCGATCGAGAACCTGAGCATGGCTGTAGTTGTGGATCAGAAGCGGCTGGGCGGGGGTTCCCATTCCACGATGGGCACGATTACCGATATTTCTCCCATTCTTCGTCTTCTCTTCTCCCGAGTGGGTCAGCCCTATGTTGGACCAGCGAACATGTTCTCGTTTAACGATCCGCAGGGCATGTGTCCCGAATGCAACGGGATCGGTCGTAGTCTATGTGTCGACATGAGCAAAGCGCTGGACAAGTCCAAGTCGTTGAAAGAAGGAGCGATATTGCTGCCGGGTTATACGGTAGACGGCTGGGAATGGAACATGATCGTGCAGTCGGGGTCCTTCGATCTCGACAAGAAGCTGAGCGATTATTCGGATGAAGAGCTGGATCAGCTGCTGTATGCCAAGGCGAGAAAAGTAGAGATGGATTTCGCCGGGAAGGCAATGAACATCACCGTAGAAGGTGTCATTGAGAAGTTCACCAACAAATACATTAAGCAGGATGTGAAGATGAAATCCGAGCGTACCCAACAAACGGTTGCGCCGTACATCTCCGAGGGTCCCTGCTCCAGCTGCCGAGGCGCGAGACTCAGTCAAGCCGCTCTGGGCTGCAGGATCAATGGACTGAACATTGCGGAACTTTCCTCGATGGAAGTCGGACAGCTCATCCGCGTCATCCGGGAGATTGATGATCCTTCCGCCGCGCCGGCCGTCAAGTCGCTAACGGAGCGGTTGCAGCATTTGGTGGATATCGGACTCGACTATTTGACGTTGGACCGTGAGACGGATACACTGTCCGGCGGCGAGTCGCAGCGTGTCAAGATGGTGAAGCACCTGAGCGGCAGTCTTGTGGATGTCACTTACATCTTCGATGAGCCCAGCGTTGGTTTGCACCCCCGCGATGTACACCGCTTGAATGAATTGCTTCAGAAACTGCGCGACAAAGGGAACACCGTGATTGTCGTCGAACATGATCCTGATGTGATCAAAGTGGCGGATCATATCGTCGACGTCGGGCCGCATGCCGGCAGCCATGGCGGTACCATCGTGTATGATGGAGGCTTCCAGGGCCTGCTCGAATCAGGAACGCTGACAGGCACCCATATGAAGCGGCCGCTCCAACTGAAACACGATTGTAGGCAGCCGTCCGGCAAGCTGTCCATCAAGGATGCTACATTGCACAACCTGCGGAACGTGAGTGTAGACATACCAACCGGAGTGCTGACCGTCGTGACAGGCGTAGCCGGCTCAGGCAAAAGTACACTGATCAACGAAGTATTCCTCAGCCAGCATCCGGATGCGATCGTCATCGACCAATCGGCGGTAGGCGTGTCAACCCGCTCAAACCCCGCGACCTACACGGGCATTATGGATGATGTGCGCAAGGCGTTCGCTTCGGCCAACAAGGTCAACCAGGGCTTGTTCAGCTTCAACTCCAAGGGGGCTTGCGAGAACTGCCAAGGGTTGGGCGTTGTGTACGTAGACCTCTCATACCTCGACAGCGTGAAGCTGCCATGCGAAGTTTGCGGGGGCAGACGGTTCAAAGAAGAGGTGCTCGCGTACAAGCTGAACGGCAAGTCCATTGCAGAAGTGTTGGAGATGACGGTGGAGCAGGCATTGGATTATTTTCAGCTAAAAGAAGTTGTGCGCAAGCTCCAGGCGATGAGTGACGTGGGGCTGAACTATATTACACTCGGCCAGCCGCTCAGCACGCTCTCGGGCGGGGAATGCCAGCGCATCAAGCTGGCCAGCGAGCTGCATAAGAAGGGCAGTATCTACGTGATGGATGAGCCGACGACCGGCCTCCATATGTCTGATATCGGTCACCTTCTGGAGATTATGAACCGGTTAGTGGATGCCGGCAATACGGTGATCGTCATCGAGCACAATCTCGATGTGATCAGCCAAGCGGATTGGATCATCGATATGGGACCGGACGGAGGCAGCAAAGGCGGCCAGGTGGTATTCGAAGGCACACCTCCGCAGATCATCGATGCGGAACAGTCGATCACGGGAAGATATTTGAGGTAATGGTTCAAATCCGAGAGATTGCAGGAAGGATGAATGTTCGCGTTCATCCTTTTTTTATTTGCCCACTATGTAAAAATATTAAAAGATAGCTTGACATTGGAGGTCACTCCAATGATAGTGTGAGTTCATGGAAAAACTTTATTCTATCCAAGAGGTTTCGCGGATACTTGGGATCCCGAAGGATACGCTTCGGTACTATGACCGGATCGGCATCGTATCGCCGTCTCGAGAAAACAATCGGTACCGCAGGTATTCGAAGAACGACCTCATCAACTTGATGAATATTCAAATCATGCAGTATGCGGACTTTTCTCTTGACGAAATCAAGGGAAAGTTCGGGTTTCACAGGATGGACAATGTTGACTCATCTTATTGCAAGGAGGTTGCTGCGTTTCTCGAGGCCAAGCATGCACAAACGCGAAAGAAGATTGCCCATCTGGAAAAAGTCAGTCAGTTGCTTCTTGTAGCAGCCGAAACGCTAAGGGATTTTAATCAGGAAAGCGACCAGCGGCTGGCAGAGTTCGTTCGTGAGATTTATCAAGATATTCGAAAAAAGGAACCGGAAATAACCGAGGAGGGATGTCATGGACATCAAGGTTAGGAATTTTTATTATTTGATTGCGGGCATTCTTGCGATACTGTTTGCGGTTACGCATGCATGGAACGGGCAATCCGCTGTGCTGCCGACGCTCGATGTGAGTGCCATTACCATGGAAACTCAGACCGTATTCTCGTATGTCTGGCACATCATCACCGCGGAAAATCTGATCTTCGGAATCGCATTCCTATTTATGTCCTTCCAAAGCGAACGATCGAAAATCCAGTTTGCCGCATGGATGATCGTGTCGCTTCTGATCATCCGATTGATGGTCATTGTTGGCATAACGGCATTTCATGACGTTTCGGCACTTCCGGACACGTTAATCGATTCGTTTGCCATCGCAATTTATATCGCCATCATCATACTGGGCATAAGAAAGAAGAAAAAAACGTTCGGAGGCCGCTCGCCACTGTCCAGTATGGGGGAGTGACGTGAATCACGCCGGGATAACGCATCCTGGCAGTGATTTAAATCAGGGATTCGTTCCCCTTATAAACCGATAACCACAATGCGACTTATTCTCGTGTTGTGGTTTCTTTTTTTTTAGTCGAACGAACCGACATTTCTGAGAATTTTGAACATAATGGATAGAGTTTGCTCTGTTATACTTATTTTCAAACGATGTTTTGGCAGGTGAGCACATTGAGTTATGCCGATTCCGTCCAGAGGGTGATTGACCTTATCGAGGAGCGCCTGGAGGAGGAGCTTGAGCTTTCATCTCTCGCAGAGGTCGCCTATATTTCGGTCGCTCAGTTGTATCGGGTGTTTTATGCGCTTACTGGGCATCCCATTAAAGATTATATCCGCAAACGGAGAATTAGTGTTTCCGCCAATCACCTTCGTAATTCAAAGCTCACCGTCGAAGAAATCGCTTGGATGAGCGGTTTTGAAACTTATCCTGCTTTTGCCAAAGTGTTCAAGAAAATCGTAGGACTGACACCTGCTGCCTATCGGCAAGCAAACATTTTCTTCAGCTTCGAACCGATTCGGCTTCACGAGCAGGTCGCTTATAAGGAGGACAGGGATCAGACGGAGCGTTTCCCGGACGTCAAGGTAGCCCGGTTAGTGCCGGGGAGGATGTACACATATCTTCATTTGTCCGATCAAGCAGAGGGAATGGAAAAAGAGGGCTTCCGGATTGCATGCGAGAAGCTTGCTGCACTGGCGGCGAACGGGAACGTGAAGTCAAGGGGCCGAATATTCGGTCATAATGTGGAAGTTCCCGATGAAGGAGGCGCACCTCGATATGGTTACAAAATGCTGATTGAGCTTCAAGAGGGGAAGTTTAACGATAACAGTCCGGTGTTTACGGAGGAGACGTTCAACGGGGGGCTCTATGCCATACGGAAGATTTCCGCCTTGTCACCCAGGACAGTTCAGGAAGGATGGAACCGGCTGTTGTCCGAATGGCTTCCGAGAAGCACATTCGAAATCGGAAACCATCAATATGTGGAAGAATTCATAGCGTATAACGGTAAACTAACACGAATGAACCTTTATCTTCCCGTTCAGCGGAAGCTCGAGAATAAACCGATTGAAATCGTGGAGTTAACAGGAGTGTATGCTTGGTATTATCGGGGACACGGGCCGGCGGCACAGGCGGATGCCGAGCAAAGACTGATCGATTGGTACACAAAGGGCACAGAAGAGTCTATACTTACAAATACCGGAAACTACTATATGTCTTATGCATACGGCCATTCTGCGGATTCGGACGATTATTGGTGGGAGAATGGGATTCTGACCCGCGTCCGGGAGTCAAAAGGACTAGCCGGCCCGGAGGGGAAACGAATCGGGTTCGGCACTTACGCCTGCTGCACCACCCGGACCTACGGAATGCTCGGCGGCGTACTCGATCATATGTATCGGTGGATCGCGGCCAGCGGGGGTTATTGGCTGGATGAAGAGCGGCAATGGTTTGCGGAATATTCCACACCGGATGGACGCGAAGTGGAGCATGAGACCATTGTAAAAGTCTATATCCCTATACAATCCAACTCATAGAGGAGAGTGCCGCAATTGAAAAAGTTAGCAAAGCCTAATCATGAAGAAAACTTTCAGCCACAACGGGTAACACAAGCCTTCAAGGTGCTTAAGGGTAACTCCGGCAACAACGAGGGCCTCCAACAAAATGAGCCAATCCTGCATTCAACCGGGCTTGAGTCCGCGATCGATCTGGTAACCTTGGTGCAGCTGCCCGCCAGGAAACTTGCCCAAACGGTCAGTTTCTATGCTAAGGTGCTAGGATTAGAGCTGGAATACCCGGAGCGACCGATTGAACGAAACACGTTTTTACGCACCGTACCAAGAACTGCACCTGGTCTGCACATCCTGGAAACCCCGGAAATGGAATTCCGCCATCTGCATGGTACGGTAAATGGAAGACTGCAAGAATACTTGGCCTTATACATCAAAGATCTGGCGGTGTTGAAAGAGAGTTTGTCCAAAGCAGGTGCCGACATACTGGTGGAACCGACCAACGGTTATATGTCCTTCTTCGATCCGGAAGGCCACCTGATCGGGGCTTACGAGAGGACCGAAGCCGGAATTGACAATTGTTTTGAAACTAACATTACCGGTTTCCGGCACGTCCAGATGCACGTATCGGATCCCGCAAGTACGGCCGTTTTCTTTGAAAATGCACTTGGTTTACGGCGTTTCACGGCGGAAGACGGTTCGATCAGCATGGGGACAAATAGCAATGAAAAAAATCAGCCCGTCATCCGGCTGGTACAACAGGAGGACCCGGCGAATCCGCTTCCCATGCACTGGATTCTTCACGGCCGTCCGAAGCACGCGTTAGAGTTGCATTCGAAGAACATTGGTGCATTGGCAGTGCGGGTGCTGGAGAATGGTGGGACCGTGAAAGAGGAGCTCGAATTCGGTGGTTGCGGCGGTTATTTGAAGCTTTACACGCCCGATGGCCATTACTTGTGGGTGAATCAGAATGTCAGGTACAGCGATGGCTACAAGCCGGAACGAGTACCTGCGCCGTTAATAATGATGCATCGTAAAACCAGAAGTGAGGTGCAGGCGATAGTGATGGAGGATATGAAACCCTATGTAGTCGAACATGGAGATTTAAAATTGATTGGCATTCCGTGTATCAGTTTGCAAGATATGAGCGGAAAATATCGCCATGCCAAGGAAGGTCTGCTGTCCTCTGCTAAGCATTTGCCGTCTGTCAAGAATCCCTTCATTCAATACGGAATTTGGCCGGAGGCGGATACGCAGGGGAGCGCCGACCTGCATGCCTATATTCTTTGTGTCGAGGTTGAATCATTCGAAGGCATTCCGGAGTGGTATTTCCGGACCACGTTGCCTCCCCAGAAGTGTGTTGTAGTGGCCAATAAACAAGGGGATTTTAACGCTGCCAGCCTCGCAGTAGATCAATACATCAGAGAAAGAGGTATGGAAGTTGGCTCAGAGGGCCGCAAGTACATCATATGTGAACGGTATAATGATAACGCTGAAGGGTTTGCCCGCTACTCGCTCCCGATCCAATAAAGCGTTTTTCCAACAAGACAAACCATCCCACGCCGACTAAATGCGGAATGGGGTGGCAACTTCTGCGGTTCCACCGAGAATTCTAGCAAATTCACTACACAGATCCGACCGCTAACGCGCTTATAAGGCATACCAGGCGGGGTGTACGATGCCATCCGTTCGGTTCGCAATAGTCCGAGGTTTATAGTATGCTATATACATAAGGGAGGAGAGGGAATATATGGTGAAACAATTGATCGTCGGAGACGCCATGCATGAGCTGGCCACTACGCGCCGCATCCTGGAAAGTTTGCCTGAGGAGCATATGACGTGGAAGCCGCACGTGAAATCGATGTCGTTGGGCGGGCTGGCCACGCACCTGATCAACCTGCTCAACTGGCAAATCGCGATTTTTCTTTACCCCGAATTCGATCTTTCTACCGTGCCGCTTCGGCGGGAAGCTTTGGGAAGACGCGAAGACGTGCTGGAGGAATTCGACGCGAACATCGTCAAGCTTGAAAAGCTGATAGCCGAATGCGACGAGAAAACGCTCGGCGAGGAATGGACTTTGCGGAACGGCGACCATATCATTTTGCGCCAACCACGGGCGATCGCACTCCGCACCTTCGGTTTAAGCCACATGGTCCACCACCGGGCGCAGCTCGGGGTTTATTTGCGGCTTCTCGATATTCCGGTGCCGGGCGTCTACGGTCCCTCGGCCGACGAGGAAGGCAAATGAACTAAGACGCGCCGAAAAGTCGCAGGGCATCGGCATGACCGCCGGCCTCTGCGACTTTTTTACACGGATGCTAAGACATTTATATATGGTTGACTGCTAGAAGAGAAAAATATAGATCCATATTGGCGCGCGCACAGCGCGGTTTTTTGTTTACTGAGGACATGAGGCAGGTCATAGTAGGTCAGAAAACCAGAGGAGGGTGATCAATGAAAAAGTATGTATTTGTAGCCGCGGCAATTACATGCTTGGTAATGGGTTTTTTCTTTCTAGTTGCTACAACAAATAAATATCCTCTTCATATTTACCTTGTACCCGAAAATTTTGTTGGAGAAGTAGAAGTAACTTTTGAACAAACGGCTTTCCCGCCACTTCCTAAAGAAAGAAATTCATACATTTATAACATACCTGCGTCAGGAAAGTTAAAAACCTCGAATAAAATGGAAAGCGGACCTGTTGAAGTATACTATGTTGATAACCAGGGACAGCGGAAGAAAGTAAGCCATGAAGAATTTCATGGGGTGTCTTCACATGGCGGCGACAGAGAAACAACTGCAACAACCTTTATTGGTAAAATCGAATAAACGAAATTGATGTGAATCAAAAATGATGTTGCCGGGGGGAAAGTAGTCGATGGGGACGAAAGAAACGAATAAGCTCAATCATGAAATAGTGGATCATATCCCGCTCATCTGGGAGGAGCCGGACGGAGAGCGGAACGGGCACCTAGTCATCTGGCTTCCGGGGCTGACCGGCGGCAAGGACGGACTACGACCGCATCTGCGCATGTTCGCCGACGCTGGCTTCGTAGCCGTATCGTACGATCCGTATGAACACGGGGAGCGGATGAGGGAGAGCCGCGAGCTGTTTATCGGGAAACTAAGGAGTAACAAGCGCCGTTACTTCTGGCCGATGATCGCAATGACGGCGGAGGAATATCCGCGAGTGATCGACTGGGCGGTAGAACGATTTGGACTGACGGGTGGCGTGATGGCCGGGGGCATCTCGATGGGCGGTGACATCGCCTTGGTCGCGGCAGGTTTGGACAATCGGATCACCGCGGTGGCGGCCTGCATATCGACGCCCGATTGGCTGCGTCCGGGCACGGATGAAGAAGAGAGCCATCCGGATACGTATGCCTGGAATTGTTACCACCGCTGCAATCCGCTCACCAATGCGAACAAGTATGAACATGCTCCCGCGATTCGCTTCCTGAATGGGGCCCAAGATGGTCATGTACCACCAGACGGAGCGCACAAGTTCAGGGCGGCGCTGTTGGATCATTATGCGGCCTGTCCCGAACGTTTCGAGATTACCGAATTCGACGTGGCTAACCAATTTACCGATGGCATGTTGAACGGGGCATTAGAATGGTTCGTCCGAAATACGAATTGAAAATAATTCAGATTCGCTACTTGTTATTTTTGTGTTTCTTTTTCAAACTAGGAAAAACGAAGAGAGTCGGCACCCCTCCCCAGTCGTAATAACCAGACGAACCGTATATCTCAGCCAAGCTGTAAGCGACTAATACTGGTAAGAGACCAATTGCAAAAATAGCAAACAATAATCCGAAGCTAATGGATTTTATAATGGCACTTATTTTCATGAAACTCATCTCCAAATCTAATGTAGGATATTGTTCACCTTTGATTTTATATCGCATTAAGATATAAATATGTAAAGGAGCACGTACTAATGCCAGATCAAAACTTCTCGAAGCCGTTATACGAGCAGTTGGCGGAGTTTAGATATAAGCTGCGCATTTTCATTCACTTCAGTGAAAATGCCGCCAGAGAGGTAGGATTAACCCCCCAACAACACCAATTACTTCTTGCCATCCAAGGGTATCCGGGACGTGATTACGCAACCGTCTCCGAGGCGGCCGAAAAGCTACAGATCACACATCATGCTTGTGTGGGGTTAGTAACCCGCTGCGAAAAATCCGATCTAGTCAAGCGACGTCCTAATCCGAACGATGCGCGAAGTGTTCATATTTCATTAACGGATAAAGGGATTGAGCTCTTGGGTCGATTATCGGCTGTGCATCTAAAGCAACTTCGAAATCTCCAATTGGATCTAACTTCGTTCGAAGATATCCAATAATCGAGTTAGTGAAACAATCATGACCGCTGGATTCAACATATCCAGCGGTTTTTCTTTATGGATTAAGTAATATCCATTATATAGAATGCATAATGTTGAATGAGCACACCACCACTAGGGAATGAGGTTATTTCATGAAGGATAGGGTAACGAAGCAGACGATTCTGGAGAACAAAAACATCAGCGAGGACATCGTAGAGCTGATCAAACAGCAAATCGTCGATGGTGAGCTTAACCCGGGAGAACGGATCGTGGAAACCAAAATGGCCAAGGAGCTCGGCATAAGCCAGACGCCGGTAAGGGAAGCGATCCGCCAGCTGTCGGGCGAGGGCATCATCAAGATCGTGACGAATAAGGGTCCCATCGTACGCGAGTTTCATATGCGGGACGTATTTGAAATCTACTCGCTTCGCGCCGTTTTGGAAGGGCTTTCAATCCGTTTGGCGACCTATAACGCAACCGAAAAGGATATCCGGCATCTGCAAGAATTTTATGAGGCGATGAAGGCAAAGCTGCACGACGATACCGTAGCATCGCTGCTAACGGAGTCGCTCTACATCCATCAATCCATCATCCGGTTGTCCAACCATGAACGGCTCGCCTCCATGTACAAATCGATTGCGTTCCAAATTACGCTGGTCAACCGCATCCTTGGGAAGAAATCGACCAAGGCCAAAGAAGTCGAGCAGCATTGGGAATTGATCGAAGCACTGATCGGCCGCGATCCGGATGAAGCGGAGAAGGTCATGCGCAGGCACATCCACCGCTCATACCGGGAGTTTGCGGAGCTGAACGCGGTGGACAGTTCCGAGTTTCAGGACGGAGTATGGTTTTAAAAAAGAGGGGAGGGGGACTGCACATATGATGCACAATTCGCTATTGATCCGCGATCGCCTTCGGCAAACGAATAACAACCCGCTGCACCAAGGCAGAAGAGACCCGCACCGATTTGTTCGCCAGCTGACATCGGAGTTTTCGGTAGGATCAGGAGAGATTGAGTTGAGCGGGAGCTGGGCCGTCATTCGTCGCGGCGACTATCCTGGCTTGCATGAAGCGGCAGAAGACCTTCAAGACTTTCTCGCGAAATGCGGCATTGATGTGATCGGCACTCCGGAGGACCGACAAATTGTTCTTCGTATCGATGACGAGGTTCCTTCCGGAGGGTTCCGGCGAACGGTGGATCCGCACAGCATCCAAATTTCCGCTGCCGATATGCGCGGGCTATGGGCGGGGGTCGTCGATCTGGAAAAAGAGATTTCCGTTCGGGGAGCGCCGGTGCTGAGTGTGGGCGAGGTCACAAGGCAACCGCGATGGAAGACGCAGATCAGTCAGGCTCCGTTCGGCTCCAATTACCTGGTGCCCGATTTGTCGCCGGAATACTTATCGGATGACGCTTTCCGAGTGCTCGCCCATTCCGGTGTGAACGGCATGACGATTTACGGCGATTGGCTGCTCTATGTGTGCAGCGACATTTATCCTGAACTCAATTGCCCGGATTATGAACAGAACATCGGCACTCTGCGGAATGCGGCGGAGAGAGCGATGAAGTATGGGATCCAGTTGTATTATGTCCCCGTTAGCCCTAAGCTGGCTTTCGACCATCCGTTGTTTATGAGGGTGCCGGAAGCAAGGGGGGCGAAAATATTCGCCGGCCTAAAACGCGACGCCAAACCGATCCATAACCTTTGCACCTCACACGAGGAGACGCTGGCTTTTCACGCTGAAGTGATGGCTAACCTGTTCAAGGAAATCCCGCAGCTCGGCGGCCTGAACCTCATCATCGGCGGAGAATCCTACTACCACTGCTTCATGCGGCCCGACAAAACTGGTCTTCTCCCCGGGATGAAAACGAACTGCCCTCGATGCTCGGGACGGACACCGGAAGATACGGTGAATGGGCTGCTGAAGGCGACGGCGGAGGCTGTGCACCGATATAAGCCGGATGCGCCTGTCGCGGCTTGGCCATACAGCGCGTTCATCTGGTCCAGCGACCCGGCCCAACTGGAGCTGCTTCAAGGCTTGGATCCTCAGGTCACGTGGCTGAACACGATCGACAAGGACGAATGGGCGCCCAAGGATGGCTACCGGAAAAAGATTTGGGATTACAGCATCGATTACACAGGACCGGCCAGCAATTTGTTGAAGCAGGCCGACATTCTACAAGAACGGGGCATTGATCTGTTCGTGAAGACGGAAACCGCGCTCGGCCTCGAATGTATTCAATATCCTTACATGCCCAGCCTGCACCGATTGGCGGAGAAATGGCGGAATGTCGCTTCCCTGCATCCAGCCGGCGTGCTGCAATCGTGGATGTTTTTCGGCTTTTGGGGATCCCGGGCGGAGGAGCTTGGCTGGTGGACGTCCTGGTACCCGGAGAAGCCAGTTGAGGAAGTGCTGTCTGCGATGGCCAAGAGAGACTTCGGGGCGCTCGGCACGGATATGGTTCGAGTATGGGCGAAGATAAGCGAAGCGGTCTCGCATCTGCCTTACATCGCCACTTACTTTACGGGGCCCGAGTTTATCGGACCGGCACATCCGCTATTCTTTGGCGACGAGGCTGAAAAAAGAGAGGAATTCCAGGCGCTGCTCTATTACCTGCAGGAAAACGAGGAAACGTTTTCGACGACAGTTAACGAGGTTAAGCATTCACTCGTGATGGAAGAAGTGCCGCACAATCAGATCAAGGCCGTTATGAGAATGGAGACCGAAGAAGACTACTGGTCCGTGTTCATGAGGGAGTACGAAAGCGCCGTGCAGCTCTCACAGGAGGCTCTTCATATTCTTGAGGCGCTGCCGGAAGGGGACGATGCGGTGATTCAAGCTTCACTTGCGGAAGAGAAGCAGTTATGTGAATTGGTTTACCGAACCTTCCGATCCACCGTTAACGCCTATACCTTTTTGACAAGCAAACAGAGCGGGGATATGCCGAGCATGCTGGAAACGGCGGAGAACGAGCTGGAAAACGCGAAGCTGGCGCGCCGCATCTATTCGGACTCGCCTTGGCTCGACTTGTCGCTTCGCGTAGACGGCAAATACCCCTCCAGCTTGCAGATGATAGACGTAAAAATCAGAATCATGGAGGAAGAAATCCGGAATGCAAAGGGGGGGGGTCAACAGATCAGGAAAAACTTAACGTCATGAATAATTAACGATGTCAACGCCCCCAGTCTGGTTAGATCAAACCGCTTCCACAACGTGTTAACCATTGGTTAGAGGAGGAGTTGGGCAAATGAAACGTGGATGGATAACGATGGTGGCTTTCCTTCTAGTGCTGCTGCCGGTACTCTCAGCTTGCAGCAAATCGACCGAGGAGCCCGGAAAGAATGGAAGCCCTAGTCCGTCTGCCCCTGCTTCACCGAGCTCGAATGCGAGTCCGAGTCCTGCAGGAAATAAAGACGGCAAGTACAATCCGCCGATCACGCTCACAACCGTAGGCAAAGTGTTACCCACGGTTAAGTACGCTTCAGGCGATTCAGTCGATAACAACCCCTGGACGCGGGCTTATGAAAGCGAATTTGGGGTTAAGGTGAAATATTTGTGGACGGTCGACCCGACTCAATGGGAGCAGAAGACGAACCTGATGATCGCCTCCGGCGACATTCCGGATTTCTTCTTGGCAAGCGGCGTTCAATTCAAACAGTTGGCCGACGCCGGCCTGCTCGCCGACTTGACGGACGCCTACAACACGAAAGCGCCCGACCGCGTGAAAAAGGTGTTGACCGAGGGCGGTGACCAGGCAATCAAGTCCGCCACGATAAACGGAAAGCTGATGGCCATTCCGTGGACGGGAGTACCGAAGGAAGGTTCACAAATGATCTGGGTGCGTACGGATTGGCTGCGAAAGCTGAACCTCCCGGAGCCGAAAACGATGGACGACGTGCTTAAGATCAGTGCCGCTTTTACGGCTCAGGACCCCGACGGCAACGGCAAGGACGACACATTCGGGCTTGCGCTCGACAAGGACTTCGCCTCCATTAACGGCTTTTTGAACGGCTTCCACGCTTACCGGGACATTTGGTTGAAGGACGCTTCCGGGAAGCTGGTCTACAGCACGATTCAGCCGGCCATGAAAACCGCGTTGCAGAAGCTGCAGGATATGGCAAAGCAGAAGCAAATCGATCCCGAATTCGGCACGAAGGCGTTCGCCAAAGCAGCCGAGTCCATCGCGGGCGGCAAAATCGGCCTGATGTACGGCTCCCCATACAGCGGTCTGTTTCCTCTGCAGTCCGGAATCGATAAAGATCCGACAATGGAATGGAAGGCGTTCCCGATCGTTTCGGCAGACGGCCAACAGGCGAAAAATCAGATCGATCTTGGTGTCGTCGGCTACTGGGTGGTGAAGAAAAGCGTCAAGCAGCCCGAAGCGTTGTTCAAAATGATCGATTTCTGGATCAACACGTTCTATGAAAATAAAGACGATGAGATCAACAAGAAATACGTCAACGACGGAAACGTGGAGATTTGGCAAATGAACTCGATTGCGGTCTATAAGGCGTTCAAGAATGCGGATCAGCGGCTGAAGGTCGTGAAAGCATTGGAGACCAAAGATACGTCCGCTCTGACAGGCGACGATAAGGCCGTCTATAACAACATTCTTAAATTCCAGGGCGGAGACAAGAGCGCTTGGGGATGGAACGCCATCTTCGGGAAGGACGGTTCCATGGGCGTGACCGATGCGTATCGCAAAAATGATCAGTTTATTTCCAACGAGTTCATTACTTCGCCTCTGCCGGCGATGGTGGAGAAGGGGCCGGCGCTCGACAAGATGAAGAATGAGCTGTTCACCAAGATCATCCTCGGGACGGCGTCGATCGACCAGTTCGACAAGTTCGTCGAAGACTGGAAGAAAAACGGCGGTGACGAAATTACAAAAGAAGTGAATGATTGGTATGCGAAAAACAAATAAAGACAGCTGCGGATAAGGGGAGGGCGACCGCTTTCCCCTGTTTGTCTCACTACGGCTAACAGAAAGGGCGTGCGTGTGTTGTGAAAAGGAAAGCGATATCCAACATCCCCCTCCACCTGATGCTCTTGCCGGCCGTCATTCTGGTGTTGATCTACAGCTACGGCCCGATGTTCGGGATCGTGATCGCCTTTCAGAAATACATGCCGGTCAAAGGCTTTTTTGAATCGGACTGGGTCGGTCTTAAAAACTTCCGGTACGTGTTCGGCCTGCCGGATACGTTGGAGGTACTGCGCAATACAGTTTTTATAGCCGCTATGAAAATTGCAGCCGGGCTTACGGTGCCGGTCGTCATCGCCCTGCTCCTGAACGAAGTATCGCTCACCTTCATTAAGAGAGGAATCCAGACGCTCATCTACTTGCCGCATTTCTTGTCCTGGGTCATTCTGGGCGGCGTATTGATCGACATCTTGTCCCCATCGCAGGGGATCGTGAATGCTTTTCTTGGGTGGTTAGGCATTGAGCCGATTTATTTTCTCGGGAACAACAGCTGGTTTCCTTACGTGCTGGTCGGCTCGAACGAATGGAAGGAATTCGGCTTCAGCACGATCGTTTATTTGGCCGCCCTTACGAGTATCAATCCTACGCTGTACGAAGCGGCCGTCGTCGATGGGGCGGGCAGGCTGCGGCAAACATGGCACATTACTCTGCCGGGCATGCGGCCGATCATCGTACTGATGGCTACGCTCAGTTTGGGAAGCATTTTGAACGCGGGCTTCGAGCAGGTGTTCAATTTATACAGCCCGCAGGTGTACGAGAGCGGCGACATCATCGACACGTACGTATACCGCATGGGGTTGATCGCGGCCCAATACGGGCCGGCTACCGCGATCGGATTGCTCAAGTCGGTCGTCTCGCTCTGCTTTATTTCCGTCGCCTATTTTTTGGCCTATCGCCTGGCTAATTACCGTATCTTCTAAAGGGAGGGAGGGCTGTGATTGTACCCGCATCGTTTTCGCGAAAGTTGTTTAACGTCATTAATTATTCGTTGCTTCTCTCGCTGGCATTCGCGTGCGTTCTGCCGCTGATCCACGTCCTTGCGATCTCATTCAGCTCCAATGCGGCGGCTACGGCCGGATTAGTGAAGCTGTGGCCCGTCGACTTCACGACGCAATCCTATCATTATGTGCTCAGTACGGGGAAATTTACGAACGCTTTCGGTATTTCGGTAAAACGGGTGGTGCTCGGCACGATCGTCAACATGATTATGACGATCTTGACGGCTTATCCGCTGGCCAAGGAATCCAGCTCCTTTCGTCCGCGAACATGGTACGCCTGGTTTTTCGTGCTCACGATCTTGTTCAGCGGCGGACTCATTCCGTGGTATATGATCATTCGTGCGACAGGGCTGCTCGATTCGATTTGGGCGCTCATTATTCCGGGTGCCGTGCCGGTATTCAGCGTGATCCTCCTGCTGAACTTTTTCCGGGGCATTCCGCGGGAGTTGGAGGAAGCGGCTTTTATTGACGGGGCCGGCCATCTCTCGACGCTGATCCGGGTCATCGTTCCGTTGTCCGTACCTGCACTTGCGACGATCATGCTGCTCACCGTAGTCGGACACTGGAATTCCTGGTTCGACGGGCTCATTCTGATGAATTCGCCGAACCATTATCCGCTGCAGAGCTATTTGCAAACGGTCGTGATTCAGAAAGACTTCACATCGCTCGGAGAAGAAGAGCTGAAGAACCTGAAACTAATCTCCGACCGGACGATCAAGGCGGCCGAAATCTTTTTGGGTGCGCTGCCCGTACTGCTCGTATACCCGTTTCTGCAAAAGTACTTCATGAAAGGGATCGTGCTCGGCAGCGTGAAGGAGTGAGAGAGGAGGAGCGTTATGTAAGACGGGGAGCTCATTCCGAACACACGATTAGGACTAAGGAGTGAAAGCTATGCAATCGCTCATAGACAAAAGCAGATTTATCGGACTCGAGGAGTGCACTTGGTTATACAGCGGGGCTGAAACTCCTGCTCTCAAGGTGGCGGCGGAAGCTGTGCAAACGTATATGCGCATCCGGTCGTTAGGGCCCGCCGGTCGCGAAAACAATGCCCGGATCGAGGCATCCTGCAAAGCGAACGTCGCCCGTCTGCTCGGCGGCAAGCCGGAGGAAATCGCCTTTCTGTCCAACAGCTCCGAGATTGTTTCGATGATTGCGGGGGCTATCGATTTCAAGCCCGGCGACAACGTGGTCATTCATACGCTGGAGTTTCCGGCGGGCGTGCTGCCTTGGCTGCTGCTGAAGGAAAAGGGCGTCACCGTGAGGGTTGTTAACCACACGCGGTGGCAGGTGACGCCGGAAAACATTATGGCGGAGGTCGATAGTCGTACCCGGATCGTAATGACGAGCCACGTCAGTTATTATTCCGGCGCCCGGCTCGATTATCGCAGCCTGTACGCTCGGCTGAAGCAAACGGATACGCTTCTGCTGCTTGACGCTACTCAGTCGTTAGGCGCCGTTTCGGTCGACATGTACGAAGCAGACTTCGTCGTCTGCAGCTCCTATAAGTGGCTCTTGTCTGTGCATGGCCTTGGCATTCTGGGCGTCAATCCGACACGTCTTTCTGCTTTTATGCCGAAGTCTACCGGTTGGCGGGCCGTAACCGACATGTTCAGCCCAAACCGGTTCGAGTCGTTTGCCTTTCTCGAGGATGCCCGCCGGTTTGAGACCGGTTATCCGAGCTACCCGACCGTGTATGCGCTGAATGAATCGGTGCAGGTGCTTCTTGATATAGGAGTCGACCGGATCGAACGGCATATTCTCGATTTGGGCAGTGAATTGATCGGGAAGCTGACAGAGCTCGGTTATGAGATCATGACGCCGGCCGAATCGGAGCGGCGCGCCGGCAATATCTGCATCTTGTCCGATAGTGGAGATGAATTGGCGGCCGAACTGCAGGAGCGAAACATTTATGTATGGGGAGGCGACGGGCGGTTCCGGGTCTCGATCCATTTGTTTAACGACAGTGAGGATATCGCGCGGCTTCTGCAGGCATTGGATTGTTGCCGACGCTCGTCGTCGGATAGGACGGAAGGAAAGAAGGAACCGTTATGAGAGCGCTCGTATGGAATGCAGTTGAGCGGATGGATATAGAGGAAACGGCAGTACCGGCACCCGAGTCTGGCGAGGTGCTTATACGAGTGCTTGCCGTAGGTATTTGCGGGTCGGAGATCGAGGGATATTTGGGCCATAACAGCTTGCGGGTTCCGCCGCTTGTCATGGGCCATGAGTTTTGCGGCATTGTGGAAGAGGCCTCCAGGACGGGAGGGCACCTGCAGGCCGGGCAGAAGGTTGTCGTCAATCCGCTGTTGCATTGCGGAACGTGTCCCAGATGCGTCCGCGGTTTCACGCAGCTATGCGATACGCGGCGTATTATCGGTATCCATCGCCCGGGCGCGTTTGCGGAGCGGGTAACGGTGCCCGAACGTGCAGTGCACGTCGTACCGGACTCGCTGTCGCCGTACCGCGCCTGCTTGGCGGAGCCGCTAGCCTGTTCGCTGCGTGCGACGCGGCGGGCGCTCGCCCGACACCCGCTAGCGAACGTGCTTGTATTCGGCGCCGGCGGCATCGGTCTGCTGTGCGCCAGAGTGGCCCGGCTCCTCGGGGCGGCCCGTGTGATCGTCGCCGACACGAACCCGGCAAGGCTGCAGATCGCGCTGCACGCAGGAGCGGACGGTGCCGTCAACCCCCGGGATCCCGGCTGGGCGGACACCGTGAAGGATGCCTGCGGCCCTCAAGGCTTGGACGTCGTCCTGGATGCCGCCGGGTTCCAGCCCACCCGCGAGCAAGCGGTCCAGCTCGTCAATCCCGGCGGAACCGTGATGAACATCGGCCTCGGCATTGACGGGACGATGCTGCCGGTGAACACGATGATTCGCCGAGAAATCGAATATCTCGGTTCGTTCTGCTACAGCGAGGAAGATTTCGCGCAATCGGTTCGCCTTTTGTCGGATGGGCGCATCACGGAAACGGGCTGGACGCAAGTCCGTCCGTTGGAGGAAGGCGGCGCGGCTTTTGCAGAGTTGGTGGCCGGTAAGGTTCACTATGGGAAAATCATTTTATCGGTAGGCGAAGAGGAGCGAAGATAATACGATGACAACGGTAAATGTCGGCATTATCGGTCTTGGCAGCTGGGGAGAATGCCATGTTGAGGCTTATCGCAGCTTACCTAATGTCCGGATCGCGGCCATTTGCGATACGCGCGAGGAACGACTGGCCGAAATCGGAGACCGCTTCGGCATCGAGACACGCTCACGGTATACACACTATGAAGAAATGCTGGAGCGGAGCGATCTTGATCTAGTAAGCGTCGTAACTTTCGAGAAGGATCACTTGACGCCAACGCTGGCGGCGCTGGCCGGCTGCAAACATGTCCTGGTGGAGAAGCCTATTACCACGAGGCTCAAGGAAGCCAAGGAAATGTACGACGCGGCCGTAAGGCATGACAGGCACTTGCTCCCTGGCCATCTGTTGCGTTTCGATCCCCGGTATATGGATATTCACCGGTCCATCCGCAGCGGCAGTCTTGGTAAGCCGGTCAGCATGTATTTCAAAAGGTCGCGGCAGCGATCTCTGTTCGATACATACTGCCGGACGAACACCGTATACGAACTGACCGTTCATGACTTAGACCTGGCGATTTGGTATGCGGACAGCCCGGTTAAGTCCGTTCAGGCATACGGTCGCCATGTGTCGGGAAGCACGGCTCCCGAAGTGCTGTGGGTCAATCTGGAATTCGAGAACGGCATTCTTGCGGTTCTGCACAGCAACTGGATGACCCCCGACAAGGCTGGAATCGCCATCAACGATGCGGTTGAAGTTATCGGAGATACCGGCATCGCCCACTTCGAAACGGCCAGCGGCGGCCTGCAAGTTTGGAACAATTCGGGGCGCTTCAATCCGGACTTTCATATTCATCACACGGCGGACGGGATCGTGTACGGCGCGTTAAGGGAACAGTTGCAGTATATATGCAATTGCATCGTACAGGGAACCGAGCCGAGCCTAATTTCGTTTACGGATGCGATCCGTGTAATCGAAGCGGCGGATGCGATCGTCCTCTCGTGCGAAACGGGCCAGAGGATCGAGCTCGGGTGCAGCTAATAAACCTACCGGAAGAGAGGACGATTGTCATGGAGATAGGGGTCATCAATTCGTTGACTAACGGCGGGGATTGTTTCGGCCTTGTAGCGAAGTTCGGACTGCATGTTTGCCAGCTCGTCAGCTGGGATCCGTCACTCGCTGTGCCGGAGGTGGCAGAGCGGGTCGTCCGGGAAGCCCATGCGGCCGATGTTCGTGTTTGCGCCATGTGGGCCGGGGTTCCCGGACCGGCCAAGTGGAACTTCACCGAGGGGCCTGTGACGCTCGGCCTTGTGCCGGAAGCGTACCGATCGGAGCGTATTGAAGCACTCAAGCTGTGGGCGGATTTCGCCGTACGGATCGGAGCCCCCGCGATCATCACGCACTGTGGGTTCATACCGGAAAACATGACCGATCCGGCCTATCCCGCTGTCGTTGAAGCAATTCGAGAGGTGGCCGAATATTGCAGCCGTCTCGGGATCGGGTTCTGGTTCGAGACGGGTCAGGAAACGCCGGTCGTGCTCCTGCGCACGATCGAACGTGTCGGCACTTCGAACTTGGGGATCAACTTCGATCCGGCGAATTTGATTTTGTACGGGAAAGGGAATCCGATCGACTCCCTTGATGTGATCGGCGGCTACGTCCGGAATATACATGTGAAGGACGGGTTATACCCGACTAACGGAAACGAGCTGGGTCGGGAGGTTCGGGCCGGACTCGGGAAAGTGAACTTCCCGCAGTTTATCCGTGCGCTTCAAGAGCGGGGATTCAATGGGGAGCTTATCATTGAGCGGGAAATACACGGCGACCAACAAGCCCGAGACATCCGGCAAACGGTAGACGATTTGAAACGATGGCTGGCAGGATGATCTATTGTGTATTGCAAAATGGTGTGAAAGGGGAAATGCAAAATGACGATTCGATTCGGGATTGCCGGAACCGGATGGGTGGCGGGCGAATATGTCCGCAGCATAGAGGGGCATCCGGACGCAGAGTTTGGGGGGATGTACAGCCGACAGCCGCAATATGCGGAGGGACGGCTGAAGGAATGGGGGGTTCAAGCCCGCTTATACGGAACGTTCGAAGAGATGGCCGAAGATCCTGCGATCGATGCGATCGTCCTTTGCTCCACGCCGGAAGTAAGGCCGGAGCAAGCGATTGTGGCCTCACGCCGCGGCAAGCATCTCGTCATCGAGAAGCCGGTCGCTCTCGAGCGCGGGAGCCTGGCCGCCATGGGGGAAGCCATTCGTTCGAACGGGGTCAAAACCGTGACCAGCTTCGTATTACGTTGGAATCCTCTGTTCGAAACGGTAAAGTCGCTTTTGAAAGATGATGCAATCGGCCATGTTTTCATGGCGGAGACGGACTATTGGCACGACATCGGGCCCCGTTATGTCCAATACCGGTGGAGCAGCCGCAAAGACTTGGGCGGCAGCAGCATTCTGTCGGCCGGCTGCCATGCGGTCGATGCCCTCCGCTATTTTGCAGGCGAGGTCGAAGAGGTCAAAGCTTACAGCGGCAGGACGTCACCGGCATCGGAATCCGGATATGAATTTGACCCCAATGTGATGGCCATTATGAAGCTGCGTAACGGCGGGATTGCTAAAGTGTCTTCCTCTCTCGAATGCAGAACCCCTTACAAAATGAACATCCGCTTGTTAGGCGACAAAGGAACCCTGCTCAACAATCAGCTGTTCAGCCACAAATTCCCCGGCCAGACCGATTATGCGACGATCCCTACTATTCTTCCTGACAGCGGGGATGTGACTCATCATCCGTTCGCATTCGAGATTGCCGATCTGATCACCGCCATCCACAGCGGGGGAACGACGCGGTGCGATTTCGAAGACGCTTGCCGGACGATGGAGCTTTGTTTCGCCATTGACGATTCTGCAGCCAGTGGAGAGACGATCCGGCTGCCGGAGGTGCGGAAGTGAGCGTTAAAGTCGGGTTTATCGGGATGGGTGGCATTGCCAAGGCACATCTATCGGTATTGTCCAAAATTCCGGACGTGGAGATCGCTTCGGTCTACGACGTCGATACGGCGAAGGCGGAAGCCGCGGCGGGGCCGCTCAGCGCCCGGGTATTCGACAGCACGGCCGAGCTAATCCAGTCGGGCGGCATCGACGTCCTGTTTATTTGCTCCCCGCAGTTTGCGCGGGACGATGCGGAGGTCGAAGCGGCGCAGCGGGGCATTCATCTGTTCGTGGAGAAGCCGCTCGGACTTCATCTCGATCCGGTCATCCGCAAGGAGAAGCTGGTGCGGGAGAGCGGTGTCATCCATTCGTCCGGCTACTGTCTCCGGTATTTGGACACGGTGCAGAAGGCTAGACAGTATTTGCAGGATAAGACGACCGACATGGTCCTTGCTTACCGGTTCGGCGGTCAGCATGCGCCCTCATGGTGGCGGCGCCTCGAGCTCTCGGGCGGTCAGCTTGTCGACCAGACGACGCACCAGATCGATTTGATCCGCTATATGGCCGGAGAAATAGACGAGGTGTATGCGCAGTTCGAAAGCCGCGCCATTCGGGAAGACGATCCGGACGCGACGATCTACGATATCGGCACATTGGCTCTTCGGCTTGAGAACGGAGCCGTAGGCAGCGTAAGCAATACGTGCACCCTGCCGCATCTGGGACGTTCGGAAGTCGAAATCATGGGAAGAAACTTCTATGTGCAAATTCACGGCTCCAGCCTGCGCATCGTAGACAACGAGAGGGACGTGACGGAAATTTCCCGTCAGAACTATTATGAGGAGCAGGATCGCCGCTTCATAGAAGCCGTTAAGAGCCGCTCTCAGCAGCTCGTGCTGGGAAGCTATACGGACGCGCTGCAGACCCTAGCCGTGACGCTGGCGGCCAACGAGTCGGCGGCGAAAGGCAAACCGTTAAAGCGAATCCCGGGAACGTACCGGTTCGACTAGTGATCAGATAGAACGGGAAGGAGAGTGACTAACGTGACGACCCATCTTAAAGCCAACCCCTGGTACAAAACCAGTTTTCGCCGGCATTTACTCGATATGCACATCCCGGATTGGAATCCGAAGTTTTTGTCGAAGCTCGACGCTGAGCGTTACATAGAGCTGCTCGTACAGGCAAGAGTCGACACCGCAATGGTATACACGAGTTCTTGTCTAGGCTTATGCTATTGGCCGACGCCGATCGGACACATGCATGCCGGCTTGCAGGGGCGGGATTTTATCGGAAGAATGGTTGAACTGTGCAAGGAGAACGGATTAAATGTCATTTTGTACCATAATTTTTGGTCGAAATGGGCGTACGACACTTATCCGGAATGGCGGTTCATCTCCGCTAAGGGGCAAGGCACGGCGGAATACTTGTGGCAGCCCGGCCGATACGGGGTATGCTGCCTGAACTCGCCGTACCGGGATTTTCTCATCCGGCAAGTAGAGGATTTGGCTCGGAATTATGACGCTGACGGCGTGTGGATCGACATGATCCATTGGCCTTATTCCGTCTGTTATTGTCCGCATTGCCGCAAGCGGTATCTTGATGAAACCGGGAGCGAACTGCCGAACTCGGTTGACTGGGGAGATCCCGACTGGATGCGGCTGCAGCGAACAAGGGAACGTTGGCTCGCCGAATTTGCGGCCGACATCACCGCAGCCGTCAAACAGATTCGTCCGGCGATGTCCGTCGGACATCAGTGTGCTTCTTGGCCGGTTGGCTGGCAGAACGGGCTGACGGCTGATTTTTTCCGGCAGACCGACTATACGAGCGGGGATTTCTACGGAGATGCGCTGTTCCAATCGTTCACCTGCAAGGCCCTTTATCATCTGTCGGAAAACAAACCGTTCGAGTTTATGACGTCGCGCAGCCCCGACCTGCACCATCATACGACCATGAAGTCACCTGAATTGTTAAGGGCACATGCTTATTCCGCCTTGGCGAACCACAGCGCCTTCCTGATCATCGATGCCATCGACCCGGAAGGAACGATGGATCCGACTGTTTACGAGGTGATCGGCGGGGTGTACCAAGAGCTGGAATCCTACCAAAGCTACTTCCGGCCGGATGCGGAGTCATGCCAAGACGTTGCCATCTACATAAACTTCGAATCGGAAATCGATTTCGCGGATAACGGCAAACCGGTAATGGAAACGGCCGCCGAGAAACGCTTTATTAAAAATGCGATGAAAGCCGCCAAAGTGCTGATCGAGCAAAACATTCCCTATGGGGTCTTGACGAAGAAAAATCTTGGTGAGCTATCCCGCTTCCAAGTGCTTGTGTTGCCGAATCTGGCCATGATGGACGAAGAAGAGGCCGAAGCGATCCGACAGTTTGTGCAGTTGGGAGGAAGCGTATATGCAAGCAAATCTACTTCCTTGACCGATAAGAAGGGAACCAGGCATTCGAATTTCATGCTCGCTGACGTATTTGGAGTTAACCTGCTCGGGGAGACAGAGGAAACGGTCACATATATGTCGCCTGCAGATGTTAAAGACGATCGGTTTTTGAGGTACTCCGGGCAAACGCCGCTTATGATTTTGGGGACGCAACTCAAGGTAGAGCCCCATCCGGACAGCCGCGTATCCGCAAGCTTGACTTTACCTTACACCCGTCCCGACGACCCGACGACTTGCGCTTCTGCGATCAGCAATCCTCCGGGCACCTCGACGAGCTTTCCGTCTTTGATCGAGCACCGCTTTGGAGCAGGACGATCCTTGTATGCAGCCGGCAATCTGGAGAGCATGGAGGAGTCCGAGCATAAGGAAATTTTCGCGGGTCTTATTCGGTCGCTTGCAACGAAACCGCTTGCCTTCGAATCTACGGCGCCTAAATCGGTAGAGCTGACCTTATTCCACGATCAAGACGAGCGGCGGTATTTGCTGCACCTGTTGAACTTTCAAAAGGAACTGCCGAATATCCCCGTTCATGACATTTCCGTGCGAGTACGATTGAACGGCAAGACCCCCGAATCCGTCTCTCTAGCACCCGGGGAAGAGCAGCTCGTTTTCACAACGGACGGCGACTACGTATCGTTTAACCTACCGAAGCTCGAGACCTATGCGCTCTGTATTGTGAAGTATACGATGTGATCAGGGAGAGAGGAACGAAATAATTTACAATTAAAAATAATAAATATTCCTTGACGAGTATATTCCTAATGAGATATATTAAAGGTGTTCGAACGGTTAGGAAGGCAAAAGCAATGAAAAGAACCTAATATTCTAGTGAGGTGGATCATTAAAATGGAAACAGGCAAAGCAGTAGCGATAACGGTAGAAACCACAGTACTTAAACCGGTTGGAGACGTGTGGGAGTATTGGAACGAGCCGCAGCATATTACTAAATGGTGTGCGGCTTCTGATGACTGGCATGCCCCAGCTGCCGAAAATGATTTAAGAGTGGGCGGCCGATTTACTACAAGAATGGAAGCTAAAGATGGCAGCTTTGGATTTGATTTTGGCGGTGTTTACGATGAAGTGAGAAGAAACGAGTTTATTTCATACACGATGGAAGATGGAAGAAAAGTAGCGATTACGTTCATTAGCGAAGGAAATAACACTAAGGTAATTGAAACTTTTGATGCAGAAACCACCAATTCCGTTGAAATGCAAAAAGCCGGCTGGCAAGCAATTTTGGACAACTTCAAAAAATATAGTGAATCCTCCAAATAAGAGACGGATTTCAACGACTGACCATGGCCTTCGTGAGGTGCTATCAAGCACTTTGACGGAGGCCGCTTTTATGTTCGTTTGAAATTAAGCAGAGGCAGAAGAGATAACGCTGAATATGAAAGGTCATGCCAAATCAAACAAACTGCAACAGATCCTAAAAATAAGTACTTTCTTCTCTTGAACGCAATCGCTTACAATTATTTAGAACGGGATGAGTCGCTAAACCGGGCGGCTGCCCATCCAAGATGAAACATTCAAGGAGAGGATATTACGCGATGCGGACTAAGCCTAACGTGATTTTGATTACGACGGATCAGCAGCGTTACGATAGTGTTGGTATTAACGGCAGCGGCTTTATTCGAACTCCGAATCTGGATCATCTCGGAAGAGAGGGGGCGGTATTCAGCCGGGCTTACTGTCCGAATACGGTATGTACGCCTTCGCGAGTCTCGATGTTGACCGGACAGCACATCTCCCGTCATGGCGCTTACAATGTAGGCACGTATGCGGAGGATTACTCCATCTTTTTAAGCCAAATCTTGCGTGATAACGGTTACCGGACCCATCATATCGGTAAGGCGCATTGGCACCCGTGGCAGGCGGACAGCCCGGAAACCGCTCCGGTTGACGAGAAATGCACGCCATTTCGCGATCTGGCTGGCTTTGAGACAGCGGAGCTAAGCTTGGGGCACGCGTCTTGGGGGGTAAAAGGCCATTATGCCGCTTGGATCAAGCAGAAAGGCCACCTTCCCGAACAATTCAAGGTCAAGGCATTGTTTAACGACGATCCGAACGAGACCGGGGACTGGGAAATGCCGACCGCTCTCCATTCCGGCACCTGGCTGGCCGAGCGGGCCATATCGTTCCTGGAGGAGCATCAGGAGGCTTCCCAAGGGCAGCCGTTCTTCCTGAACCTGGGCTTTCAGGATCCGCATCATCCACACATTGTTCCTTATGATTATACGAACAGGGTCAACCCGGACGAGATTCCGCTTCCCGACACGGATTTGACAGGCGAAAGCGGCCTTGTCGAGCATATTCCTATATTTCATAACGGGACCTTTTCCAAATCACGGTTTGTCGGCCCATTCGTGATTGCGGGCAACGGGGATCATGCATGGGTGCCCTACTTTAAAGATCCTCAGAAAAGCAAGCTGACGCGGGCGTATTACTATACCATGGTTCAATTGATCGACGAGCAGCTCGGTATCATTCTCGATCAATTGGATCGGCTTGGCTTGCGGGACAATACGATCGTCATCTTTACATCGGATCATGGGGAAATGCTTGGCGATCATTCGATCGGGATGAAGGGTCCGCTAGTGTACGAAGGCGTAACCCATATCCCGATGCTGATTCGCTACCCGGAAGGCTTCGCTCCTTGTCAGGTGACGGAATGCGTTTCACTCATCGACTTGCTTCCGACGATCTTGGATTTTGCCGGAATTGACGATCATGTGAGGAGAGATGGCATCAGTTTGAAGCCGGCCTTGCAGCAGGGAGCCGCATTGCCGCGGTCGGGAGTGCGCATCGAATACAAGGAAGAGCCGGAGCGGATCCGATTCAAATGTTGGGTGACACCGGCCTGGAAATTGGCCGTTTATAACGGGGAGACATTCGGGGAATTGTATGATCTGCGGAACGATCCTGGCGAAAAGATCAATCTGTTCGAGGCAGCCGAATATGCTGGCATCAGGCAGCAGCTCCTAATTGAAATGATCTCCGATATGGAACGAAGCGAACCGGTCAGCGTAAGACCCTGCAGGGTTTAGAGGAGGGAGTTGGGGGAGTTTGATGAAACGGTTTATCACCCGAACCATGTTTCTCCGATTATTCATTTATTCCCTGACGGTTATCTTTTTCTTGAACCTGACAATGGGAGCGCTTACATATTTTTATTTTAAACGTACTATTCAACAGCGCGAAACGAAGCAAAGCCAGGAAACGTTAAACCAAACCAAGCAGATGGTCGAGAGCACGATTCAGGAAATCCAAAAAGTGGCGATGGCGATCAGCGAAAATATTTCCGTCCGCAAAATTCTGGTGATGCCCGCCGGGCAGATCGGCTATTCCGACGCTCAGGCGGTCATCGGCATGCTGAATGAGAAGATCAGCTCATCGAATTATCTTCATTCGATCTATTTGTACAACGAGCATCTTGGAAAGATCATTTCCGGCGAAGGGATCATCAGCCTGGAGCAATTTTGGGACCGGGACGTGTTTGACCGGCTCAGCCACGAACCTCCATATGGCCGATGGCTGGAGCCTCACCCGATTCCTTTTACGAGCGGGGATGAAACCATGGTGATTACATACGCTCTGCGCATCCCGGTGGGAGAGAAAGCGGACAATTACGTCATGTTCAACATCAAGATGGATCTGTTCTACCAAACGTATATCCGGCCTAACCCAAATACCAGTAACGATGTGGCCATTCTGAACGAGCAGGGCAGAACGATGCTGTACAACGATAATTCCGCAAAATTCGGCCTCACGGAACGAGAGTTCACGAATCCGGAAGCGGTGAGCCCGCAGGGCTGGTTAACGAAGACGATGAACGGCCAGAAGATGTTCGTCTCCTATGTAAAATCGGATTTCAACGGGTGGTTATATATTAAAGCGGCACCGATGTCGGTGGTGTTCAAGGAATCCGATCTGATCCTCAAGGTCGTTCTCATCATCTCTCTCATATGTTTAGCGGCCGGAACGATTCTCGTCCTGCTCATGTCGGGTCGATACTACAAACCGATTTATTCTCTTGTCCAAGGCCTATCGGGCTTGAACGATGGTGTGGCCGCCAATGCGAAAACGCAGCGCCGGACGGATGATTTGAGTCTTTTGCGCACAACGTTTTATCATCTGATGAAAGAGAACGAACATGTACGGGAGGAAATGAGGCGCCACGAAGCGATATTGAGAGATCATTTTCTGCTGGGGCTGCTGCTCGGGCGCGAGAGCGATCCGCACGAAGTGGCCCGCTCGGTGAATTATTACGATTTGGCGCTTCCGGATACCGGATATGTCGTGCTTCTGCTTCACCTGTACTCGGTTCGGGGCGGATCGGATGCGTCGCGGGAGCAAAGCCATATATTGACGTTCCGAATCCATCAGGTCTGCGTGCATTTCTTGGGTTTGGCCGGAGGAGGTGCCGTCATTTCCCTGGATCATCGGCATATCGCGCTTATCATGCCGGCGGTCGTTGCTCAAGCATTGGATGCGGACCATTTCGCCAAGCAGAATGCGCTGCAGCTGACCGACCGGATTATGAAGGAGGTCGGCGAGCCGGTCTCGGTGGGGATAGGCGCCTATCGCGCGCATCTGTATGAAATTGAAGGCTCCTTCAATGAAGCGAAGGAAGCGTTGCTGTTCGAGAATTTGGCGGGAGAAGCCTGCATGATCAGCATCTGGGACATACGGCTCGATTATGGCGGAACAAGAATATGGATGGATTTTACCCGTAAAATCGAGAATTTGAAGGTGGAAATCAAGCTTGGCAACTTATCGAAATCTCTAGAAGGGTTAACGGAGATACTGGACGAGATCGGGGATCGGGAAGAGGTCAATTACCGGGAAAAGCAGCTGCTGCTCAGCCAGCTGGTGTATGCGGTGATTACGGCAATGATGGAATTGAATCCGAGCCTAAAGGGCATTTATGACGGGGACCCCTATTTGGAATATAACCGGTTGTCCACAATGGAGCAAATCAAGGACTGGCTGCGCGGCACTACGGTGCGTGCAGTCAAGTATGTCAGGGATAAACGGGACAACAAGAATGCGGATCTAATCCAGCAGATTTGCCGGTATATCGAGAGTAGCTATAGGGAAGAGCTGACCCTGCAGGAGATTGCGGAGAAGGTGTTGATGAATCCGCAGTACTTTTCCAAAATATTCAAGGAGGTTACAGGCAAAAACTATTTGGAATATTTGACGGAAGTCCGCTTGGCGGCGGCGGCGAGACTGTTGGAGTCCGGCGAATCGAAAATATATGAGGTCGCGGAAAAAACGGGCTTCGGCAATAAGACGAACCTGATTCGCGCATTTAAGAAGCATTATAGTATGACACCGACGGACTATCGAAATCGTCAAATTCAGGTCGGGAAGTAATGATGTTGTGGGATGCAAGACATTTCGTTTAATCGGAGCGTCTTGCATCTTTTTTCACGCTTTGGGTCCATAATGTGATGAAATGATACCGCTTGAAAAAGAAAAATAGCAACCAAACCTAAGATAAGATTCTAGCACTGAGGGTTGGAATCGCTTACACTCGATTCGAGAACTTGATAAAGGGGAAAATTCTATGGCAATGGAGCCTGTCGCTTCCTCGGCAAAGGTCACCCCGCGGTCCGGGCTTCGGGCGGAAAAGCGCGCGCCTTTATCCAAGCATGTGTGGATGAACCGATATTTGTACCTAATGCTTATACCCGGGCTTGCCTACTATTTAATCTTTCATTATTTGCCCATGTACGGAGCCATCATCGCGTTCAAAAATTTTAATCTGTCCAAAGGGATTCTCGGAAGTCCATGGGCCGGGCTCTACCATTTCCGCGAGCTATTCGGGCAAGACAAGTTTTGGGAGGTATTCCGGAACACGCTGCTGATCAGCCTGTACCGCTTGATATTCGGTTTTCCCGCTCCGATCATAGCGGCTCTGTTATTGAACGAAGTCCGCAAGATGGCCTTCAAGCGCACGATTCAAACCATTATTTATTTGCCGCATTTCGTTTCCTGGGTCATTATGGGCGGCATTCTCGTCAGCTTGCTTTCGCTCGATTACGGCATGATCAACCATTTACTTGCGCGAATCGGCATTGAGCCGATCCCCTTTCTTTCGAGCCCGAGCTATTTTCGCAGCGTGCTGGTCGGGTCGATGATCTGGAAGGAGTTCGGCTGGAACACGATCATCTATATGGCTGCCCTTGCTGGCATCAATCCGCAGCTTTACGAGGCGGCCATGATCGACGGCGCCAGCCGATTCCAGCGAATGCTCTATATCACACTTCCCGGCATCAAGCATACGATCGTTATTCTCCTGATCCTTCGTATGGGATACATGATGGAAGCGGGGTTCGAGCAAATTTTCGTGCTTCTCAATGCGACCGTCATCTCGGTAGCCGACATCATCGACACGTACGTGTACCAGTTGGGTCTTGAGGAAGGCCAATTCAGTTTGGCGGCTGCTGTAGGGCTGTTCAAGTCGCTCATCAATTTCAGCTTGCTGCTGATCGCCAACCGACTGGCCAAGGCCATGGGCGAACGCGGGCTTTACTAGGGAGGACTACCGATGAAAACAAGCTGGAGCAGCAAATGGTTCGATGCAGGGAATACAGTCTTTCTCATCCTCCTGGCCGTCATCACGCTTTATCCGTTCTGGGATTCGCTCGTCATCTCGATCATTCCGCTCGAGGAGTACATCAATGCTTCGATCCATTGGCGGCCTCATACAATCGATCTGGAAGCCTACGCCTACTTGCTTGAAATGCCGCTTTTATGGACGTCTTACGGGAATGCGATTTTCGTTACCGTGGTCGGAACCGCCATCAACATGCTGATTACCATTATGACGGCATATGCTCTGTCCAAGCAGCATCTGCGAGGGCGCGGACTGTTCATGATCCTAATCATTTTCACGATGATGTTCAGCGGCGGAATTATTCCAAACTATATCATTGTCAAAAATCTGGGGATGCTGAATTCGCTCTGGTCGCTCATCATTCCGAGTGCGATCAACACGTTCAATATGATCGTCCTGATGAATTTCTTTTTTACCGTACCGGAAAGTCTGGAGGAATCCGCCAAAATCGACGGCTGCAACGACCTCGGCATTTTGTTCCGAATCGTCATTCCTCTTTCCATGCCGGCTATCGCGACGATCACCCTGTTCTATGCAGTCGGACGATGGAACGAATATTTCAATGCCGTCCTCTACATTACCGAAGCCAAAAAGTGGACGCTGCAGGTGTTCCTGCGGGCGATGCTGTTCGAGAACCAGGCCGCAGCCCAGTCCGGCGGAGATTCGCCAAGCCTGCTCGGAGAGCCGATTAAAATGGCAACTGTCATGATTTCCACGATCCCGGTTCTGCTCATCTATCCGTTCTTTCAGAAGCATTTCGTCAAAGGCGTTACGCTCGGCGGTGTCAAGGAATAGGGTGAGCCGGCGATTCGCGAGAATCCCGTTACCGATATACGATCATTTAAAGGGAGGATTGCACATTGAGGGGAATACAAAAAGTTGGGACGGCCGTATTAACCTTACTACTGGCAGGCTCCGCCGTTTTGGCCGGGTGCTCCGACAGCAGCGGAAAGCCGTCGGGGTCGGGGGATTCATCAGGGAATCCGGTGCCGATTACGTGGCTGCGTGCTGGGGACATGGCATCCAAGGTCGGCGATGCGGACGATCGCATTATTCAGGAAATCAACAAAAGGCTGAATATCAAGCTTACGATTAAGATGGTGCCCCAGAACGACTTTGAAAAAGTAACCGTGGCGATGGCATCCGGCGATTATCCCGATGTAGTAACGATGGCTTATCCGAATGCTGCCGTCAACCAATGGATCAAGGACGGCATTTTACTTCCGCTTAACGACTACCTGAAAGACATGCCGACTGTGAAAGCATCGCTCGATAAAGAAGTGCCTTGGTCGGCGGTAAATGGAAACTACTACGGAAACCTGTTTATGACCTCGCAGGTGTATTCTAACCTGGCCCTCTCGTACCGCAAGGATTGGTTGAAAAAGCTCGGGATGAAGGAGCCGACCAGCCTGGATGAATTTTATGAAGTGCTGAAAGCGATGCGCACGAAGGATCCGGACGGAAACGGCAAAGAAGACACGTACGGCTTGAGCGCATTTGTAACCGACGCCTCGGCGCCGATGAACAACCTGGATTTCATTTTCTATGCTTATGGGATGCCATATGCGGATTGGGCACTGGATGACAAGGGCAATGTGATTCCACGATTCGAGCATCCCTCCTTCAAGAAGGGAATGGAGTATTTAATCAAGCTTTACACTGAAAAGCTTCTCGATCCCGAGTTTATGGTCAACAACACGATCCAGCTCGGGGAGACGAAGTTTTTCCAAAGCAAAATCGGCGTGCTTCCGAACTACTTGTTCCGAAATTTCTCCCGCATCCAATCGAGCCTGCAAAAGGCCGTGCCGACCGGAGAGCTGGGCTACATGAGCGCTCCGAAAGGGCCGGACGGCAAGAAAGGGATCAAGGGAGCGGACAAATCCGGCTACATCACCGGTGTGACGAAGGCGGCCAAGGATCCCAAGAAGGCGGCGCAGTTCATCGAATTCCTTCGTTCCAAGGAGGGCTTCGATTTGCTGACGCTTGGCATGAAAGACGTCCACTATAAGCAGCAGGGGGATAAAATCGAATATATCGAGGCTGAACGGACGAAAGACGGTTTCGCTGCGAACGGATGGGCTCACTGGCTCACCTGGGGCGCGCTCACGTGGCCGCTCGATTCGAAATACGTTCCGGCCACAGAGCCGAGCCGCGAGGATGCGCTCAAATCGGTCGAAGTCGCAACGGGGGATATGGTGCCGAATCTTGTCAGCCTGAAGCCGGATGCAGAAGTGAAGAACACGAAAATTCTGAACGGCATTTATAACGAATATTTCGCCAAGCTCGTATCAAGCCCTGGCAATACCGACCAGCTCCTGAAGGAACTGAGTCAAAAATGGCGCTCCCAAGGTGGAGACGAAGTGCTGAAGGCCGTGACGGAAATCTACAACAGCCAGAAGCAGGCTAAGAAGTAAGGAAAAGGGCGACCCGTTTTCGAGGAATGTCGGAAACCGGTCGCCTGCTCATTCTAGGGCGAATGCCGGGCCGAATGTCTCCGTTTCACTCGTATATAATCGTAACGAGTCAAAAGGGATGGGGGATGTCCGCAGCCGCCAGATCGCCGTCTATCGTTTTTGAGAACGTTTCTTTCCGTTATTCGGAGCATGGCGAATGGATCGTAAGAGTTATCGATATCAGCATTGCTCCCGGCGAATGGATATCTATCGTAGGAGGATACGGCTCGGGAAAGTCGACCTTCGTTAAATTAGTGAACGGCTTGCTGACGGCCGGGACGGTCGGCGTTACGGCCGAAGAGGATATCGCGTTTGGCGTTACAACGGGATCGCTCGGGCTGGCATTAGGCTTCAGCATTGCGCACTCCAAAAATCGGATACAGGTTGTCTTGTTTGCCGCTCTCGCTTTATGGGCCGGAATTGCTATGGTACTATATGCCTTTCGCTTTCCACTGCTCGGGCCTTCGGTCCCCCAGAGCTTTGATATCGCTAGTGTAATGTATATCTTTTTATTTAGTTTGCTCTATAGCGCGATATGGACGGAACTTAGCCTCCGGTTATTGGCGAGACTAAGAAAATCCGCACACGGATTATGAAGAACAAAACGACTCTGTAGCCTTACACAGGGCCGTTTTTTTGCGAGGGCGTCGCTAGATGCGATGCGTCTTGCGATACGCGGACGGGCTGAGCCGCATGGCACGCGTAAACACGCGGCTGAGGTAAAAACCGTTCGGGTAGCCGCACTGGTCGGCGATCGAATCGAGCGTCGCATCGGATTCGACCAGAAGGCGCCGGGCTCGCGCCAGGCGCACTTCGGTGGCATAGGCGACCGGAGCCGTGCCGTAGGCGGCTTGGAAGCGCCGCGTCAGCTGCGGGCCGGCAAGGCCGAGCTTGTCCGCCAGCGCGCCGAGCGTGAAGCCTGTGCTGCAGGCGTGCTGCTCGATATAGGCGGCCGCATGGTGCATCAGAGGCTCGGCGGTTCGCCGTTCCCTCAGGCGTTCCGCGGCGCTGCGCTCGTGCGCGATGACGAACAGCAGATCGGCAGCCAGATGCGCGATGGCCGCGTCCGGATTGGCGCCGCCATTCCGGTCATGAAGCTCGTTCATATAACCGAACGACGAACTGAGCCGCTGTACGTCGCGGATGCGCACTTTACCGCCGCGAGGAGGAAGGGCTCCGAAACGATCGTTATCTTCGAAGGCGTATTCGACGAAAACGAACGACAGCGGCTCCACCGCCCGCCGCCACAGCGTCGTGCCAGGCGGACACAGCAGCAGCTCGCCGAAACCTGCAACGCCCTCACGCTCCCAGCGATAGAATTCGGCTGAGTCAAGATTCAATTCTGCTTTGCTTGTCGCAGCTGCATCACCCTCCGCCGCAAGGCCTTCCACTAACGCCGCATTCACCGTCGCATTCGTCTCGTTTGCCTCGATCATCGCAAACCTGAACGACCCGGTCTGAGCGGCCAACAGGACCCACCCCTCGTACACATCCTCCTCCAGCGAAAATTTCTCGCGCGGCCCGCTGCACGTATATCGTTTGACCCTCGCTCCATTCATCCGATCGGCTCACCCCTCCACATTTGACTGATGCAAAAAAAGATATGAAATAGTATAAAACACGGCATGGCGTTTGGGAAGGGGCTGCGCTAGGATGAAGGTATCAGCCGAGTATGCCGGCAAAAACATAAAGGAGGGGCAACATTTATGAAACAGGCGTTGAATATTCTCACGAACGAGCAAATCGACTCTTATAACAAAAACGGATATTTAGTTCTGCGCAATGTGTTCAGCGAGGCCGAAGCGAAGGTGATGCAGCTGGAATGCGACCGGCTGCTGACGCCGAGTCCGTATGTCGATCCCTATAACGCCCGTGTCGCTTACCGTACGTATGCGCAGGGCCAAAAAATCGAGAAGCTCGATCCGGTTCATGACATTTCCCCGGTCCTGACCGCGCTGGTCCGCGATGAGCGGATTTTGGCGCCGCTGCGAGACATCTACATGGACGAACCGCTGCTGTTCAAAGACAAGCTGATCTTCAAGCTGCCGGGCACGAACGGCTATACGATGCATCAGGATGCCGCCTACTGGCAGGTGTTCCCGATGGAGGGACTGATCTCGGTGATGGTGGCGATCGACGGTGCGACCAAGGAAAACGGCGGGCTGGAATTGTTCCCCGGGTACCACGATCGGTTCCGCTCCGAACCGGGCGCCTTACGGAACATGAATGCCAAGGAAATCTCCGAAATCGACCTTTCCACAGGGGAGCTCGTCGAGACGAATCCCGGCGACATCATCCTGTTCCATTCGTTTACGCCGCACCAGAGCGGACCGAACCTATCGGACGTGAGCCGCAAACAGCTGTATTTGACCTATTCGCCGTCGAAAAACGGGCAGCTATACAACGCGCACTACCAGCATTACAAGCGGTATGCGCTGAAGGGCAAAGATATCTCGCAGTATTACTTCCTGTAAGCGGCCGCTAGCCGTCAAGTCCCTCCCGGTACATGTACCGGGAGGGACTTGACGTTGACAGCCGCGAGGGAGAGGTTCTATGCTTCACCTAGAGAGGGCGACGTGGGGAGGGTTCCGATGTATTCGCTTATAATCGTAGAAGATGAAGAGCTGATCCGCGAAGGCATGAAGAGCTGTTTGGACTGGCCGGCGTACGGCATCGAACTGGCCGGCGATGCGGCAGACGGCAAGGCGGCGTTGGAGCTGGCGCACCGGCTGCGGCCCGACATCATCTTGACCGATGTGGTGATGGCGGAGATGGACGGGATCGAATTCGTCCGCCGGCTGCGCGCCGAGATCCCGGACAAGACGATCCGCGTCGTGATGATCAGCGGCCATGAGGACGTGGACTACATCAAGTCGGCGCTCAAGCTGCAGGTGGTCGACTATTTGCTGAAGCCCTTTCACACCGAAGAGCTGGAGGAGGTGCTCGCCAAGGTGCTGCGCGATTGCGACCAGGAGCGGAGCGTGAGCGAACGGATCAGCAGCCTGGAGCGGCACCGCGACGTGTCGCTCACGCTGATGCGCGAGCGGTTCCTTCAGGAATGGATGGACCGTGAGCTGGACGAGGCGGAACTCGCGGGGTATCTGGAGGTGCTGGGCGGCGGTCCGGAAGGCGACACCGGACTAGCTCCGATCGGACCGGGACAAGCGGCGGAGGAAGCCGCCGTGCATTTGGCGCTGTTCGGGGAGGCGGCTCCGGAGGAGGCTCTAGCGGCCGACACCGCGTCCGGCGACCCCAGTACCGCGCTCTTCTACGGCGCCGCGTACATAGAAGCCGCCGGCGAGCGCCCGGACAACAGCTCGACGGCCGTTCCCGGCGAGCCGCCGCTCGTGCTGTTCGAGGCGGGCGGCGGCGCCCTCGGCGCGGTGTTCGCGGCCTCGCCGCAAGAAGGCGCCGCCGCGCTCGCCCGGCGCTTCGCGGGCACCGCCGCGCGTATAGGCGTCGGCGCCGCGGTGCAGCGGCCGGCGCACCTGCGCCAGGCGTTCCGCCAGGCGCGCCTGGCGCTGCTGGACGCGCGGCCGGCCGGAGCCGCTTCGGCGGCGGTCCTGTACGACGCCGGCCGCGCCTTACGCGAGGAGCCGCTCCTCGCCGACATCGCGCAGCACGAGTCCGCGCTGCTGGAGGCGCTGGAGCGGGGCGACCGCGACGCGCTGCAGCCGGCGCTGCGCGGCTTCACGGTAGCGGTCCGACGCGCCGGACCGCACGCGCTGCCGTACCTGCAGGCATTCGGCAGCATGCTGCTAGTGCAGATCGGCCGCCGGTTCCGCGCGCTGCTAGAAGCTACCGAATTTGCCGGCGGGGAGTCGGCGCTGGCCGCGCTTCACGACGCCCGCAGCGTAACCGAGCTCGAGCAGCGGCTGGCCGGCGCGCTCGAGGAGCTGGCCGACGTGATCCACAGCCGGCCGGACCAGCGCAAGGTCGTCCGCGCGGTGACCGAGTACATGCAGCGCACGTTCCGCGAGGAGCTGACACTGGCGCAGATCGCGGCGCATGTGCACCTGTCGCCCAATTATTTGGCTACCCTGTACAAAAAGGAGACCGGCACAACGGTGATCGATGCCCTGACGCAACTGAGGCTGGAAGAGGCGAAGCGGCTGCTGCGCGAGGAGTCGGGCCTGCTGATCGCAAGTCTGGCGGAGCGGGTCGGCTACAAGGACGGCAAATATTTCACCAAGCTGTTTAAGCGCGAGATCGGCCTGAATCCCAGTGAATACCGGGAGCGATGCCGATGAACCCGCACCCGCTATTTCACCGACTCCGGTCGCTTGACGCCCGCCTTAAGCTGCGCAGCAAAATGCTGATCGCTTTTATCGTCATCCTGTTCCTGCCTTCCGCAGTCATCGGCTTTTTCTCCTATCGCAAATCGTCCTCCATCCTGCAGGAGCAGACGAGCGGCGCCTATCTCGAGGCGCTCCGCCAGACGGCGATCAACATCTCGTACAGGCTGACGGAGGTGGAGAACATCTCCGAGATCCTTTATACGAACGTACAGCTGCAGGAGATTCTGCGCCGCGCGAACCGGAAGGAGCTATCGATCGGCGATATTATCGGCGACTACAAAGCGATCATCGAGATCATCCGCAATCTGGAGAAAAGCCGCAACATTTACCGCATTCGGCTGCTTGTGCCCAACAATCCGCTCTATGCGTCCGAAAACGCCAACCTGTTCCCCGTGTCCACCGCCGATCTGGCCGCGCTCGACAAGGAGCTGACGATGAATCCGGGGCTATGGAATGGCGTTACCTCGGCAGCACGACTTACATCGGCAACGTCCAGAAAAATATTGTCTCGCTGTACCGGCTGATGAAAAATTTCGAAGCGGTAAGCGAGGTGCTGGGCGTGGTGGCTATAGACGTAGACGAGAAGACGCTTTCCGGCGTACTGGAAAATATGAGCCTGGCGCTTCCTTACCGGGCGATGCTGTACAAGGGCGATTCTCTGGTGGCGTCCTATACTCGAATACCGGACCAATTCCCGGCCGGCGACGAGCAATGGGAGCGGGTCCGGAGGGAAGCGCCCGAGGCGGAACAAAGCTCGCGCACCGTGCGGCTCGGCGGCAGCCCGTACTTGTCGCTCTCCCAGGCGGTCGGGAATACCGGCTGGCGGCTCGCGGTGCTCGTTCCCTCAGTAAGCATTACGAGCCAGAGCCAACTGCTCGGCTGGTTTATTCTGCTGCTGTCCGTGTCGGTCGTCATGCTCGTTTTGGCCTTGTCCGTGCTGCTGTCCCGCATGTTCACCAAACGGATTTATGTCCTGGCGGATAAAATGAAGGGCATCGAGCTGGGGCACTTCGGGGAGGTGGTCGACGTGGCCGGCCATGACGAGATTTCGTTCCTGCAGCGGCGCTTCAACCAGATGTCGCTGCAGATCAAGAGCCTGATCGGGGAAGTCTACACCATCACCGTCACCAAGCAGCGCGAGGAGATGAAGGTGCTGGAGGGCCGAATCAATTCGCATTTCCTGTATAACACACTTGATACGGTCAAATGGATGGCGCTCAAATCGAAAGCGCCGGACATCGCGCATGTGGTGACGAACTTGTCCAAGTTTTTTCGCATCAGTCTGAACCGCGGCCAGGAGACGATCGCCGTGGAGAAGGAGCTGGAGCATGTCAAAGCGTACATGGAAATCCAAAACATCCGCTTCAGCGGTGCGATCGTCTGCCGAACCCGCATCGATCCGGCGCTGAACGGGGTGGGCATCCAGAAGTTGATTCTCCAGCCGATCGTCGAAAACGCCATCGTTCACGGAATTAACAAAAGCCCGGACAAAACGGGCACGATTACAATCCGGGGACGGCTGAGGGGCGAGACGGTCGAATTTTTCATCTTCGACGACGGCGCCGGTATGACTCGGGAGGCGACGGCCGCACTGCTGACACCAGATAGCCCTGGGTACGGGCTGCGCAACGTGCATCAACGGCTGCAGCTCGCCTACGGCACGGATTTCGGCGCGAAAATCCGCAGCCGGCCGGGCGGAGGAACGGCGGTTCGTCTGCAGCTTACGATTTTCTCCCGGGAAGCGCTTCCCATGAGCGTAAGATCCGACACCCAATCGTAGAGCTGCCCCGTTTTCGGGGCCTTTTTGTTTCTGTAGAATAAACAGTAGCCGCACTTGAAAGCGATTGCACAACAAGAGAGAGGAGGGGCTGCAGCATGGCCGACACCACCAAGCGAACCGCCGCAGCGCAGGCGACCATTGTCCGGCGCAGCGCATGGCGGGCTGTGATCCGGAACGATTATGACTTGTATTTGCTGCTTGTCCCCGGGCTGCTGGTGATGCTGATTTTTCGCTACCTGCCGATGGCGGGCGCCATCATCGCCTTCAAGGACTACAATTTGTTCGACGGCATTTGGGGCAGTCCCTGGGTCGGGCTGAAGCATTTTCAGGAGCTGCTGGAGCAGCCGAAGTTTTGGGAGGTGCTGCGGAACACGCTCCTCATCAACATGTATAAGCTCGTGTTCCAGTTCCCGCTGCCGATTATCCTGGCCCTTATGATCAACGAGGTCCGCAACCTGGCGTTCAAGCGCATCACCCAGAGCGTCACCTACCTGCCGCATTTTTTGTCCTGGGTTATCATCAGCGCGATCTTCATCAATCTGTTGTCTCCGCAGACGGGGGTGCTGAAGGGGGCGTTCGCCTTCTTCGGGATGCAGGATATCATGATGATCGCCGACGAGCGGTTTTTCCGCAGCATCCTTGTCCTGTCGACCGCGTGGAAGGAAACCGGCTGGTCCTCGATCATCTACCTGTCGGCCATCCTGGCGATCGATCCGGGGCAATATGAGGCGGCTCGCATCGACGGCGCCGGCAAGCTGCGGCAAATCTGGCACATCACTTTGCCCGGCATCCGCAACGTCATCATCTTCATTATCCTGCTGCGCATCGGCAGCGCACTCGGCAATGACCTGGAGCAGGTGCTCATGTTCTACAGCCCCTTCGTCTACAGCGTAGGCGACGTCATCGGCACCTATGTGTACCGCATCGGCCTGACGGAGATGAAATACAGCTTCACGACCGCGATCGGCTTGTTCCAGTCGGTCATCGGGATGACGCTGATCGCTTCGGCCAACTACCTGAGCAAAAAATTCGGAGAACGCAGCCTGTGGTAAGCGGCGAGCGAAGGAAAGCGGGGGACTCGACATGCGGTTGAGAACGAGAGGCGAAGCGATCTTCGAATGGTTCAATTACACCTTGCTCGTGCTGATTATCCTGACTTGCCTCATTCCGGTGCTGAATATCGCCGCGAAGTCGCTGAGCGACGAAGCGAGCGTGATGGCCGGCGAGGTGCTGATCTGGCCCATTCACTTCACGACCGATGCGTACGGCATCGTGCTGGGCAGCCAGAAATTTCTTACTTCGTTTCGAAACTCGGTGTACATCACGATGGTCGGCACGCTCCTCAATGTCATCCTTACGGTGTGCACCGGTTATGCGCTGTCCCGCAGCCGGCTGAAGGGGCAGAAGGCAATCATGATGCTCTATGTATTCACGATGCTGTTCAATGCCGGGATCATACCGACCTATCTCGTCGTCAAGGGCGCGGGGCTGATCAATTCGTATTGGGCGCTGATCGTGCCGGCCCTCGTCAGCCCGTTCAATATGATCATCGTTCGGCTGTACTTCATGAACTTGCCGGACAGCCTGGAGGAATCAGGCAAAATCGACGGCGCCAGCAACGTGCGCATCCTGGTCTCGATCATGGTCCCCCTGGCGATGCCGGTGATCGCTACCATCGCTCTGTTCTGCGCGGTGGAGTATTGGAACAGCTATTTCGACGCGTTGATGTATATCAATGACGCGAAGCTGATGCCGCTGCAAGTGTACCTGCGCGAGATGCTGCTGAATGCGGCGGACGCGAGCAACAACGTCGATATGCTGGCGCAGGTGAACGTCTCGCAGGAGTCGATCCGCGGGGCTACGGTGGTGGCGGCGACGCTGCCGATCGTAGTGGTTTATCCGTTTTTGCAGCGGTACTTTGTCAAAGGGGTTGTGCTCGGCGCCGTAAAAGGCTGAGATAGAAGCGAGCAGGGCGGGTTCGGCGGCTTCTCGACGCTGCCGTCCAAAAGAAAATCGATAATGGGAGGCGTCATCGATGAAAGTAAGGTATGGGAAAAAGATGGGGGCCACGCTGGCGGCGACGCTGGTGCTAGGGGCCGTACTTGCAGGGTGCGGCGGATCGGGTGGGGATTCTCAGGCTTCGCCCTCTGCCGCTCCGGCCGGTGGATCGAGCTCGGCGGCACCGGCGGGCAAAGTGACCCTTAAGGTGCTGGTGCCGAACAACGTGGAGGAGTTCCCGAGCGGGTCGGATATCAACAACAATGAAATCGCGAACGGGATCCGTGAGAAAACGGGCTTCGATGTACAGTGGGAGCTCTTACCCAAAGATGCGGAGGCCGCCCGTCAAAAGCTGAACCTCACCATGGCGTCCGGCGATACGCCCGATCTGATCATCATGAACGACAAGACGCTGTTCGGCAGCTTCGTCCAGCAGGGGCTGCTCACTCCGCTCGATACGCTGCTGAATGAGGTCGGGCCGGATATCAAAAAGATTTATTCGCCCGAGCAGATGCGATCGGCGAGCTCCGGCGGGAAGCTGTACGCGATCCGGGCCGCTTACTTCGGCACGCCGAACTCCGGCTTCCTGACGCGCAAGGATTTGCTGCAGGAGCTGGGATTGTCCGAGCCGAAAAATCAGGATGATTTCTATACGCTGCTGAAGACGGTAAAAGAGAAAAAGCCGGACATGATCCCCTATACGGCGAATTTGGCCCAAGGGCTGAGCGGGCTGGACGGGATCGCGGCGATGTTCATCCCTCCGGTCGATTATTCGATGAAGGACGGCAAAACGGTTTACAACCCGGTGTCGCCGGCGGCCAAGGACTTCCTCGCCTTCGCTAACAAGCTTTACTCCGAGGGCCTGCTCGATAAGGAATCGGTCGTCAACAAAATCGAGAACGTGAAGGAGAAGCTCGTCGGCGGCAAAGCGTTTATGACCACGATGGGCTGGGCGGACGCCAAAACGACGGGCGATGCCGTCAAAGCGAAGATTCCATCGTCCGACCTCGGCTACATCGATGCGGTGACGGGCAAAAATGGAGCTTACGGCATGGCCAAAAACAGCTCGGTGACCCGCTATATGATCGTGCCGCGGGCTAGCAAAAAGGCGAAAGAAGTCATGCAGTTCCTGAATAAAGTGGCGACGAATGAATTGATCGACTACATCTCCTTCGGGGTCGAAGGCAAGCATTACGAGAAGAAGAACGGCCAGTATGTCGCCACCCCGGCGGCGGATACGATCCGATTCCGCGTCTACTACAACATGTTCGATACGATCGAGCTCGGCCTGCAGCGCATGGAGCAAAAAGGGTTCGCGCCTTATTTCAATCCGCTGCTGAAGCCGTCGAAGTATGAAAACGTCATCGATCAGTTGCCGCCGGTTGAAGCCGCCGACAAAAAGAGCAAGGAAATTCTCGATTTGAAAAACGAGTATTTCCTGAAAATCATCACCGGCGCGATGCCGATCTCGGCCTTCGACGAATTCATCTCCAAGTGGCAAAAGGCGGGCGGTGAAGACGCGCTTAAGGCGCTCACCGACGCTTACAATGCGAAATAATCGGCTTTTCATGGAACCGTCCCCGTGGGTTGAGGGGACGGTTTTTCGCGTTTGCTGTTAGAAACCTAAAAAATGTTATACTGACGAAAGAATTCTTATTTTAGGAGGGAACAATATGGAAGTTTTTGCAGAGTATTTATCTCGAATTGATAACCCTGACCACCGTGACCGAACAGAGGAAATTTTGGCGTGGGTTGCTAATAAATTCCCGAATTTGGTACCGATCATCAAGTGGAATACGCCCATGTTTTCAGATCACGGAACATATATCATTGGCTTTTCCACAGCGAAGCAGCATTTGAGCGTTTCACCCGAAGAAGCAGCCATAGCGCACTTTGCCGATGACATTGCACAAGCTGGCTACAGCGCTACCAAAGGCTTGTTTCGAATCTCGTGGAATGAGCCGATAAATTACGAATTACTTGAGAAAATGATCGAGTTTAATATTTTGGATAAGGCAGGCTATTCAACTTTTTGGAGAAAATAGAAAAAAGATTTTACTTAACAAGCATTTTCTCAACTCAGAGGGTCACTTTCATCATTATAATGGAGTCATGGTCAAAAAGCTTCGGCATTCTCGCGCCGAGGCTCACGTCGTCGGTCGAGAAGGTTTGGTCCGGTCCGCTACGTGAATAGGGTTACATTACAAGGTCGCGAAATTCGCGGCTTTTTGCTTTTATTTCCCCATGTTTCTTGTCAAGAACTTGCCGACATTACCGAAATTATTTTCCAACATGTGGTACTATTGTGTTGTTAGATTTAGAATTGCTCAGACGGGGTGAATGGTATTGAAAGAATATTTTGGTGTAAAAAATTCGACCGGTTTAGCCTACTCGCAAGCCATTAGAGTGAACGATACTCTATATGTTGCCGGTCAAGGTCCCAGCACCCTCGAGTGTACCCCAGAAGAACAAGTTAGACAAACGCTAGAAAATGTACGAGCTGTTCTTGCTGAAGTGGGATTAGATTTAAGTGACGTAGTGAAAGTTACAGCGGTTCTTAACTATGATTATGTAACACCTCAACTCTTTGAGGGAGTTTATACCGATTTTTTCCAATCTCCTTATCCAGTACGAACCGTAATCAAAAGTGATATTGGTTTCAATGTTCAAGTTGATGTGGTTGCGGTTTTTAGTCGATAAACTTCGGACGAAAAGGATGATTAATCGATGACCGTGCCGGATGAATCGTTGGCGCCGGAACCGCTAAGCGACGAACAATTGGTTATCAAGGCCCGTCTAGGGGATCGCGAAGCGTTCGACGAGCTGCTTGCCAGACATAGGGACAGAGCATTCGCCTGGGCCAAGCAAGACGTTTCGGGCGATGCGCATATGGCCGAAGATATCGTACAGGAAGCACTAATTCGAGCGTTTATGAAGCTCGGGTCGCTCGTCAATATGCGAAGGTTTTTGCCTTGGCTGAGAAGGATCGTACGAAATCAGGCTCTGATGAAGCTGCGACGCGGCGGGCCTTACCGGAACGAACGTCCTTTCAGCAGCTACGAAAGTGGTGACGCGGAGCCGGATTACGGCAATCTGGAAACCGTTCTATATCAGCTGTCCGAAAAAAAACGCTCCACCCAGCCCTACGACAATGAAGTCACAAACGAAGTGCTGAACTCAAATTTGCCGGAGACTATGCTTTGGCTCATCCGAGGTCTAGGACCGCGCGAGCGCGAAGTTTTTGAGAAGCACTTCTACGAGCAGCTGACTCCGCAGGAAATTGCCGACTATTTCGATACGACCCTGAACAGCGTACATAAGATGATTTCCCGTATCCGCAAAAAGGTTGAGGATGAAAAAATCGAGCTCGATTTGCGCAGCCGAATCCAAGCACACTTCGCAACAAGCGGCTTACGGGCCGTATGCCTGCAAAAGCCCGGGTTATTCGGTGATCGGCCGATCCATCCCGATATGGCAATACCGACCTGTTTATATCATCTCCTCCCGTATGCTGGGCAGGTGCGGTCGATGGCGGACGTGATGGGAGTTTCCGGTTACGCGTTCCTCATTAACGTCCGAACCAAAAACATCGGTCCCGACAGCGCCATGCTGTGGGACTGGGATACATTCCTCGCCAATGCGTTCCGGAATCTCGGGCTGCACTCCCGGTATGTCGACTACCAGCATTACCGGCATGCACAGGATAGTCCACACAAAACACGCAAGTTGCTGTTTACGCTCGACATGATCCGGGAGTCGATCGATGCGGGGATTCCCGTTTACTTGAATAACGGCCTTCATTATGAAGGTTCACTAATATACGGTTATGACGACATCAACCTAACTCTGCAAGTAATGGATACACGGGCGGACAAGTCGATTCCCTATACCCATCTATACTACGGAAACAACCTGACCGGTTCGGTTCCCTCCAAAGAGCTATATGCGTACGCTTGCTTCAAAGCGGAGGAGGAGGAAGCGTCAGATATCATATTCCTACGGCTTCTTGAATGGATTGTCCGCCATTCCGCTGGCCAAGACTATACATTCGGCGCATGCACAAACGGCCTGCTGGCCTATGATGCGTGGATCGATGCATTCGAGAATAAAACGATCGACCCTCTCGGGAACGCATCTTGCCTGATGGTATATGGCTGGTGCCGCGATCATGCTTCCCTCTTCTTAAAGGAGCAGTCGCTGAAGTGGGCAAACGACACGCGCTTCGGAGGGCGAATGGCCGAACTGATGCGGTTGGCCCAACATCAGTACGAAGCTGTCGCCGAATCATTCCGTAAGCTGCGTGAGTATTTTCCTTTCCCCGGAGGCGGCGATCCGCATAGTGACGGGGAAATCCAAAGGGCAACAGAGCTGCTTCGATCGGCGAAGGCGCAAGAAGCGGCCGGCGTCCGGACAGCAGACGAAATGGCCGGCCTGCTGCGTTTCTCGCTCGCCACCGGCTCGGACGCCATACAGGCGTATATTCCGATCAGCCCGTTCTATTCGTTCGGAAGAGGGCGATTGGAGGTGGAGACGGCGGAACGCCCCACTTACCGGCTCGATGCGGCCGTCATGCAGTGCCACAATCTGCGGCGGTCGCTTCAATTTTATTGCCGACTTCTTGGGCTGCAGATCATCCCGGGAATGAAGGACGGCCCGATCGGGGTGCTGCGGCTGTCATCCGGTCCGGGACTCGTGTTAATGGACGCCCGGCTCGATTTGATGCATACGGACTGGCGTCCATCGCTCATCGTACAGAGCAGTCATATTGAAAGGACGTTCGAGGAAGCGATGCGGCAGCGTTGGGACATCGTTTATCGACTGGATCGCGGCGGTGTTCATATTCAGTTTTTCGTTGCAGCCGATCCGGACGGGAATCAAGTGCTGTTCACGAGCGGTCCTTTCCCGTATACGAGCGTAGACGACCGCCAGACGGATGCGGTTGTCGAGCCGGAAATCGAGCGGTTATGCTTCACAGTCAAAGATACGGCAGTTTCGAGTACCGCGTACAGTCAGTTACTACTCGTAGCATCGTCTGTGGAATCATCCGACATTTTTTCAGTGCAAGGGAGAGTCGCTTTCATCAATAAATTCCAGTCGAACCACGGAGATACCCGAATCAGGCTTCACACGAGAGATCTGGGCAAAACATGCAAGCGGTTAAAAGAAATGAACGTGCCCATCCTATTCGGACCCGGCGATTTGGGCAGCGGTATGACGGGCATCGTCATTCAAGATCCGGATGCGAACCGCATTGCGATCCGACTGCTTGAAAAATAAATGTTTTAGGATGTCAGTTTGCTGAAAGCCATTGGCATCCCTCTAAGTATCCCCTCACGAGGAGCGATGACTATGAAAACAAACGTACGTACACGCACATTCTTACCGACAGGAGGTTGTCTATGAATCAAATCCGATTAGTTTCTGATTTGCATACGAAATAAAGGTTGAGGATCAAGGCGATATGCTTTGGAAGGAGTTTGGAGTTCGCGATCCGGATGGATACGTCATCTTGTTCGGAGCGGGCATGTTTAAGTAATGGTTTAATTATAAGGGAGGAAGAAAGAGATGAATGAAAAGATGATGCCTGCTGCAACAAAGCTGGAACCGAAATTGCTAAATTTATCATGCATTTATTTGCCGGCTAAACACCCTTATCTGACTGCAAAATGGTACGGCGAGATTTTTGATTTAGAAGCAGCCGACTTCGCCCCGCTAGACCCTGAAGCAGATCTTGTTGTATTAAAATTTTCAAAAGATATTCCGGGCGGGGGAAGTTTATTTTTTGTACAATCCAACGATAAGTTTTCAATGAATTTTAATAATATACAAGGGTATAATCATGCGATTCTGATGTTTCAGGTGAAAGATATTGAGGAGATCTATGAAAGAATGAAAGAAAAAGGTGTGGAACTTGCCACAGATGGAATCAAAGATCGTGGCGGCTGTGGCAAAGAGATTGCTTTTTTTGATCCAGACGGGAGAAAAATTGAAATTAATGATTATGGTACGCGTTAATACGCGTGACGTCATTCCTTGTAGAACAAACAATAATAAGGGTGTGCATTCATGGAACTAATCGTCCATATCGATGAACCGTGGCAAAAAGAGGCTGTGGAAGCGATCGCTAACCGCTTCGAAACCCTTAACCCTGGGGTCGATGTAATTGTGCAAGTGCTTCCTAATGGTGAGATCCGAAATAGCCTCTACACCGGGGAATCCAATGCCGATCTTGTACAGTTGTTTAACGGCGACATTGTGGATTGCAGTAGGGATGGACTTTTGATTGATCTGAATACATGGCTTGGACAGCATGATCAATTGGATCGTCTGTTCCACCCTACTATCATCGGCATGGTTCAACCTGAAGGACGAACTGCTGTGTTGCCTCTAAGTGCCACTATGAAAGGCATTTTCTATAACAAGCAATGGTTTGATAAGGCCGGGATTTCATATCCAGACGAAGATTGGACGTGGGACGATTTTCTGGATATAGCAGTAAGGCTGCAGCGTGCCAATGTATTGAACGGAGATGAAGGTTTTGCGGCCCGGATTTCGTTTCACCGAGAGTATATCGGCCTTCTACTTCTGATCGCTGGAACAGACTGGTTATCACCTTCTAAAACAAGGGCTTCCGGCTATACCAATAGTGCGCAAGCTGTACATGCCATAAAGTGGGCAGCTGATCTTGTGCGCAAACACCAAGTTGCACGGGCGACCCAAGAGTATTTTACTAATCGCGATTTGCTTCGAAACAAAGCCGGGATGATTCTTGATTACTTTGTCATGCTGCATGAAATCCAACCACAGTAAAAAGAGAATCTTGGCATTGCAGGATTCCCGCAATTCAACAAAGGACAAAGAGTAAACGAACCATGGGTTTGCGGGTTAGGCATCTCATCCAAAACGGTTAACCCTGATTTAGCCTGGGCGCTCCTGAGAGAAATGACCTCTACTAGCAATGAGTTGACCCTGCTTGTAACTGAAGGGTCCATCGCTCCTCTTCGCTCGGTATATTCAGAGGTAGGGCATGATAATGATCCTTATCGCAATGCGGTGTTGATCGAACTCACAAAGAGCGCACAACTTCCAATCGCAGCAGGTACAGCTTTGTATAAATTATTGGATGATTATGTAAATCCTGCATTGGCACGTATTGTGTTTGAAGGTGCCGATGTCGAAGAGACCCTGAACGAACTAGCTAGTGTATTGGACGGCAAACTTCAAGACTTATATGCACCTTTGTCAAACTCCCTCGGGACACCATAGCACAACGAAGATACGGTATTACAAAAACTCAATAAAGGTTGCGATAAAATGGGCGAACAGGCGGTAGTAGCAAGTATTTCTGGATCCTCTATTGTTTTACTGGTTTCGGATCTAACAAGTGCTTCTGAGTTTTATAAAAATCTTGGATTCAAATATGAGGAAATTGGTGGTCCGAAAGTTCGACATGTTCACGTTTCTAGAGGTAATATTACTTTTATTTTACACCCTGCTATTAATAAAGAGGATGTAAGACCCGCTTCTTCATTAACAGGCGGTCTGTACTTTGATGTTTATGCCTATACAGATGCCGTGGACCTCTTAGTTGATGAATGTCGTGCTAAGGGTGTAGAAATAGTTGATGGTCCTCACTACTCCAAGCATTGGAGCGAATTCACAATTAAAGATGTCGATGGATACCGTATCACTTTTGGTGGTGGGGTGAGTAACACGTGAAATCTCCTGGAGAATTGAAGGCATATGCCGGCCCGGAATACGTCGACTGTGTTTATTTGCCTGCCGCCGACGTAGAAGCAACCTGCGAATGGTATGCAAAACACTTCAATTTGCCGGCGACCCGAGGGGATGTCTTATTGCCGGGCAACCGTGCGATGTTTTTGCTGAATCCAACCGAGCCGGGCCGCACATCCAATTTTCATACGACGGGAAGCCTTAATGAAATGTTTGCGCTTTGCTTCGAGACCAATCAGATCGAAGAGTTGTACGAAAAGTTGGTGAGGAGCGGGGTCCCTGTGGAATCGATGCAGGACGAAGGAGACGGTGGGCTTCAGTTCGTTTTTGTCGATCCCAACGGGAATAAGTTTCAAGTTCGGCAAAGTCCGGCTTCCGATACGCAACCGATGCAGGAAAACGTCCCTGCACTGCTAAGAATTTCCGGCATATCTGTACCAGTCACCGATTCAGAGGCATCGACCGACTGGTATATCAGGCATCTCCACATGAAGCGAAGTGCAGCCGGCAAGCCGATGACCAATGACGGGGTACTCTTATCTATGGAGGTCATGCGCGATTCCGGCACGACATCGAATTTCGCCACGACAGGATGGACCGAGGGCGGGGCGTATATGCCGTTGATGAACTTTAAGATTACCGGTCTTCGCATGCTCTTCGAAGAGCTGCGAGCGGATGGCGTCCGCACTACCGAGATCAACGACTTTGGCTTCGGGTGGGCATTCAAAATCTACGATCCGGACGGAAACATGATCGAAGTTTGGGAGCCAAAGCCGTAAATTCAAAAATCCTAACAGTGGTATCCTAGAGGAATACGGACCGTGCCTCCCGAATTGTATTCATAGGGCAAATCAAGGGGGAGGCACGGTTTTTCATTCTATGCATGCACTAGTCAAGGCTGCTTCCCACGGGGATGTCGAAGCTTTCGCAGAGCTCGTTCGCTCGTATTCCAACTCAGTCTGTGCCGTCGCTTACGGAATTCTGAGAGACTATCATCTGGCCCAGGATGTCGCCCAGGAGACGTTTGTGAAAGCGTTCTCCAGCTTGCACACGCTGCAGGATCCGGACAAATTCGGCAGTTGGATTTATTCGATCGCCACCCGTCTAAGCATTGATTGGAAGAGGAAGCAGGATCGCCAAGCTCGATTGGGGCAAAAGCTACTTTCCGACCAGCCGTTGCATACAACGGAAGAGGGTTTTAAACAAAAGGAAATGCGTATGGATATATGGAGCGCCCTCGACCAGCTGGACAAGAAGAACCGTGCCATCCTGCTGCTGTTCTATGTCTGCGAGAAACCGATGGCGGAAATCGGGAAGCTGCTCCATCTCTCCGTGAATGCCGTTGACAGCCGGCTTCGAAGAAACCGCAAGCTGATGCGGGATGAATTCCTGGCCGCGTGGGCCGATCAATTCGGGGCGGTCTCCTCGAGAGAAGCTATCGTGACCGAAGTCGTCAAGCGCATTATTAAGCAAGCCGGACAGTACTACATTCCCGTCACCAGTCGCAGCCGTTCTACGGAATGGTTCTCTGATCAATTTGGTCTCCCGATCGACACGAACGGACATCTTAAGCTCCCGATGGGTCATACGCTGTTCCTTATCCAGGTCGAGCCGGATGTGATGGCCGCCTGGACCGATTCGGACTTACCCGTGTTAGTGTTTCATGTCGAAAATGCAGTGACCATATCCGAAGTGCTGAGCGAGCAGGGAGTACGTGTCGAGATGGATGAGTCCGGAGGTTTTCCCGGGTGTCAAGTACATTTCTTTGATCCGGACGGCAATAAGTTCGGGCTTTTCTCTGAAAAATAAATTTTTTAACGAGACGACGGTTTTCAAAATGATCGTTCGTCTATATAAGGAAGTCAATCCAAATAGGAGGTTCCTCATGCAACCAATATCGTCCGAAACGGGCGCAACACGGAAACAAGCAACGAAACCGTTATTGAAAGGCGTACACTGCAACTACATTCCCGTAGCCGATACGGCTCGAGCCCGGGAATGGTATATGCGGGTGCTGGGGCTGCGAGCATTCAAGCCCGATGGCGGCATTATGATCATGGGAAGCGGTCAATGGCTATTTCTCATGGAGAGCAAAGACCGGCCCCACGCGAATTTCACTACCGATCATTGGGAGGGAGACAATTTCGAGATGTTCTCCCTGACGTTCGAGACCGAAGACATCATCACCCTGCATGAATCGCTCAGAGAACATGGAGCAAATGTAGAACCGATCAAAGATTACGGCGGTTGCAACCTGCAGTTCCGATTCAAGGACCCGGATGGCAACAAATTCAACGTATGGCAGCGCGAAGCGCCAAAAACACAGGAATAACAAAGTTGATTCTGGCTGGTAATATATTCAAGTGGAGGGGACTTAGATGAGTCAAAACCAAACGGAAGAAATTCAATTAGAAGACAAGCTGGAGGACATTACAGGAATTACATGCATTTACGTTCCAGTGCAAGATGTCTACGAATCGGTGCAATGGTATCGAACAAATTTAGGATGTCGACAACCTAAAGCACACGAGCCCGTCAAACCTGGATCGGGAATTGCGATCTTGCGTTTTCCTGATCAAGAAGATAAGCTGCCTGGTGTGGGCTTAAGACAAACGGTTCCCGCAATGTTTCTGATCCAATCCAATGCAGAAGGCGGACGATTAGGATTTACCGGCAATAATGGTGAACGTGTCCCTGTCGGCTGCTTCATTACACCACGCATTCAAGAGCTGTTCGATCGGTTTATAGAGAATGGAGTGCGGATCGCAAGCGAGATTCCCGAAAGCCGAGAATGCGGCCCAACTTTCAAATTTTATGATTTGGACGGCAACTTGTGGGAAGTCTGGCAGCCATAAACATAACGACTCAACCCTCCGAATGGAGGGCTTTTATATCTAAGTGAAAATTGAAACATCCTGGTATGCTGACTAATTTATATAATCCAAAGAAATAATGGAGGAAAATCGAGATGGCTATCCGTGTGAAAAAATTTTTGGTAGGCATTCCCGTTACTAAATCAGGTAGTAATACCGATGAATACGAAAAGGCCATTGAATGGTATGTGAATGTATTGGGATTTCAACTCGTTTGGAAAATGGGAATTGCAAGCCTTATGCTCGAAAACGGACAAGAAATATTGCTTTTTGGTGAAGAGGACGATGAAAACAGCCTTTGGTACACAGGTGATATTCAACAGAATCCGCATTACAGCATTCAATTTTCTACAGATAATATTGAGGAATTACGTACAGAATTAATTAAGAGCGGCGTAGCCGTAGGTGAAATTATTCCCAATGGAGGCGGAGGCGAACCCATAATGAGGTTCTGCGATCCGTATGGGAATAGGTTCTGGGCTATTGAAGATAAAAAAATAGATAGGGTAAAACAAGCCGCAAGCATATGATTAGACAACATGTGTAACTGTAGGAGGAAAATGAAACAACAAAGTATGGTGAGGTGGAATGGAAAATGAACTTTTCTTTTGATGAAATCATCGACATGAGCGAGACCGGCTCCATCAAATGGGGGATGATTGAGAAGTTTTTCGGGGAAAAGGGGTTGACTCCAATGTGGGTCGCCGACATGGACTTTCGTGGACCTGCTGCCGTTATCGAGGCGCTGAAACGCAGAGTGGAACTCGGAATTTTTGGATACACAGGACGAACTGATTCTCTGGTTGAAGCGGTTGCCGGCTGGATGTACCGTCGCCACCACTGGAGGGTGAAGAAGGAGTGGATCTGCTACTCTCCTGGTGTGGTGAGCGCCTTGAATGCTTGCGTCCAGTCGTACACGGTGCCGGGAGACCGCGTCATCATTCAACCCCCCGTTTATCCCCCTTTCTTCGATACGGTGAGAGCGAATGGACGGGAGTTGGTGTTGAATCCGCTCATACTCGCGAATGGAAGGTATGAAATGGATTTCGACGATTTACGGAAAAAAGCAAAAACAAGCCAGGCGAAAATGCTCATCCTTTGCAGCCCCCATAATCCGATCGGGCGAGTCTGGACCCAAGGCGAACTGGAGCAGCTCGCACAAATTTGCATCGAACATGATTTGATTATCGTATCTGATGAAATTCATTCGGATCTCGTATTCAAACCATTTAAGCATATTCCGCTCACAATGGCCGATCCCCGGATTGAAAGCCGGACGATTGTGTGTATGGCGCCAAGTAAGACGTTTAACATGGCAGGGCTGGCATCGTCTTTCATTGTCATTCCCGATCCGCAGTTGCGGGAGACATTCAATGCCTTTATGGAGAAGGCGCATCTCACATTAATCAACCCCTTTTCTCTAACGGCCGCCGACGCAGCTTACAGGTACGGGGATGAATGGCTCGAACAGGTGCTCAATTACATCAAGGGGAATGTGGATTACTTAATCGAATTTGTCAATCAGCAAATTCCGCAGCTGTCGGTTATAAGGCCGGAGGGCACGTATCTTGCTTGGATCGATTGCCGCGCACTCGGATTCACACCTGATGCCCTCCAGAATTTCATGTGGAAGCAAGCGAAAGTGGCGCTTAATGCCGGCACTGGATTCGGTGAGGAAGGCGGGGGTTTCATGAGGATGAATTTAGCCGCGCCGCGCCCCGTATTGGAAGAAGCGTTGTCGAAGATAGAAAGCGCCATTCGAACCTTATAGGAGTTAAGAAAAAATTATCAAATGGAGAATTGGAGGATTCGTGGTGGCTCCAAAACATATTGTTTCTGCGGCAACAATAGTACTTAACGAGCGTAACGAAATATTATTAATAAAAGGTCCTAGGCGCGGTTGGGAAATGCCAGGCGGACAAGTTGAAGAAGGCGAATCGTTGAAAGATGCAGCGATCAGGGAGACAAAGGAAGAGAGCGGAATAGATGTAGAGGTTACAAAATTTTGTGGTATTTTTCAAAATGTAAGTGCCAGTATTTGTAATACTTTATTCTTAGCAAGACCAGTCGGAGGAGAATTGACAACGACCCCAGAGTCCTTAGAAGTAGGATATTTTCCAATAGAAGAAGCATTAAAGATGGTAAATTGGGGGAATTTCAAGCAGAGAATCGAGTATTGTTTAGACGAAGAACTTCATCCTTTTTTTGTTGAATTTAGCCTTCCGCTATAAGAAACAATAACTCCCAACCTTTATACGAAGGCTGCCGACAAGCCATGCTCGGCAGCCTTCGCTCACCTAACGGACAAAATAACTAACGATGAACATGTCTTGACGTTCGTTTGTGCGCACCGAGGATAGAAATACAAGGGCGTTGGCATCTAATTAACGAATAGATGACAAGGAGTGTGGCGTTATGGAGAACAAGTTCAAGTTTAGCCGGATCGGGTATGTCTATGTTCCGGCTACCCGTATTGATGAATCCATTGAATGGTATACGCGCCATCTGGATTTCCGACTGATCGACAAGTTTCATGAACAGGGCTCGTACCTTGCGGTCCTGCATCATCCGCATCAGCACTCTATTGCGTTGCTGTTGGTCGAGACGGCAGAACACAAACCGCTGGCGATCGCACGTAACGGCACATCGTTTCCGATTATGGCCTTGAACTGTCCGGATATTGAATTTACCCACCGCCGGCTTTCAGAGGACGGGATCAACCCCGAGCCGTTGATGAGTATAGGTGACGGTGGGGAGGCGAAATATTTCTTCTTCCGCGATCCGGATGGAAATCTGCTCGAAGCGGCTTGGTCGATATGGGATCCGCAGGATGACTATAAGGAGGATTTTTTACGGAGCGGTGAATAACCGGGGAAGGCTGATGTGCAAATAGATTTTAAAAAAAGGAGAGTGTAGACTATGTTGAACAAAAAAACGAACGGTGCAGATGTGATCGGTTACTGCTGCATGAGATTTCCGGTCACAAATTTGAAAAAATCGGTGGATTTTTATTGCGAGGTGTTAGGCTATGAATTGATTTCAGCAGATTATTCGTTTGGTGAGGCACATGTTGCCTTGAAAAATGGAAACGGTCCGGGTATTTTTTTGATGGAGACCAAACCGGAGGATGTCACCCAATTGAAGTTTGTGTTTCCTCGTTCCTTCTTTATCACAAGCAGCACGGGGCACGTGACGATGGTTGAGCTATTAACGAATGATTTGCTTGCTTTACATGAGCGGATTAAACAAGCTGGAGCCCATATTGATAAAGAACCTGTGTTTACTAATGAATTCGGTTATTTTACCTTTTATGATCCGGACGGGCACTATATTCGGGCGGTCGAAGAAAGAGTCGGATTATGAAATTTTATTTCGTCTACATAAAAACTTAACTATACTTTCAAGCCTATTAATCTATTATAATGGAGGTGTCAGCCCGTAACTAAACCAATAGAGAGGAGGCCAATTAAGACACTTGCGGGTCATTTGCATGAAATAAAATTACATATTTCCGGCTGGGAGGTACTTGTAGGAAATGAGACCCTTGAAGCGTACGACGGCCTTATTGCTGAGTCTCAGTTTGATTCTGTCTCTTCTAATACCGATTCAAGCTGTGAAAGCGGCGGAAGTGGACACTGCAGCGCAAATCCTCGATACGAGGCAATTGGAGATCGCACCGGATACATATTATAACTGGTACAGTATGAAGGTGCCAAGAGGGCTGGAAAAGGTGCACAGCGTACAATTCAACCCTTCCAATCCGAATTTGGAGCTAATCGAAGGAACGAAAGATGGCAAGGTCTACGGAAGCGAAGGCGTTACGAAGATGGCCGCTTACTATGACAAGCCCGGTCAACGGGTTATTGCCGGCGTCAACGGCGATTTCTTTGATTTGACGAAGTATGGCACAGGCGTCCCGGGCGGTTTGTTCATGGGCGACGGAAAAATATTAAATACGCCGGATTCGAATTACGCCGTCTTTATGATGGATTTCGACGGTACGACGCGATATGTGCCGAATCCGACACTGACGAGAACGGTTACGATCAAGGGAACAACGAGCAACATTTCTCACATCAACCGTTATCGCGAACCTAACCAACTGGTGTTGTATACGTTCGATTATGCGGACACAACCAAAACGAATAATCTTGGTGACGAAGTAGTGCTGGATGTGCTGGAAGGCGATGTGAAGCCTGGCCAGACGATGAGGTTGAAGGTTGCGGAGGTCCGCAAGGATACGGGTAATTCGCCTTTGACTGAGGGGAAGGTCGTTTTGTCCGCAAGCGGTACGGCAAGGCCGATCTTATCCGGATTGCAAGCCGGAGATGAAATTACAGCCAGCTTCGCGTTCCCTCCAGGCTACGAGAATGTCAAGCTTGCAATGAGCGGCTATATGCTGATGCAAAACGGGGTTGTGCTGAATGACGTACCGCCGGCAGGAGTTCATCCGAGAACGGCCATCGGAACCAAGGCGGACGGAACGGTTGTCATGATGGAGATCGACGGGAGAGCACCTGGATTCAGCGAAGGTGTGGAAACGTCGGAGCTCGGTCAAATCATGAAAGACATGGGGGTTGTCAACGCGCTTAACCTGGATGGAGGCGGGTCTTCCACCTTCATAGCCAGACTGCCAGGGGAGTCGACCTTCCGGATGCTCAATCGTCCTTCCGACGGGGTGGAGCGGCAGACGGGCAACTCTCTGCTGCTCATCAATAAAACGCCTGCGGCGGATGCCTCCAAGCTGGTTATCCAACCGCAGTTTGAGCGGGTGCTGGCCGGCACTGCGTTGCCCATGCAGGCCAAAGCCGTAGATGCGACTGGCCATCCCGCCACTTTCACCGGAACCGTATCTTGGAGCACAAACGCAACTTATGGCACGATCGACGGAAATGGGACTTTTACTGCCGGATCGACAGCCGGAGTCGCGCCAATTCAGGCGACGAGCGCAGGCTTATCGGGATCGGGAAGCGTGGAAGTCGTTACGGCGCTGACGGAGCTAAAATTTCCCGATGCGGAGAAGGCAGTCGATTCCGGTTCGACTATTACGCTCAAGGTGCAGGCACTCCGGAACGGTCAGGAAATTGTTTCGAACAACCGTTTATTCCAATGGAGAGTGGAGGGTGACATCGGCTCGGTGGATGCGGCAGGTGTATTCCATGCGACTACAGAGAGCGGCAAAGCAGGCAAAATATTCGCGAAGTATGGGAATGTGGAAACATCCATGGGTGTAAAGGTAGGAACGCCGCCCGTAATGCTGGAAGACTTCGAAGGTGATTTAAGCCGATACCTGGTGACGGCCGGAGCCAGCTATAATAAATCGATCGCCAGCATCACCAATCAGGATGAGTACGTCCGCGCCGGTAATCAGGCGCTAAAGCTGGAGTACGATTTTACCGGAAAACCGAGCACTTCCGGCGCTTATCTACAGGCCAAGAACGCCGCTAACTATATTCAAATTCCCGGCTACCCGAAAAAAATAGGCATGTGGGTATATGGCGATAACAGCGGATACTGGCTTCGGGCGCAAATCCGCGCTAATGGTGGAACCGCAAGCGGAACACCCATCAACTTTACAGACGATGCGGTTGGCGTTAATTGGACAGGATGGAAATACGTTGAGGCCGATGTCCCGCAGGGATTAACGCTTCCGCTCACAATGGACATGCCTGTTCGCCATATGGCCACTGCAGCTAAGGTGAAGCGCGCTGGGGCCATCTACGTCGACAATATTCGGGCGATCTACGGCCCTACCGATGACGACTTCGAGCCACCGATTATTAAAAATATAGGGCCTGCGGAAGGAAGCACCGTCCGCACGAATCTGCCGACGCTTCAAGCCAATGCGGAGGATGCCGGGTATGATCCTTCCACGCATCCGGGCACTACACTTATAGACCCAAATAAAATTTTCGTCTATCTGGATGGTATTCTCGTACCGCATACGCTGTATCCTCCTGAGGGACGCATCTCCCATAGACACGACGTGCCGCTGGCAGATGGTGTGCATAAGGCCAAGATTCAAGTGCGCGATTTGTCCGGCAACCGGACGGAGAAGGAATGGACCTTCAACGTAGACACCGGATCATCCAAATTCGTCTACAATGCGCCTGTGGAGACGTATGCCGGCAACACTTACACGCTCGATATTAGTGGAAGCAAGGCTGCCGGGATTCATGCCGGCGAGCTTCAGTATTTGTTCGAGCCGGACAAGATTGAAGCGTTGCAATTTGTACCGGGCAGCAAGCTGGACGGAACGCTGACCCAAGCTGAGATCAATCAAGCTGTCGGCACGGTGAAGGTGACATTCAGCAACTTAGACAGCGTGTCGCTCACCGATCAAGACCTGCTGGGACAAATCCAGTACCGGGTCAAATCGAATGCGACGGAGAAGCACACGATTCGCTTCCAGTCGGGCGCGATTGAATTGACCGCATCGCCGGGTTCCCGATTGCCGTTTTTCGGCTTACCGATCGAAGCGACGATTAAGCACAATCTGCAGCTCAACTGGGATGAATATGGCGTCGTAGAAGGAAACCCGACCTCTTTCGCGGTTACCGATGAAGCTGGAAAGCCGGTCGACGGAGTGAAGCTGTTAGTCGACAACGCGGAACGGGGAACGACCGATAGCGCCGGCAAGCTCGTAATTGCCGATCTCACAAGTGCATTGAAGACCTACACGATCCAAGCCGTGAAGGGGACGATGTACAGTCCGGTCAAGGAGCTTAAAGTATCCAAACTGTACGGAACGGTTACCCCATACAATGTCAATGTGACGATGGGAGCCGACCCGACCAGCTCGAGAGGCTTTAGTTGGCATACGCATCCCAGCATTTCTCCGACCGTGGTCGAGATTGCGAAAAAAGAGGGCTTCTCCGGCTTTGAAAGCCCGTCTGTCATTAAAGTAACGGGCCAAGATTCCTTATTTGTCACATACGATATCGGAACTGTGCGCGTGCATCAAGCGATCGTGAATGGCCTGGAAGCCGGAACGGAATACGTGTATCGCGTCGGCGACGGGCAAACGAACTTTAGTCAGCAAGGCACCTTCACCACAGCGCCGGTCGATGGGGATCGATTGAAGTTTTTATTCTTCGGTGATTCCCAGGCGGCAGACGCTGCAGGCTTCAATCTATGGGGCAACACGGTGAGAAAGGCCATCTCAGAGAATCCGGATGCGGAATTTATGATGCATGCGGGGGACATGGTCGACTCGGGTCATCTGGAAGCCCAGTGGAACATGTTCTTCGACGCAGCTAAGGACCAGCTCATGAATACGACCTTTGTGGCCACGCTGGGCAATCACGAGGTGACCGGTTCGAAAGGGATCAGCGACTTTAACTATCACTTCATTCAGCCGTCGAATGGCGTGGACAGCATGAAAGGGACGAATTTCTCCTTTGATTACAAGAACGCGCATTTCGTCGTCCTGAATAGCGAGCCCAATAACTATGAGGCACAAAAAAATTGGCTTCGTCAAGATCTTGCGGCCACGGATAAGGAATGGAAGATCGTCGTGTTCCACCGCGGTCCGTATGGCAGCATTTACGATACGCCAGAGGTTCGTGATACTTGGACCCCAGTGTTCGATGAATTTAAGGTTGATCTTGTTCTAAACGGGCATGACCATGTTTATTTGCGCCAATTCATGAAGAACAATCAAAAGGTAGAGCAGGGAGAAGGTACGGCCTATGTCGTCGCCGGGTCGACCGGACCGAAGTTTTACGATATGATCCCAAGGCCTTGGACGCAGTTCTATGATAAGGAACAAAAGCAAATGTATGTGTCCGTGGAGATTGCCGGCAACGAATTAACGTTAGTGACGAAGACAGTGGACGGAAGAGAAGTGGATCGGTTCACGCTTTCGAAGGTTGAGCCTGACCTAACACCGCCGGTGACTGCGATTGCGGTAAATGGACAAACCGGAGCGAAAAACTTCAACAACAAGTCTGTTACGGTCAGCGTCTATGCCGAGGATGGAAACGGTTCTGGAGTGGAACGTACCGAGTATCGAATCAATCAAGCGGAGTGGACGGCTGTGGCCGAATCCTTCACCGTGCAAGATGAAGGCATAAACAACGTGGAATACCGTTCTGTGGATAAAGCAGGAAATGTGGAAGAGGCCAAGAAAGTCACCATCGGCATTGATAAGACGGGTCCCGTGATTAGTCCTCCGGGTATATCTGCGGTATTCCATACAGACACGTTAAATCTTCCCGTGGAAGTAACGGATGCCCTAAGCGGTGTGAAAGAGGTATCCGTTACATTGGATGGCAATCAGATCGATCTGCCGATTGTGAAAGCTCCGATTTCCTTATCCCTTGGTGAACATTCACTGACGGTACGAGCTGTAGATCATGCGGGAAACATAAGCGAGCAGACTTTCGGACTTAACGTGACTATCGATATCGCGCATCTCGATGAATTGGTGAATCTTGGAGCCGATTCAGGGGCAATATCGCATGACGGAATACTTAATAGCTTATTGGCTCAGGTGAGAGACATTCAAAGTACGACTGCCGGGGCTAATGTATCAGGGAAATTAAAAGAATTAAAAGATCATGTAAAAGCCCAATCGGGTAAGAAGATTGAGAAAACCTTCGCAACAATATTAGTCGATGATATTTCTTATATCGAAGCTCATTTGGGGAACTAATACGTAAAATTTCAGGCTGTTGGGGGGTATCCCTCGACAGCTTTTTTCTTCTGTGCCCAAAACAGGGACTCCTTTTTATGGCTCACAGACTTCGCTCTAACAATGCCCCGACTTGCTTGGCCATAACTTGAGGTGGATAGGGCATTCCATTCCTTAACCACCATTCAATTACACCTACATAAGCTGTTCCAGCATACAGCAACATTATCTCTTCACTTAACTCCGTATTCCGGTCGCTCTCTCTGTCAATCTCCCCTTTGAATCCTTCCATAAAAGAAGCAAGAAGCCGAGTTCGGAAAGATGATGGGGCCCCTTTAGCCTCTTTACTGGCTAACATGGTTGAAAAAAATAAATAATTCTCCTCAAAATACTCAAAATAGGGTACAAGAGCAGCACTCCAATCCATCTCACATGCCCACTTATCCATCTCCCCTAATTCATTTAAGTGAGTTTCAATGAGTTTATCCAATATATCATATTTGTCCTGGTAATGAAGGTAGATGGTGCCTCGGTTAATGTTTGCCCGGTCGGCAATATCCTGAATGGTAATGCAATCGAAGTTTTTTTCAGCCATTAGCTCGATGACAGCTTTTTTCAGTGCTTCTTGCGTTTTTAGAATTCTGCGATCCACCTTGGTCATTGTGGCTAACCACCCATCCTTCAAAGATAATTAACATTTCTTAATGCTGTGTTGATATATCAACATTTCGCAGGTTTTTAACCATTGAATGTGATCTTTTTAATTATATAATAATAGACATGAGTTGATTAAACAATCTAATTTGTTTATTCGCCACAATATCAATCATTTATTGAGGAGGATTTATATGATTCCTGCTAATGCACGTGCTGTATTCAATCCAGAAGGTCCGTTCCAATTGACCTCGATCGAACGTAGGGACCTCCAGCCATATGATGTCCTCATTGAGATTAAATACGCCGGTATTTGCCATTCTGACATCCATACCGCTTGCGGCGAGTGGGGACCGGTCCAATATCCTATCGTTCCAGGGCATGAGATCGCCGGAATCGTTACCCAGGTCGGTTCGGATGTGACCAAGTATGCCGTTGGTGACCGAGTAGGAGTAGGCTGCATGGTTGACTCGTGCGGGGAGTGCGTGAACTGCCATAAGGGAGAAGAGCAGTATTGTCTTAATGGAATGACCGGCACCTATGGGGCTGTCGACCGGTATGGGCAGTATACGCATGGCGGCTATTCTACCCACATTGTCGTAACGGAAGACTTCGTGGTTAAAATTCCTGACGGTTTGGAGCTTGACGTCGCCGCTCCGCTCTTGTGTGCCGGGATCACAACGTATTCGCCGCTGCGTCATTGGGGAGCCGCTCCTGGCAAGAAGATCGCTGTAGTGGGGCTCGGCGGACTTGGACATATGGCTGTGAAGCTCGCTCACGCCATGGGGGCAGAGGTTACGGTTTTATCGCAAACTTTGAAGAAGAAAGAGGACGGATTGCAGCTTGGGGCGGATTTTTATTATGCCACGAGCGATCCAGAGACGTTCAAGAAACTGGCTGGTTCGTTCGACCTCATCGTGAACACGGTGAGCGCGAAGATAGAAATTAATGCCTACCTTTCGCTATTGGCGGTGGATGGTACTTTGGTCAATGTAGGTGCCCCATCGGAGCCGTTGCCGGTTCACGTTTTCTCACTGATCCCTCAGCGTCGCTCGTTTGCCGGATCGTCCATCGGTGGAATTCGCGAAACGCAGGAGATGCTGGACTTTTGCGCCGAACACAACATTACTCCTGAGATCGAAGTTATTACCGCGAACCAGATCGATGAAGCCTGGGAGCGCGTGCTGGCATCGGATGTCCGGTATCGTTTTGTGATCGATATTAGCACGATGAATGAATAAAAACTGATTATACAGAGACCCACAAAAACTCAATGGAGGTATATAAAAATGGAAATCAAAAAAAACGGTTCGCAACCTTCCGGCAAGGGACCTTCTGAATATTTCACCGGAACGGTTCGAATTGATCCTCTGATCGAGGCCCCTGACCCTGCACGTGTAGCTGGAGCGAGCGTGACGTTCGAGCCTGGTGCAAGGACGGCCTGGCATACCCACCCGCTGGGTCAAACACTGATTGTAACTGCGGGGAGCGGGCGGGTTCAACGCTGGGGAGGTCCAGTTGAGGAGATTCGTCCCGGTGACGTAGTCTGGTTCCCGCCAGGTGAGAAACATTGGCATGGGGCTTCTCCATCCACCGCGATGACTCACATTGCCATTCAAGAACGTCTTGATGGTAAGGCGGTCGATTGGATGGAAAAAGTCAGTGACGATCAATACCAATCCTGATCGGAAAACAACGCGAGGATGATCTATATTGAGAGCTGAACCATATAAATTACTGATAGCTATTTTGACACTAGGCGTCTTTGGAATATTAAATACCGAAATGGGCGTTATCGGGATACTGCCGTTAATTGCGGATCATTTTCATGTCAGCATATCCAGCGCAGGTTTGATCGTCAGCCTCTTTGCACTTGCTGTTGCCATATCCGGTCCAACGATGCCTTTATTGTTTTCGGGTGTAAACCGTAAAACGACCATGGTACTCGTACTCGGTATTTTTATTTTGGGGAATATGATCTCCACGGTAACGTCAAACTTTACCGTATTATTAATTGCTCGTGTGGTCCCAGCCCTGTTCCACCCGGTTTATGTGTCATTGGCGTTTACAGTTGCTGCTTCGTATGTCGGCAAGGAGGAAGCCCCCAAAGCGGTTTCAAAAATATTTGTCGGCGTATCCGCAGGGATGGTGCTCGGTGTGCCTGTCACTAGTTTAATTGCGAGTGCAACCTCCTTGAGCATGGCCATGTTATTCTTTGCTGTTGTGAATGCTGTCGTTTTTATGGCAACCATTCTCTTTGTACCGTCAATGCCGGTCACTGAGAAACTATCCTTCGCTACACAAGTAAGCATATTAAAAAAATCGGTTACTTGGATATCCATAGTCGCCGTCATTTTCATGAACGGAGCCGTATTCGGCGTGTACAGTTACCTGGCCGAGTATCTGGAAACCATTACGATGATGTCTTGGAACACGATTAGTTTCCTGTTATTCATTTACGGTGCGGCCAATATTATAGGAAACATTCTTGCAGGGAAGCTCCTTACACAAAATGCCTTTAAATCCGTAGCGACTTTCCCTTTTGCGTTAGGAGGGGTTTACGTCATCTTGTTTTTCGTGGGACATCTTGGCATTCCAATGCTCTTCATTATTATACTCTGGGGAATAGTGGCAGGCGTTGGAGCGAATATCAACCAATACTGGATTACGTCCGCAGCTCCGGAGGCACCTGAGCTTGCTAATGGACTATTTCTAACATCCGCAAACTTGGGAACGACAATTGGCGCCACCGTATGCGGATTATTTATTTCAGGATTTGGCATTCAATATGTCGTGTTTGGAGGATTTCTATTTATGATCATGAGCATTGTAGCTATATTTCTAAGGAACCCCGCGAATAAAACCGCAAATCAGTTTTCATAAAGGTATAATCATATTATGGATGGAGTGCAGGTTGAGAAATAAAGGAGGTTGTATCCATGAATGCGAGGTTAAACTGGATTTCAGCGGGAAGTTTGGAAGCGCTTAAACAAGAGGGTGCCAAAGTTGTACGAGGCGGAATCGCGGTTTTTTATCATGAAGACCAAGTATATGCGGTGGACAACCGCTGCCCGCATCTCGGCTTTCCGCTCCATATGGGTAGCTTGTGCGGCGGGATTTTGACGTGCCATTGGCATCATGCCCGCTTTGACGTCTGCAGCGGAGGTACGCTTGATCCGTGGGCGGACGATGTTCCGTCGTATGAAGTGCGGGTGGACGGCGGTGAAGTGTGGGTAAATCCGGTGTCCAGAAGAGCCGAAGGGGCGGAAAAATATAAGCTGAGACTGAAAGAAGGACTCGAGCAAAATATCGGCATCGTCATTGCGAAAGCAGTCGTTGGACTGATCGAAGCAGGAGTTACGGAGCAGGAGATCGCCCGTATTGGCATCGAATTCGGCACAACATATGGTGCGGGCTGGAACGCGGGACTTACGATTCTTACTGCAATGGCGAAAATCGTCGACAAGCTGGACAAGAACGGCAAAATTCTCGCTTTGTACCAAGGCCTTGTCCATGTCGCTCGAGGCAGCTCGGGCAGAGGAACCCGCCACTTGCTGTCCCCGCTGCCATCGGCGAACGTGCCTTTTGAACGGTTGACCGAGTGGTATCGCAACTGCATCGAGGTGCGGGATACGCAGGGCGCTGAGAAAGTGCTGATCACTGCCATTTTGAAGGGCATCGACACGAAGAGGCTGTCGGAAATGATGCTAGTCGCCGCAACCGATCACTTTTACTTGGACGGCGGTCATGTGTTCGATTTCCACAACAAAGCTTATGAGGCGCTGGAGTGGGCGGATGTGTCGCAAAAGGAGCGGATTTTAACTGCGCTCGTGCCGATGATGGCTCGTCCGACACGGAGCGAGGAGTTGCACCAGTGGCAGGCACCGCTGAACCTCGTAGAGCCGATCAAGCAAGCGGTCGACGAGCTGGAGAACAATGCGGCGCAGGCAAAGCTCGCGGGCAGGTCTACTGATGCGCGGCAGCAGACCGCTCTGTCGGCTGATGAGGAAGAAAAAGTGCTGCAGCAGCTTCTGAGCGATACGCCGGTGCGGACGATCGCTTTGCTCCGCGACCTGCTCATCTCGGGAACGGCTCCGGCGCAACTCGCGCAGCTCGTCGCTTTGGCCGCCGCGGAACGGATCGTTCGTTTCCATACACAAAACGATTTCGGCGATTGGATTGCAGTGCTCCACACGTTCACGTATGCTCACGCCGTGCATGAAAGGCTGCTGCAATCGGATGAGACGCTGCTGCAGCGTGCGATTTTTCATGGAGCTGTCAGCGTGTATCTTGACCGCTTCTTAAACGTGCCTTCAGCCGCGCGTCCGAAGCCGTCCGGGACCGCCGCGCCGACCGACCATCAGGAGTTGCTCGATTTGCTTGATCTCCGCCAGCAGGTCGGACCGGCCGCGCAATGGGTGACGGACTACCTTTTGGGCGGTGGTGAGCCCGGAGCGCTGCTTAACACGCTTGGCCATGCACTATTGCGAGAGGATGCGGAATTCCATTCTTTCCAGATGTATGAAGCCGCTGTGGCCGAATACGACCGCTGGCAAGCGTCGACAGGCGCTTTTGCGGAGAAGGCCAAGGAAACGATGCTGCTCGCCTGCACCCGATATTTAGCGGCACACGCGCCAACCGCGCGTGAGCTCCCGCATACCGCTAAAATTGCCTGGAGGCTGCATAAAGGCGAACGGTTGTTTGAAGAAGAATAAATCTACAAGCCTGCAAAACACCCTGTAATGAGCCCCGGGTCACGGTAAATCTCGCCTCGACTGTGTGATCTATGCCAAACGACGTCTCATAATTCCGGTTAAATTAGGCATAGTAAAAGATGGGGAATCCCACAGGAGGTGAGAGACATGACGACAAGTCGCAAGCATCAAGGTGCGCACGGGATCGGACAAATTGAGGAGCAGTTAAATCAGCAAGCAGAGGCGGCGGACGCCATTCAAGGCGGTAATGATACCGACCACGAAATCGAGCAGGCGGTGAACCGTAATCCGAAAACATCGCTGGACGAGATTATTGATAATTGACAGACGTCTATATAATTGGTTAGTGAAAACATCGTCATTTTGAGGCGATGTTTTTTGTTGGTGCCTCTTTACATCCTACTAAACTTCATTACCGGTGGACTGCTCTAATTTTCAAAATATTCCTTGACCGGAATATTCCTTGCGTGGTATATTCAATTCAACAATTCATTTACCATTAATTATGAAGGAGTGTTGATCCATGAAGTGGTTTACTCGTATGCTGCAACTCACCATTCGTCCAAATGTATTCGCTCATTCCGCAAGGTAATATCAAAACAAGAATCCGTTAATCAGGAGGAAAAAATCATGAGTCAATTCGGAGCAAAAGCAACTTCACGGGTAGAAGATCTGTCACTCGTTGTTGAACGAGTCTTTCAGGCGCCGCGGGAACTGGTATGGGATGCATGGACGAACCCGGAGCATGTGTCGCGTTGGTGGGGGGCCAGCGGCCCGCTTGCCGTCTGCGAGATTGATCTTCGAGTGGGAGGCGACTATCGCTACGTTCAGCGCGGGGAAGACGGCACCGAATACCCATTCATTGGGAAGTACCGGGAGATCGTTAAACCCGAGCGGCTGGTTTATACGCAAATTTTTGACGTTGTTCCGTATAATGTACACGAATCGGTAACGTACGACAGATTTGAAATGGTCGAAGGCGGCAAAACAAAACTGGTTAGCCGAACCGAATTTGCAACAGCCGAAGCGTTGGAAGGTTCGATAGCCGCGGGAATGGAAACCGGCGCGATCGCATCCATGGAGCGGTTCGCCGACTATCTGGGGAGTCTTGACGGATAGACTTGCCGAAATGGTTATGATAAAATACGGGTGACACTTAACGTTAGGAGATGAAGAGGATAATGTAATAGGTCTTGCCTTTGAATAAAAGAATAAAGCGGATATGTTTTATTCTTTATAGGCAAGAAAGTTACCTTATTCTTTTCACTCAAAAGATATATCCTTTTCATACTCTGCACGGGTTTGAATTTGCCGTATTTTTTTGAGCTACAAGTAAGGTAACTTACTTGTAGCTCTTTTTTTATTGATAAAGGAAGTTAAAGTTCGGCAGGTCGCACCAAAGAATATAGAAATTGAATAACCAGTTAGTTCGAGGAGGATGAGTAAGATGTTGTTTGAGGTTGTAGATGATTGGGTGAACCGGTTCCCGTCAAACGAAGCGGTTCACCAAAAAACGGATCGATTGCCGGAGGTTTACCTATCTATCGACAGATGCACGTAGCGACCTGTCTGCGACGCATCGTGCATTTGCATAGTTGGCTAATGACGTATTAGGCGCCGGTTGGCGGTTGCTTATTTCGTTTTCTCCGGCAGTAAGGAGAAGACATGAAACCAATCTCAAAATATGAAATGATTCGGCGAATAGTGTCCGAATTCAATCAGCCTGCGTACCGGTATAAGCAAATTACGGACGCGATATTCAAGCAAAACGTTAGCGAATACGAGCGGATGACTATGTTGCCCTCTTTTTTGCGGGACGAGTTGATTCGAACACTCGGTCCGTACGTCTGCAGCATCGTTCCGGTAAAGGAACTCAAGTCCAGACAGGTCAGTAAGGTGCTGTTTGCGATTACGGGCAACGAACAAGTAGAGGCCGTGCGCCTTTCGTATGAGCGGGGATGGAAATCGTACTGTATTTCCACACAATGTGGCTGCGGGTTCGGGTGCAAATTTTGCGCTACCGGCACCATCGGCCTGAAGCGAAACTTGACCGCCGACGAAATTACCGACCAATTGCTCTACTTTCTCTTACACGGCCACAGTTTGGACAGCGTTGCTTTCATGGGAATGGGGGAGGCGTTAGCCAACCCGTATCTTTTTGATGCGCTTACGATCTTGACCGACCCCAGTCTCTTTGGGTTAGGACATCGACGAATTACGATATCCACCATCGGTTTGTTGCCGGGGATTGAAAAGTTAACTCGGGAGTTTCCGCAAGTTAATCTAACCTTCTCGATGCATTCGCCTTTCGACGATCAGCGAAGTGAGCTGATGCCGATCAACGATCGGTTCCCAGTCCGTGACGTGTTGAATACATTGGATCTCCATATCCGGCATACAGGGAGAAAGGTCTATATCGCGTATATTCTTCTTCGAGGAGTCAACGATTCGATCGCACATGCGGAAGCGGTCGCCGACTTGTTGCGGGGAAGGGGACCCGGAGAACATCTCTTCCACGTTAACCTGATTCCCTATAACTCGACCGAAGTTACGCCGGAAAGCTACCAACAATCGAACCGGGATCAGGTGACCATGTTTGTTCGAATATTAAAGACAAAAGGAATCCATGTCACTGTGCGAACGCAATTCGGGACAGACATCGATGCCGCCTGCGGTCAACTATACGGACAAGGGAGTGAACCTACATGAAATATACGAACGCGACCGATATTCTCCCAAAAGAACTGGTTGAAAAGTTGCAACAGTTCGTGCAAGGAGAATATCTCTACATTCCAGCAAGCAGGGATGAATCCACAGTAGTACCACTGAAAAAGATTTTAAAATGAGAAACTAATAAAGCTGGAACCAGTTATAGCGATTCTCTCCCTTGCAATTGTTGTCGCGGTGAGCTACATTGAGGATATCCTTATTGAGGAGAGATGTTTGTATGTTGGTGTCTGTTCTTAACTAACGAATTTCATATCGAAGTCAAGCTGGAGCGAAAAAACAACGTCATTCTCGACGTTTCTTTCTTATGCCTCCACGCCGGCTTCGGAAATTTAGTTAAGAACAGCGGATATCAAACAATGCCCATGATGCAGACCATCTGAGCGCCGATTCCGTGCTGATCCTACAGCACGTTTTTTTTCTTATCGGGACGCCCGGATCGGGCTGCTGCAACCAGGCAAAGAATGACGACTTCCGTCACTCTTTGCCTTTTTCTATTTTACAAAAGGAGAGATCCCTCATGAACGAACGAACATGGCACGCAATGGACTACAACAAAATCAAACAAAACGTGGAGACTTATGCCGTCACATATCTGGGTAAACAGCACGTCGAAAACATGCAGCCCTGGCTCCAGCTGAAGGCAGTCCGAACGGCGCTGGATGAAACCGAGGAGGCATGTGCCATCCTCCAAACCGGCGGCAGCGTGCCCCTCCCTTCCCTAAATGGAATCGAAACGGTAGGGTCGTTATTAGGGACGGGGTATGTATACGGCGAGCAGGAGTTGACCCATCTGCACCAGTTTCTTCACAGTTGCATGCAGCTCAAAAAGTATATGGCCGCCAAAACGGCGGTCGCCCCCCATATCAGCCGGTTTGCCGCCTCGATCGATGAGCTGCCGGCGTTGAAGGCCGAGCTGGAGCGGTGTTTGCACAACGGCCGGATCACAGACCAGGCCAGCAAGGAGCTCGGCAAAATCCGAAAGAAGCTGGCGATTGCGGAAGAACGGCTGAAACAAAAAATTAACGGCCTGCTCCTCAAGCACCACAGCCTTTTACAAGAGCATTTGGTCGGTATGCGGGGAGAGCGGTACGTGCTGCCTGTGAAAAAGGAATTCCGCAAACTGATCCAAGGCGCGGTGTTGGACGAATCCTCCAGCGGCCAAACGGTGTACATCGAACCGGCCGAAATCGCTCATCTGCAATACGAGCTCCAAGATTGCCGGGCGGAGGAACTCCGGGAGGAAGCGAAAGTGTTGAGCTGGTTAACCGGCTTGGTCGAGGAAGCAGAGCGAGAGCTTCGAATCAATATCGAAACGGTAGGGGAATACGACTTTCTGTTCGCCAGAGCCAAATATGCCCGCAGCATCGGGGGGCGAAACGTCGAGCTGAACGATCAAGGGGTGTTGGACATACATGGCGCGACGCATCCGCTGCTGGGTTCGGGAACTGTTCCATTAAACATCGCCATCGGCACCCCCTACAAGACGTTAGTTATCACGGGACCGAATACCGGCGGCAAAACGGTGGCGCTAAAAACGGTAGGTTTGCTTACGCTGATGGTGCAATCGGGCTTGCTCGCGCCCGTCCAATCCGGCAGCCGTTTTTCCGTTTTTACCAAAGTGGCGGCGGACATCGGGGACGGGCAAAGCATAGAGCAATCGCTCAGCACCTTCTCCGCCCATATCCAAAACTTGATCGACATCTTGAAGGTGGCCGATCCCTCCACGCTGGTGCTCATCGACGAAATGGCTTCCGGCACGGATCCCGGGGAAGGCGTGGGGTTGTCCATCGCCATTCTGGAAGAGCTCCATCGCCGGGGCGCGACCGTGGTCGCCACCACGCATTTTAACGAAATCAAGCATTTCGCAGCGACAACTCCCGGCTTTGAGAACGCCCGAATGGAATTCGACCCCGACACGCTTAAGCCGCTGTACCGGCTGCATATCGGAGATGCCGGCCATAGCTACGCGTTTGCCATCGCTCGGAATCTCGGCATGTCCCCGGACATCATCCGCCGATCCGAGGAGCTCACTAGAAGCCGCGGCGTGATGGACCATCCTCTGGAGGTGAAGCCCGCCCTTACATCTGAGCCTGGAGACACCCCTTCACTTCCAACCAGGAAGGAAAAAACGATGCAGGCGGCAGCATCAGTCAAGCGGTTCGAGATCGGAGACAGCGTGTATGTGTCTTCTCTGAAACGCACCGGGATCGTATTCCAAGAGCGGGACGCTCGCGGACAGGTCGGCGTTCTGATTCAAAAGCAGAGGTGCTGGATCAATCACAAACGGCTTTCCCTGCATATCGCCAGGGAGGAGCTGTATCCGGATGATTATGATTTCGACATCATTCTGGAGACCAAAGAAAACCGGAAGAAAAGGAAGCTGATGAGCCGAAAGCATGTGGAAGGGCTTATGATCGAGAAAAAGCCGGATGAACACTAACAAACAGGATATTGCCTTTGACTAGCATAGGTAACCAGTCCGTGAATAAGTGGCGACGCTAAATTACGTCTCCGTGCGGGCGATGAAAAGCAGAGCAGCACTGGTGCGATCCAGATTTGCCCTGCTTTTTGTTTTTCATGCCCCATGGGGAAAATTGGATTTGAATAACAGAAGACCCAATACAAATACTAACTTGGAATTCTGACAATGAAAGGAGACCCAGTATGACGGAAAAGCATAACGATTTTTTCGCGCCCGTAAACAGGAAGAACGAACAATACGATAACCGCAATATCGTGGAAGACCATACGGACCCGATCCAAAGCTCCGAAGAAGACGCCATAGCCGCGATTAAAGGCCATATCGAAAAACAAGACCAAGAAGGTCAATAAACCGGGGAGAAGGATACCAAGTGCAGATAGAGGTAGGGTGTTATGTCGCATAATTGTTATTATTGCGAAAAAGAGTCTGAGCAGGCACACAGTATAACCGTATATGGCAAAGACGGCGCCGAAGATCGTTTCGAGGTTCTATGCAGCGATTGCTATGAGGAATGGCTGTTATCGTTAAAAGGGTAACAGGCTTCGAACCCGCCAATATTCTAAGGGAGGCACACAATAATGGAAACGAACGCCATGTCCAAATTTTTAATTAAATGGGTAGTGAACGGGGCCGCCGCCATTCTGCTGCTCATGATGTTTACGAACATCTCCTTCTGGACCGCTTTTTTCGCCGCCACATGCTTGACGGTGATCGCTTATTTCGTTGGGGATCAATGGATCCTTAGGGCTACCAACAACACGATCGCTTCTATCGCGGACGGATTGGTCGCGTTTGTCTTCTTGTACGTTCTCGAGCGGATGTTCAGATGGGGCCTGTCGTTAACGGAAATCCTGACCATCGCCATCGTACTCGGAGTAGTCGAGGCGGTCCTGCATCGCTTTGTTTTCCAAGAAGCACGAGGGAGAGAAGCCAAATCATGAGGCGGGCCCCCACATGAGTTTAAATGTAACCCAAAAACTGATACAAGGGCATCTCCTGTCCGGAAAGATGAATCCAGGCGAGGAGATCGGTCTGAAGATCGATCAAACGCTGACGCAAGACGCCACAGGAACCATGGTCATGCTGGAGCTGGAAGCCATGAAGCTCGATCGCATCCGAACGGAAGTGTCCGCTCAGTATGTGGATCATAACATCATTCAGGAAGACAGTAAAAACGCCGATGACCATTTATTTTTACAAAGCGCGACAAGACGGTTCGGGCTATACTTCAGTCGCCCCGGGAACGGGGTCAGTCACCCCGTACATATGCAGCGATTGGCCAAGCCGGGGAAAACTTTAATTGGTTCCGACAGCCATACATGTGCGAACGGCTGCATGGGGATGCTGGCGATTGGCGCGGGAGGCATAGACGTGGCGATGGCGATCGCGGGAGAACCGTACTATATCAAAATGCCTCAAATTTGGGGAGTCCGTTTAACGGGTCAGCTGCCCGATTGGGTCAGCGCGAAAGATGTGATTCTGGAATTGCTGCGCCGGTATGATGTCAAAGGCGGAATCGGGAAAGTGATCGAGTACTACGGTCCCGGGTTAAATAGCTTGAGTGCGATGGATCGGCATGTTATCGCCAATATGGGAGCAGAGCTCGGCGCAACAGGGAGTGTGTTTCCTTCGGATGACGAAATCAAGCGGTTTTTAAGAAGCCAGCGAAGAGAGGAGGATTGGATCCCGCTCACTGCCGATGAAGGGGCGAACTACGATCTTCACGAAGAAATGGATCTTTCTTCCCTGGAGCCTCTCCTCGCCAAACCTTCCAGTCCAGGTAATGTAGTGCCTGTACGAGAAGTGGCCGGTCTTCCTATCTATCAAGCCTATATAGGCTCTTCAGCAAACCCAGGATTCCGGGATTTTGCAGTTGCTGCCCAAATCGTTAAAGGGAAAAAGGTCATGGAAGGCGTCTCATTGGACATTAACCCTTCTTCCCGGCAAGTCTTAACCGACCTTGTGAATGAAGGGCATATTACGAGTTTACTCCGTGCAGGGGCACGTTTACATCAGGCGGGCTGTAACGGATGCATCGGCATGGGTCAAGCTCCCGCAACGGGGCGCAATAGTTTGCGAACTACCCCGCGCAATTTCCCAGGTCGGTCGGGAACTAAAGAGGACAGCGTTTTCCTATGCAGTCCTGAGACTGCAGCTGCTTCAGCCTTGACCGGTAAGATTACGGACCCGAGGACTCTGGCAATGAGTCATCCCAAGATTCGGGAGCCGGAAGAGCCTACGCTTGATCTGGACTTGTTGGACGCTCCCTTACCTGTAGAGGAAGCAAGAAATGTCGAATTGGTAAAAGGGCCGAATATCGCTTCTATTCCGGAAATGGAAGCTCTTCCTGACGAGTTGCAGCTACCGGTCCTGCTCCAAATGAGGGATAATATCTCCACCGATGAAATCCTGGCCGGCGGCGCAAGGGTATTGCCTTATCGAAGCAACTTGCCTGAAATCAGCAAATTTACGTTCGAGATTATCGACCCTACTTACTACAAAAGGGCGATGGATATCCGAGCGGGTGGAGGTCATGCTCTCGTGGCCGGATTTAACTATGGCCAGGGCTCGAGTCGAGAGCACGCCGCACTTGCCCCTCGATATCTTGGATTACGAGTTGTGTTGGCCAAGGATTTTGCACGGATCCACTGGCAAAACCTCGTGAACTTTGGTGTGCTCCCGCTTACCTTTAACCAAGAATCTGACTTTGATCTTCTAAAGCCAGGCACAATCCTTCATTTTAAAAATATAAGACAGCAACTGCAGCAGGGAAGGGGGATCGCAGCATCTATTCCAGGTTCAAGCTCTGTGATCAAGTGTCATCACAATCTGTCGGATCGGCAAATTGACATCATGCTGCAGGGTGGATTGATTAATGTAGTCAGAGATAAAGCAAAACGGATGGCAATATTGACATAATTAGGAGGCATGCATGATCAACCGTAATCACATTTGTAAAGCTTGCGAAGGCAAAGGCCTATTGGCGGACGATGAGAATTGGCAGTACACATGCAGTGTATGCGGGGGAGACGGTATCGTAGCACCCGGGGAGAATACGGAGCCGAATGGGATTTTTGCCGTCGATGAAACCAACCGAACGTTAGAATAACGGGAGAAAACAACTTAGAGAGGGGGGATAAAGTTTGCATAAAGATGCTGAGTCAAATAAGTCCATCGAACAATCAGAGAGTAGGGAAGGGTTACTGAACGGTACGGAAATAACGCAGGAGCAAGTGTCAGATGTTTACGCGGCCGGAACGAGTGATGGTGTTCACCATACGGGCCATGCCTTCCCTTGCCGCCGATCTCCACGCGTCGCAAGTAATGTGCAAACACCCTACTACACTTTCTGATGACACAAACATCTACTTGCTGCGACGAGTACTATAGGCTGCTTTCGAAGTGTCTCATGACCGCTTTGCGGCCTTTCAGTCCAAGCTTGCCGTAGATGTTTTTACAATGGGTTTTGACCGTTTCCAGCCGGATCGCGAGTTTGTCCGCAATATCGATGTTTGATCGGCCTTCAATAAGCAACTGTAAGATCGCGTATTCCTTGTTCGTCAGTCTGGCGCGGACGAAACGGTCTTTGTCGGTGGACAGCCAGCGTTCATCATGAAGCTGTTGCAGCCTGCGACAAAAAGCGACGCTCTGCCCGGAGTGAGGCGTACTGAGCAGTCGCAGTTTTTTCGTCAATGCGACAACCAGCCGCGCAGTCTTGTCCCACTCCTCCAGATACAGCTGCACGTATCCTTGCTTGCTGCCCGTTTCCAGCGATTTTTCCAGCTTGTGTACAGCCGTGCTGTCGTCCCCGTCTTCCGCATGCAGCAGCGCCAGCAGCAAGTTGATTTCCGCCACGTAATAATGCAGATTCAGCGCCTCGGCATAATACGCCAGCCGTTCCCCGAACGCCAGTCCTTCGCGAACCATACCCAGACAAAAGCATGCGCGCAGCACGGCGATATATTCGTACCGCCAGGCGATATCGGGCAACACGCCTGTGTCTTGCCGCTGCTTGTTTAGCCACTCCCGAACTGCGTCGGTTTGGCCTGTTTTGATATGCAGCAGCGCCTGGCAGGCATCCAGCACAGCATCCGTATCTTCGCTGGCCCGAGCGGCGATCTGCAGCCGGATTTCCTCCAGCATGGCGCGTGCGACCTGCGTAGCTCCCGTAGCCAGGCGGAGCTGAACGAGCGTCAGAGCGGCGGGAATGACGATACCCGTATCGAGCAAGTCGAGTCCGATAAAGAGGCCGCGCTGCAAAGAGCGTTCGGCTTCTTCGAGTTGTCCGCGCAAGTAATAACATTCACCGAGGATCGTTTGGATGATGCCGTATCCCTGGTTGCTGCCAACCCAGAGCGGTTCGGCGTAGCCGTAAATCGCCAATGCCTGGTCGATCGCGCCCCAGAATCCGGCATTGCTTCTAAGCAACGAGCAACCGGCAGGTTCAATGGCGTTGAAATGTGTGTACAGCCGCCCCGGCCCCTGCAGGAGAGCGGCGGCTTCGTGCATCAGCGCGATCCCGCGCTCCGAGTCAAGGCGCAGCAACGCGATGCGCGAGCGGATTGTGGCGAAATAACCGCGCAAATTTTCGCCTGTCGGACTGAACGAGTAGAACTCGGCGGTCATGAGCCCATCAGCCAGGTCAATCACCTTCTCCGCCGCCGAGATGCGGTGATCGTTGATAAGCAGGAAGGCGTGCAGCAGGGCAAGCGACGGACGTCGCACCACTTCCTGGGAAGGGAATTGATCGAGCAACTCCAGCAAGCGGCTGTACGGCTGCGCCAACGTGATCTGAATATCGCCTAGAAGCAACCCGGCTGCGCGCTCCATGTCCGGCGTTCGCAGCGCATGCCACACAGCTTCAGCCAGCATGCCGCGCTCCTCGGCCCAACGGCTGACGAGCGCATGGATCCTCGCAGGTGCGCGTTCGTCCATTTCGTTCAGCCGGACCCGCAGCCAGGCGGCAAACAGCGGAACGTAACGAAAACGCCCACCCTCGCTACGGGTGAACAGCAAATTGGTCGCCAGCAGCCGTTCGAGCTTCTCGTGACAGTCCGGGTCTCCGGTGACCAGCCGTGCCAGAGCGGTATCGAAATAGTCGGGCACCGACGTGAACAGCATGACCGACAAAGTCTCCGGAGGTTGTTCCAGGAACACGTTGTCCAGCAGGATCCCGTACATCTCCACGGGCAAGGCTTCAAGCGCTGCCCGTTCGTGCAGCGGTTCGGCCCGGTTCTCCTTGAGCAATCCGGCATAATGCATGACAGCGAGCGGCCAGCCGTCGGTCAGCGCATACAGCCGTTTGGCCGGTCCGGCGGCCAGTTCGCGTCCGGTTTCGCGGCGAACGGCTTGCATCATTTCGCCGGGATTCATTCTCAGGTGATCGCAAGTCATCGTGAATGGACCGGGCTGACGGCTGCGCAGTCGGTGATAGAAGGGCAGCTTGACCCGGCTTGCGATATAGAAATGCACGCACTCGCTGGCATTTTCGATCAACTGCTCGAGCGCACGGAGGGAGCTGTCTTCGTGAATGGCCTCGTAACGGTCTATGAAAATATGTACATCGCGAGTCGAGGCTGCGATCGTCTCGGCGATTTGAGCGAGGAAACGGCCGTCCTTGTTGTTTTCCGGACCAAGCGACAGCCACAGGACGGTGCTTCCCTCGGAGAGCGTTTTCGCCCATGCCCGCAGCAGCATCGTTTTGCCGTAGCCGGTCGGTGCCGTGACCGCAATGAGCGGCCGCCCTGCTTCGCGTTTCAGCACATCAAGCAGCCGGGCAAGATGAGCGGCTGCCGGCGGTGGAAGGATGGAGTCAGTCACCGGATAACCTCCTGACGAATCGGTATGTTGCCATTTTCTGTTTTGTATTACCAACAGTATAGCCGAGAGTAAAGTAAAAGAGGTAGTGTTTTGTTCAAAAAGAGGGAGGTGAGGGAGGAAGATGATTTTCGAAAAGAGGGATGTGCGGTCACATAACGCCAAGCTATAATGAAATCGAGCTTGGAAAAATGGAAAGGATTGGAGGGAAAATGATGAGCGGATGGACGCATGAAAAAATGAATGAAGCGCTGAAGACGGTGTTTGCGAAGGCGGCGACGGACAAAGCGTTTCGCGCGCTGGTGCTGGAAAACCCGAATGAGGCGGTCAGGCAAGCGGCGGGCGTCGAGATCCCCCCGGGTATGACGGTGCGTTTTGTGGAAAACGACGGGGTGGACGCGACGCTTGTGCTGCCGGACTTTGTTGGAGACAGCGAACTATCGGACGAGCAGCTCGAAGCGGTAGCGGGCGGAAAGAGAAAGAAAAAGAACGACGATGACGACGACTCCGACAAAGGCGCCCCCAGCCCCGGCTACAGTCGGAGCAGTTCGGTAAGACAGTTTCATGGCGTTTGTGTCGACTAGGGACGAGGACAGCAGAGCTGGCGTCGAAAACCTTGTCGTATCCATAGCCGGTCAGATGCGGTAGGTGGCGACAAATGTATAAATACGGGAACGAGTGGCTGCGAGCAATTGTAGCGCGCTCGAGTGGGCTCGCGGAGCGGCTGACCGACCGGTTTGTGCCGAAGTTGGAGATAACGGACAACGCGGACCGTGCGGAAGTCTCGGCTGCGGTGGTCCGGTTGCGGCGGTGGAGCGAAGCGGTTGGCAAAGGTGACGCTGCGAAGTTCGCAGGCCGGCTGGCGCTGTCGGGCTGGACGGCAGACGATGCCGTGAGGGCGGTACATCCTGTACGACTCCGGGACGCCGCCGCCTTGCCGGAATGGGCGGATATGCTGCGTCTGTTTGCAGAGCAGCTGCAGCACCGAGGTGCCGTGCCAACTGTGGCATTGTCGGAGACCCTGCGGCAGCATCCGCTGCTCGAGCCGGGCAAGCCGCTTGCGTTCGAGCACGCGCTGTTGCCGTTTGCCGAAGCCGGTGCAAACTATGCGGCCGAGCAGGTCGGGGAGTTGTCGCATGTCCTCTCCGCACAGGCGTGGCGCGACGCGGTGCGAAGTTTGCTGCGTGAGCTGGTGGAAATCGCATGCAAGACACTGGATCTGGAATTCAAGCTGTTTCGCATTGGCAGTTTTCCGTTACCGGGCAGCACCGAGCAGTATGACCGGTTCGTTTGCCGGCTGCTCGAAGGCGACTGGTTCAGGCTGATGCAAGAATATAGTGTGCTCGCACGGTTGATGTCAACTGCCGTCCTCAGGTGGGCGGATTCTTTTCAGGAGTTTCTTCGGCGATATGAGGAGGATGAAGTTTGGCGCGACGGGCGGTTGAGAAGCGGCATTACCTCTTCCCGCGTGATCGAACGGCTTGCATTGGGCGAGTCCGATCGCCATAACGGCGGCCGAACCGTGATGATCGCCACACTGGAAGGCGGAGGCAAAATCGTCTATAAGCCGAAGCCGCTGCGGATCGATACCGCCTATGCCGCCCTATTGGCGTGGCTGCGGGAACATGGCGCGCCGGGCGAGCTGGCGGCGGCGTTTACGGTCGACCGCGGCGAATACGGTTGGCAATCGTTCGTCGCTAGCCGGCCTTGTGCGATCGAAGCCGATGCCGCGCGGTATTATCGCAGCGCCGGGGCGCTAGTGGCGATCAGCTGGCTGCTCGGCGGCTCCGATCTACACCGCGAGAATGTGATCGCGAGCGGCGTTGCGCCGATACCGGTCGACGTGGAAGCTTACGTGCAGCCCGATCCTGACTCGAATTGGCCGCCTGAGGAGGTTCCGAGCGATGCCGAGCGACAGACTCGCGAAGCGATTGCCCGCTCGGTGCTGCGCTCGTCACTGTTGCCGGAGTGGGTCAAACTGAAGTCGGATACCGGTGTGGACATCAGCGGCCTGTTTTCTTCGCTCGGGATGGACGCAGAGCAGCGTTCGGTGCGCCGTTTCAAGTTTGTCAATACCGATGCGATGAAAATCGGAGATGTAATCGACCCGGAATCGCGAGCAGACAACGATCCCCACACCGCCGGTTGCACGTTCGATGAAAGCCGGGATGTACCGGCGTTGCTCGGGGGATTCCGCGAGATGTACGATTTTTTGCTGGCGCAGCGCGAAGCGCTGTTGGCGGCTGAAGGGCCGCTAGCCGCATTCGGCGGTCAGGCGACTCGGTTTCTATTCCGTTCGACTTCCGTATACGGGCAGCTGCTGGAAAAAAGTTGGCATCCGGATGTCCTGAAGGACGGGGCTGACCGCGACATCCGGCTGGAAGCGATGTGCCGATATATGGCGTCCGACGAGGAGGAATACGATCGCTGGCCGATCGTAGAGCGTGAGCTGGAGGCGCTGCGAGTCATGGATGTGCCCTATTTTCGGCTGAACGCAGGAGATGTGCGGCTGTCAGACGAAAGCGGAGCGTACGGTCCTAATTTGTTCCGGCGAAGCGGCCGCGAGCGGCTGCACCAGCGAGTCCGGACGATGGGCACAGAGGACCGTCCCCTGCAGATTTCGCTTATTCGCGGCGCCCTATACACGAAGTTCGCCGGCGCCGGTCGCAGACAACACCCAGCATCGACAGCGGAACTTGCGGCTGACTGCGAATTGGTCGAGCCTGGCGGCGCCATAGGTGACGCGTTCGGAAGCCGGACGCAAGCTGCGGTGTTTGCGGCGACGAAGACGGAGAGCACCAGGCTGCTGCATGCGGCTGCCGCCATCGCGGACCGGCTCAGCCGCCGAGCGATTACGGCCGAGGATGGCACCCGGACATGGATTGTGCCCGGTCTCGGCAGCTTCATTCCCCGGCAGCGGCCGATGCCGTACCACCTGTACGGCGGCACTTGCGGCATTGCGCTGTTGCATGCGGCACTGTACCGATCGTCAGGCGACCGCCGCGCTCGGGAAGAAACGCTCGCGGCGCTGCGCCTGCTCCGACGACGCCTAGCGGAGCGCGATGCCGATGATGATCCGTTGGCGCGGATGACAATCGGGGGTTTCTCCGGACTCGGCTCGATCGTGTACACGTTGGTCCGCATCTCGCAGATGATCGGCGAGCCGTCATTGCTGCGGGAGGCGACCGCCGCTGCGGAGCTCGTGACGGACGTGAAGATCGCGGCCGATATTAGGTTGGATCTGATGGATGGCGCAGCCGGGGCGCTGCTCAGCCTGCTTGCGCTGCATCAGGCGACCGGCGAAGCGGAACATTTGCGCCTAGCGAAGCGATGCGGCGAACATTTGCTGACGAGCCGCACGAAGCTGCCGGCGGGACACGAGGTTTGGCAAGTGGACGGGAAAGCGCTGGCCGGTTTTTCGCATGGAGCGGCCGGCATCGCTTACGCGTTGCTTAAGCTGCATCAGGCGGCGCCAGACCCGCGCCTGGTGGAAGCGGCGGTCGAGGCGATCCGTTACGAGCGGGACCTCTTCGACCATGTACGAGGCGTATGGCCGGATCTGCGGGAAGGGGCGGAAGACGGGGCCGGACTCGTCGACGCATGGTGCAATGGTGCGGCCGGCATCGGACTGGCTCGCCTCGCCGGACTTGCGGCGCTAGACAACCCCGACATCCGCCGCGAAATCGACTTGGCGCTGGACATCGTCTACCCGCAGCGGCGCGATTACGACAAGGATTGCGTGTGCTGCGGCCAGATGGGCAGAGCGGAGCTGCTGCTTAGCGCATCGCTTAAGCTCGGTCGCGGCGACTTGGCCGGCGAAGCCCGGCGGCGAGCGCTCCGCTTCGCAGACAAGTACGGGAGACCGAGCAGTGAAGACGATTGTTCACTGACGCTGTACGAGGAGCCTTCTTTTTTTCAGGGAATAGCCGGAATCGGTTACGAGTTGCTGCGGTTCCGCTCACCGGAGCTGTTGCCGAACGTGCTGGTGCTAGAATAATTTTAAAAACAATCCTTTAGGAGGAACTACAATGAGTGAATGGAATCAGGAAAAGGTGCAAGAAGCGTTGAAGACGGTATTTGCAAAGGCGGCGACAGACAAATCGTTTCGCGAGCTGGCAATGAGCAATCCGGCTGAAGCGGTCAAGGCGGCGTCGGGCGTCGACCTTCCGGCGGGATTTACAGTTCGGTTTGTGGAAAACGGAGGGGCTGACGCGACATTCGTGTTGCCGGATTTTGTCGGAGACAGTGAGCTGTCTGACGAGCAGTTGGAAGCTGTCGCGGGCGGGAAGAAGAAAAATAAAAATAAAAACAGCGATCCGGAGGACGACAAACAAAAACCACTGACGATTCCCGTTGGCCTCTGCTTCGGTTAGGAAAGCGAACGGCCGATGGAAACGATAACTTTGCTGAACAGCCGCGAAGAACGGCAAGCTTATGCGATGCTGACTTTTCCTTCACTCCGTGACGAACTGCTAACCGAGTCGGAGCAGTGCAAGGTGGCGGCGGTCGGCGCGGAGCTTCTCGGCAAGCCGATCGGCCTCGCGTGGGCAAACTGGTGGCCGCAGCGGAAGCGAGGCGAGCTGCGCACGTTACACGTCACTTCCGCTTATCGCAGACGCGGTATCGGGGCCGCACTGCTAAGGGCGATCGAGCGGGGACTGGCTGAAGCGGGCTGCGACACGCTCGATTTCAAATACCGTGCAGGCACCGCCGGCGCGCCGGTGTGGCAACGGATGACCGCGCACTGGGATTTGCCGCGAATCGGCCTGCTGATCTTTACGATGTCGATCCCGCGGTTTCTAGCAGAGCCGTGGGTCGGCGCGTGGAGAACAAACAAGCGTCTGGAAGTCTTCAGTTGGGACACATTAAGCGAGGAAGAGAAGGCGAGGATCCGAGAAGGCGATAACGATTGGTATCCACATCATTTGTCGCCTTTTATCCGCGAGCGTTATCTGGTTCCCGGGTTAAGCGTAGGCCTGCGCGACGGCAACGAGACGATCGGCTGGATGACGATCGAAGAATACGACGACGGGACGGTCATAGGCGACCACATGTTCGCCAAGTCGCCGCACGACGGGCTTGGCCGCGGCATCAGGCTGATCGCAGAGGCGGCCAGACGCTGCTGCGAAGCCGGGTTTCAGAAGGGCCGTTTCGAGGTAAGCGTCGGCAACGTCCCCATGCTGCGGTTCGTCGAACGGAGAATGAAGCCTTGTATTGTGGACAGCTACGAAGTTGTTCTCAAAAGAGTTTGGCTGGGGAGGCCGCAGATGTTGCAGGGTACCGAGGCGGAACCGGCAAGGCGATGACACGGGAGGATTAGCGATCGGGAGATGAGCCAATGAGTGAGCGGATTGGCGTCGGTACTTCGATCGAAGGTTCCGATAAACGGCAGCGATGCCGTTTATTTTTTGTTCAATGCTTTCCCCTGGATGCCGTAGAAACCACCAAGCAAGAAGTGCGCGAAAAAAGGTCTTGCGTTGAATTAGAAAAGGAAAGACTGTCGAGACATCGACAGTCTGGAGCATCCTTTGTGGATGCTATATTGTACATTTCTCATATAAGAGGATGCACAAAACCTTCTATGTGCAGGAATATAAGAGCGGTGGCTATCAAGACAATCACGAAGGGCGGAACCGCTTTTCCAATCGGATGTTTGACCCTGAAATGTGTGAGGCACGCCACGAGCATCGTAATGCCAATCCAGATGCCAGCCCATGCGATTACCCCCGGATACCAGTAGCCGACAATGAGTCCCGCAGCTCCGGCTAATTGAACGAAGCCTGTAACAACACGAAACCATTGCGGCAGTTTAATACTATTGAACAATTCTACCTGAATCTTTTCCCCTTTAATCTTGCTCACGCTTTGATAAAGCATGAATAAAAGTAGTAGACTTTGAAGAACGAGAGAGATTATAAACATAGAACTCCCTTTCTATTTGTTCATCACAAGTATAATATTCGGATCCTTGATGTAAGACGCTCAGGGAACTGTTATTTTTCAAAAGAATAAACGAGGTTCCAATTTACTCCGAACTTATCAGTCAATACAGCAAGAAGTGCGCCAAAAAAGGTCTTATGCAGTTCAGAATCAACTTTTCCGTCAGTCTTAAATGCTTCGTATACCTTCCTGATCTCCTCTTCATTATCGAACTGCAGGTAGATTCGATGATTCCCGCCATGGGCAACCGGATAACCCGCGGTCGCAGAGTCCGCAAGTTGAACCAAAGAATTGTCTAACTGAAAATGAGCGAACGTGGCTTTGCCTTCATTTTTGTTGAGGATCTTTACTTCTCCGCCCAATACTTCTTGATAGAATTTTAATGCTTCATTACAATTGTCTACTATTACCAGCGGGGATACAGATTTCATTTTAACTCCTCCAATTTTGAATTTGATTTCAGGACCTAAAGACAGGCCCTGCATACTCAAGTGTCTGCCATGACAGGGCCATTCATTTACGTGTGCCTATAAATCCCTCCTTGTTAATAATTTCCGGGACACCGATGGGCACATCACCTAATGACCGATTTCCCTTGTTCACTAACTATGTCGTAAACGCGCGAGAAAACGTGACCGATTGATCGAAAAAAATTTTTTTCTAACATCTCTGTCACATTTACAGGATTTCTAACGACAACTAAGTAAATAAATAAGAAACGAAGGGAGTGATTGTGGCGCATGAACGATCACAACTGGCTTGTTGAACAATTCGAGGCGCATCGGAATCATTTGCAGGCAGTAGCTTACCGGATGCTCGGATCACTAAGCGAAGCAGATGACGCTGTACAAGAGTCATGGATCCGTCTTATCCGCTCAAATACGAGCGAAGTCGAGAATATGGGAGGATGGCTGACAACCATTGTCTCGAGGGTGTGTCTTGATATGCTTCGATCACGCAAGTCGATGCGTGAAGAACTTGTGATGGCTAGCGCATCTGAACCGGTTACTGGTCATCAGTACGGAAGCGATCCCGAGCACGAAGCGGTAATTGCTGATTCCGTCGGTCTTGCGATGCTCGTTGTCCTCGAGAAATTAAATCCCTCTGAACGCATTGCGTTTGTGCTTCACGATATATTCGCCGTGTCTTTCTCGGAGATCGCTCTCATTATTGGGTGTAACGAGGCCGCAGCAAGACAGCTTGCGAGCCGTGCACGTCGCCGAGTCCAGGGTGCCGAATCGACTTCGGAAACTGCGGAGATTCAGCGAAAAAGGGAACTTGTCGATGCATTCCTCGCCGCTTCGCGCAATGGAGACTTTGAAAAACTGCTCTCGTTATTGGACCCTAACGTCGTACTCCGAAACGACACGGCATTCGCGCCAGTAGCAAATGTGCCGGTTGTTCGCGGTTCGGAGGCCGTGGCCAAGCAGGCCAATCAATTCGCCGCTCGTGCCCGGGGCATGAAGTCGGTGCTCGTGAACGGATCGGCAGGCATCATCGCGGGTCATTTGGATCAACCGATATTCATTCTCGAATTCACGGTTGTGGATGGCAAGATCACCGAGATCGACATGATTGCCGATCAGGCACACCTTCGCGGGCTCGACATCCTCGCTTTCAACGATTGAAAGTACTTGCTTGAAATTCTCCGTATATCCAAGAGGAGAGGAAGACACGTATCTCGTATTAAAGGTATTTCGGTTTACGGGTTAAAAACATTCCGCTAACAGGAGATGATAGTTCGACGATAGTTCGACGATAGTTCAACCTCCATAGACGGCAGCCGACCACACAATCGGCTGCCGTAGTTCGTTGAAGTAGAGGGAGGATAGTTTAAGAACTGCGAGAATATGTAAAATGCTAAGGTATTAGCAAAGCTCGCTAAAATAGCACTAGGATAAATACAGGGAACATTCAATTGTTACCTCCGGAATGACTTTTTTGTATAGATTGCTCCAGATTGAGAGCTTCAAGTTGGATTATTGCATTCCGCTCACATAATTCTAAAAAATATCACCATCTTTCGGTTAGAAATCCCACCCCCCTGGCATCTAACTTACATGGACGAAGGAGGGGACCTGTTGCAAGTTGAAAAGCAGCCAAACTCCGAGCAGGAGCTCGTGGCCAGGGCAAGGGAAGGTGATCCGGATGCTTTCGGCGAGTTGGTGCGCCGGCATCGGGCGAAGGCGATCGGCGTGGCACAGACGCTGACCCGGGATACGCATTTGGCCGAGGATATTGTGCAGGAAGCGCTGGTGAAGGCCTTTCTCAAGCTGGGTTCGCTCGTGGACGAGAAGCGCTTCGCCCCGTGGTTATCACGGATCGTGCGCAACGAGGCTTATATGAAGCTTCGCCGTGGAGGTCCCAACGGCAAGGAACGGCCGTTCACGGCCTTGACGGGATTCTCCAATCGCAGAGTCCCGCCATCTAATAGCGAAGCTGCGGCAGTCCGCTCTGTTCAGCGGGAAACGGAACAGTGGGACATCGATGAGGTTTTGTTCCGTCTTGGGCAAAGGGCGCTCGAATCGGCACAGCAGGCGATCGACCCGACGCAAGCCTTGTTGCGCAAGGAGTTGATCGACGGTATCCGAAGCCTGCTGCATTGTCTGACGAGCCGTGAGCGAGACGTGTTCGAACGATTTTTCCTGGATCGGCTGCAGCCCCAGGACATAGCCTTGCTGCTCAATACCTCGGTGGCCAGCATCTACAACAGTATCTCCCGCGCCCGGACGAAGGTACAGCACGAAAGACTCCGCGTCCATGTCAGCATGTATATCGAGAAGCGAAGGGAACTCGGCAAGCCGAAGCGAAAGCTGCTGGCGCCCCCGAGCATTCGAATCGCATGGAAGGGTGATGATTAGTGGCAAGAAGTCCAAGAAACGATTTTACATGGAGCCGTAACACCGATACCGAGAGCATTTACAGCCTAATGCAGTACACAGACAAAAAGGATTTGTCCCGCACGGACATCATGGGCTTAACTGCGCATGCGTTCCGAATCATCGTCGATCGCGAGGAGGTCGAGGTCGGCAGTTATTCTTTTTTCGATTGGCAGCTGCGGCATGCGGAAGCCCTGCGGAATCTAGGCTTTACCGTACGGACGACGGGCAAGCAGAATCATGTCTCGCCGACGCCGGAGGAGCTCGAGACGGCACTGGAAATGATCCAGACGAGTCTGGACGCAGGTATTCCGGCATTAAGCTGGGATCTGTTCATTCCGGAATGGGGCGTCATCTACGGTTACGACGACGAGACCCGGATGCTGCAATGCCGCGATGTTCGCCGTGATGGGGAAATGCCCTATGAGAAACTGGGCCGCGGCGAAGTGACGGAGCTATATCTGCTGACGATCACAGACTCGAAACCCGTCGATCGTCAAACGATGCTAAGAGGCGCGTTGAAGCTTGCGCTCGAGCATGCGCATATACAGCAGTTCCCGGTGGAGGAGAGTGCTGGACACGCCAACGGACTGGCTGCGTTCGATGCCTGGATACACGCCTTGGAGCGTAGGACGGCCAATCCATTCGGCAATGCCGTCAATACGGGCAAAGTATGCGATGCACGAGAGTTTGCCGTACAGTTCCTGCAGGAGCTGGCGGACAATGGATCGGAGCCGGGCGATGAGCCGCTGCGTCGATTGGCTCGCCAAGCAGCTGAGCAGTATGCTATCGTCGCCGGCATCCTGTCGATAATGCGCGACATGTTTCCGTTCCCGCACGGCGGAGTTCCTGGGGACGAGGCGGTGGCGACCCGAGCGATTGAACTGCTGACGGAAGCGAAGAACGCGGAGACGGAAGGTGTCGAGCTGCTTGCACAGATGCTGGATCTGCTGGAACGGGAAGCGCAATCATCTGTTCGCTAGAATTATTGAAGGAGGAGAAGAAATGGAGATTATTGATCAGCGGGAGAACACGCAAAAAGTCGTTGTACGGAATTCCAATCTAGCAGGAGCTGAGTTCGAAAATTGCCGCGCGGAAGAAGTATCGTTCCGAAATGCTTCGCTGCCCAATTTCCGCGTCGAATGCGCAGATTTGAGCGAAGCGAATTTTAAGGACGTCAATATGTCGAGGATGTTCATCACCGATGCCAACCTGTCGGACCTTGAAATCGACGGGGCTCAGCTGGGTGGAGCTTTTATTCACAATATCGGACTGCCGCCGAAAGGGCACCCAGCCTACCGGGAAGATCAAGGGCGCCAGCGCCCGTTGCGATTCGAGATGTGTGAGTTGGCGGGCAGCACGATAACCTCCTCTGATCTGAGTGGCGTTCACATTGATGGGTGTAATATCGAAGGGCTTACGATTGACGGCATCGACGTTTCGAAATTGCTCAAGCGCTACCGATCGGAGCGACAACCGGAAGGCAAGGCCCTTCAGGAAGAGCCACCCCGGCTGACGCCGCTCTTGAAACGGACTGGCTCGGCATTTATTCCGGTCCGAGATATCGAGAAGGCTAGAGATTGGTATTGCCGGATTTTGGGGATACCTGCGGAGTCCGTTAATATTATGAATGGTCATCTATGTTCGCTTCCTGTTGAAGGTTCCGGAATTATCCTGGATACGATGCCGATGTGGGGAGGCGAAGAGCCCGGCGGTCCGCCTACATTCAAAACCCCAGCCTTCATGCTGCTGACGGACAATCTTGCCGCCTCATACGCGTTTATGAAGGAGCAGGGCGCAGAGCTCGTCACCGCAATCGAGTACGACCACTGGTTCGCCTTCCGCGATCCGGATGGCAACCTGTTGATGGTCTGTAGGGCTTAGCTCAGCTATCAATTTAAGGAGAGGGGGAACCCGAAATGAAGACGATCAAGTGCATGATGGACCACCTGATCTGGGCGAACGGACGCATCTTGGACGCGCTCGAGGAGAGTGAGACGAAGAACAAGGACCTTCTGAAGCTAGTTCGGCACGTCGCGGTCGCGGAACGAGTTTGGCTGTCCCGATTGCAGGGCAATGGCAGCGCGCAATATTCGTTGTGGGAGGAAGCGCAAGACCTAACGGCGATCCGGACGATGTTCGAAGATAACGCCGAGCAATATCGCGTCTATATCGATGGGCTCGAGGAATCCGAGTTGGACGAGATGATCGACTATGCGAACCAGAGCGGGGTTCCGTTCCGAACGTCCGTTCGGGACATCCTGTTACAGGTCCTTTTACATGGGCAATATCACCGGGGACAGATCAACCGGGCACTTCGGATCGAATCGGCAGAGCCTGTCCAAGTCGATTACATCACGTTCGCGAGGCGCTAAAAACCATAATGTAACCTGGCTGACGGTGGAGCAGGAGGCCAATACGATGAGAGAAGGAACCAGATACTAATCGAAAAGACGCAGTTAGGCGATGATCCCGACATCCCTAATTTGCGTCTTTCAATTTGTTCATGATTCAGTTAAATGGGCGCCGAATGACTTTAATTATCCGTACCCCTTTACTAATCAGTTGCTGTGCCCGTGCCGCGTTGATTTTTACGAGTACCGCGACATCGGTAGAATTTTCTACGTCGAATACCGAAAATATCTGGCCATTCGCGAAAAGCACGCCTTTCAGTTCAACTTTTTTCCCTCGGGACGGTCTCGGAGCAGTACTTTGAATTTTGCAGCGCATGACACCCGCACGAATGAGACGGCGAGCTTGAAAAGCAGTCGCTCTAATAGCGAATATCGGGTCGATTTCGACTCCTGTTGTTTTTGCTTCAATTTCAGCAATCAGAAAAAATTGATTTCCTATTTTAGCGATACAATTCGAGCCAATGAAAACCGGATTTGCCACTGTTCATCACCCCCTCGGCGCATTGTATGGGGATCAAGAACGTTTAGAAACGGACAAGCGCATAAGGGTCCATATTAATATATCGGGATGTGGAGGTGAGACATTCCAACTTGAGATTCGTAGGAGGACAAGAACATAGGACACGATAGCGCAATATCAACGAGGCTGCCTACTGGCAGCCTTTTCTCAACAAGGGGTAGTACCAGCGAAGTGTCAGCTCTGCTGGTACTATCCCAACTAACGGGAGGTTAAAGCGGAATTGACGCAGACCTCCACGTATCGGTCCTGCATAAAACAACCCCCAATCAATTCATTTGATTGGGGTTGTTTTGTGTCATTGAACATGAAACGTCTAACCAACAATAAGGTTATGGACGAGGAGCGGTCGTGCCCCCGGGAAACAACTCATATTCCGTGATGCATTCGTATAAAGTTTCCGTCTGGTTACGCTGTATAATGTCGATCAACCGCGTCACGGGAAGCTCTTTTTGCGTCCCGCTCATGAGCATGGTTGTCAGTTGGGGCACGCTAAATTTGACAAGCTCCGAGTATTCGTGACCGATGAGGCTGATTTCGCCGGGCACGTCGATTCCCAGACGCTTCAAGCCTTGCAGGACCCCGAACTGGATAACGGTGTTTGTGCAATAGGCGGCCGTGTACCTGATATCCAACTCGTGCAGCCGGCTGCACAACTCGTCCCCATCTTCATCCTTCCCTGTCTGGATCAACGATTTGTCCAATTCAATACCGGCATCTTGAAGCGCCTGCGTGTACCCGGCCAACTCCTTTTTAATAATCAGCAAACTAAGGCTGCCCGAGAAAAACGCGATTCTCCGGTGTCCGAGCTCAATCAGATACTTGACCGCATCGTACGCCACTTTTTTGTAGTCGGACGTGACCACATGGATGTCGGTCCGGTCCGTGCACCCGTAATAGAGGTGGGGGACTTTCGTCTCCTCCAGGATGCCGATCACGGTGTCGTCCAGCACCCCCGAGACAAGAATGCCGGCCGTGTCCTGGCTTTTAGCCAACTCTTTCAACCGCCGGTGATCTTGCGGATTCGGCTTGATGTTCATGAAGACCAGAGAATAACCGAAACGAGCCGCCGTTTCTTCCGCGATCTTCAGTTGCAGGAAATAACGGGGGTCGTTCGAGTTCCGGTTGTAGAACACATAACAAATTTTAGGCATGACGTCCGAATCTTTGTATCCCAGTTCCTTGGCGGCTTTCAAAATAAGCTGTCTAGTTTTCTCGGAAACCGTACTGTTCGGAGCGTTATTCAGCACGAGGGAGACGGCTGTGCGAGAGACGCCGACATGATCGGCGATGTCTTTTTGGGTAACCATGTCTTCAACCTTCCGTTCTATATGATAGATTAATAAACTTGTTTATATTTCTCTTTATTATCGGCGAAGAGGGACGCGGAGTCAACGGTTGTCATAAAAAGCGAGCAATACCAACGAACTGGCAGCTTGTAACCTGGTCGATCAGGAGGGATATACATATTTGTTCGACTATTTTTTTCGAAGGTGCTTTTCAATTAAATATAACATATGTTACACTCGATTCATAAGTAATCGATTTCTAATTCCATGTAAGCGGTTGAAATTGGACATTTTTTACGATATTCTTGATTAGACCGACTTTTGGGGGCAGAAGTTCATAAACTATGTTATAAGTACCTATGTTGAAATGCGTCGCAAGACGATTTCATAATAAGTTTACATTTATGGAGGGGTTAACCGTGAACAAAAAGGGACTTTTGGTAACCACCATGTTAGCGCTTACAGTGGCCGGCTGCTCGACATCCAAGGATGGCGACAAGCCGAGCGGTACGACGGGTACAGGGTCAAGCACAACGGCTCCGAAAAACGTGACGCTAAAAATTGGGTTGCCCGGGGCTTATGATGTGACGAAAAAAGAAATTATCGACGGTTTTGCAGCCAAATATCCGAATATCAAAGTAGAAGTTCAAGATGCTCCATGGGGCGACTTCGTGGCGAAAATCGCTACCCAAATCGCAGGCGGAACGACCCCGGACGTCTGGCTGCAGGAGAACGCGGTCATTCTCGGCTACGGCAAGCGGGGTGTGGCGGAAGACTTGTCCGCGTATATCAAGCGGGATTTGAAGGATGCCGATTACATCTCTGGCTTGTATGCTGCGAAGACTCCGGAAGGCAAAGTGTGGGGCGTTCCACACGGGATTAACCCGATTGCGCTTGCCTACAATAAGAAAGCGTTTGCGGATGCGGGCGCAGCGCTTCCGAACGACAACTGGACTTTTAACGATTTGATCGAAGCTTCCAAAAAGCTGACTAAAAACGGCAGCGACGGAAAACCGGCGTTTTACGGATTCGTTGGTTCCACCAGCATTACGCAAGGCTGGTTCCCTTGGATCAAGCAGGCAGGCGGGCAAGCGCTGGACAGCACGCTGACGAAATCGATGTTTACCGATCCGAAGACGGTGACCGGTCTCAAGCAGCTGGCGGACGGAATCAAGCAGGGGTATTTCACGAACACCGATTTCCTAAAGGCGAACGGCGGCGAAGTGCAGGCATTCGCCACCGGGAAAGCGGCGATGTATTTCCTGCAGTACAGCAACCAAGTCACGATGAACAAAAGCTTCCCGGACGCCGACTGGGACGTCGTGAAGATACCTAAGGCTGTTGACGGCAAACGGTACGTACCGATGGTGACAAACTCCTGGCTGATTTCCTCCAAGGCGTCTCAGGACGTGAAGGACGCGGCATGGCAGTTCCTGAAATACTACTTAGGTGACGAAGCGCAAAAAATCGTGGCCGAAAGCGGAGCGTCGCTCCCCGTAAAAAAATCGGCGCTCCAAATTTTGGAGACGTCAAGCGGGAAGCCGCAAAACAAAAAAGCGTTCACCGACGGCATCGCCGAGGGCGGCACTACGCTGGATGAGAACGCAAGCTGGAATGAATGGCGCACCGCCGCCCAGCCGATCATCAACGACATCTTCAGCTCCAATATTTCCGCCGAGGAAGGCGTCAAGCAAATCAACGAGAAAGTGCAAGCGGTGTTGGATAAAAACAAATAATCTGCGGGGGCAGTCAGCGACTGGGGACGGATCACGCTCGAAGGGTTTGCGGTCCGTCTCCAGGGGCTGTTCCGATTAATCGGGGCGCTATGCCCTTGGAAGCACGTTCGAATCGAAGGTGGTGTCCGGATGCATAATCAAAATTACTGGGGCTATATTTTCACCATTCCGTTTACGCTCAGTATTCTCGTCTTCACCTTGTTCCCTGTTTTCTTCTCTGGGTACGTTTCGTTCGTCAATTGGGATTTGTTCAATCCTCCCGAGTGGGTCGGGCTCGCCAATTGGAAAGATGTATTCGGACAAAAGGTATTTTGGATCTCGATCCGAAACGTGTTTTATTTCGCGATCGTCTTCGTCCCACTGCAGACGCTGCTGGCACTTTTGATTGCCCATTTGCTGAATCAGGCGATTGCCGGCAAAACGCTGCTTCGGCTGTTTTATTTCCTCCCCGTGGTAACGCCTTGGATCGCCGGAGGCGTGTTGTGGGCATGGCTGTACAATACGAAATACGGATTGCTGAACTGGGTGCTCGAGCAGGTTCATCTATCTCCCGTCAAATGGCTCGACAGTAAATTCTGGTGGGTCGTCATCGGCAGCATCGCACTCGTAAACGTATGGAAAGGCGTCGGCTCCTCGATGATTTTACTGCTGGCCGGAATGCAAAATATTTCCAAGGATTTGAAAGAAGCGGCGCAAATCGACGGGGCTTCTAGCTGGAATTATTTTATTCGCATCGTGTTTCCCCTCGTGTCGCCGATGATCTATATGGTGATGATCCTGTCCACGATCGCCGCTTTCCAGGCATTCGATGTTTTCCTCAGTATGTTTGGTTCGACGATGAGCAACGTGCCGGAGCGCAATATCGTGACCAATATGCTGATTTACCGGGATGCGTTCCAGCATTTCAAGATGGGGCCGGCTTCCGCAGCCGCTTGGGCGCTGTTCGTCATTATTTTGACCATCACGCTTTTCCAGCGCTACTTCGAGAAAAGGTGGGTGCACTATGACTGATTTTCGCGCAATCGGCAAAATCGCATCCTATATCGTTCTGTATCTCGGGGCGCTGCTCATGCTGTTTCCGTTCATCTGGATGGTGTCCACCTCGCTGAAAACGACAGGAGCGGTCGGACAGCTGCCGCCTCGGCTCATTCCCGATCCGATAAGCTGGGAAAATTACAAAATCGTCTGGGAGAAAGTCAATTTCGGCCGATATACGCTGAACAGTCTGTTTATAGTGGCTGTGGACATGGTCGGTACGCTGCTCTCTTGTTCACTCGTCGCGTTTGGCCTGGCCATGTACGATTTCAAGCTGCGCAAGCCGCTGTATATCGCCATGCTCGCGACGCTGATGATTCCGTTTCAAGTCACGCTCATTCCAAGCTACTTCATCTGGAAGTCGTTCCATATGCTCGATTCGTATTACCCCTTGATTATTCCGAGCTTTCTCGGAGGGGCGTTCGGCATCTTCCTCATGCATCAATTCATTAAGTCGCTCCCCAAGGAGCTATATGAAGCCGCCGTCGTCGATGGGTACAGTCCAATGGGGATTTTTTGGAGAATATACCTGCCTTTGTGCAAGCCAGCCTTGTCCGCGCTCGGCGTCTTTACGTTCATGGGCGCGTGGAACAACACGCTCGGGCCGCTCATCTATTTGCAGAACAAAAAACTGTATACGTTGCCTATCGGGCTGCTGTATTTGAAGAACGATTCGGAGGTCAGTACGGCGCTCCTGATGGCCGGGGCCGTTATCGTGACTGTTCCGGTCGTAATCGTCTACTTGATCGCCCAGAAGCAGTTCGTGCAAGGAATCGCGTCGACGGGGTTGAAGGGATGATGAAGCTCACCGAATTGGAGACTGGCGGCATCTCGATGTACGACGTCCAGGATCAGCTCCGGCAGCTCGTTTATCGCCTTTCTCTGGAAGCTTTCGCCGCTGGAGATCGGGATCGGGACGCGATTGTGACGCGGGAACAGCTCGAGACGCGAAGGAAGACGATGAGAGCGAAGCTGCTGGATCAGCTGGGTGGGTTGCCGGCGACGGACACCCCTCTCGAGCCCTGTATTAAAGGCAACGTTGCTTTTGACGGATACCGAGTAGAAAAAATCGTTTATCAATCCCGACCGCATACGTTCGTAACTGCCAATCTATACATTCCGGATGACCTTCGTTCGCCAGGAGGCGCGGTTGTGTTCGTCTGCGGTCACGATCCGCTCGCCAAGCATAGCGACGGATATCAGAAAGTTTGCCAATATCTCGTGGGGGCTGGGCTGATCGTCATGGCGATCGATCCGATCGGACAAGGGGAACGGCTCAGCTACTATGACCCGGACTCGGAGATGACGACGGTCGGCTGGGGGACGGGCGAGCATGAGCATGCCGGCGAGCAATGCTGGCCGCTCGGAGATGGAATCGCGCGATACTTTCTTCACGACATCGTACGGGCGATCGACTATTTATGTACCCGGCCAGAGGTCGATCCCGGCAAAATCGGCATCACCGGCAATTCCGGCGGCGGCACGCAAACGAGCCTCGCGATGATGGTCGACGACCGGATTGCTGCGGCTGCGCCCGGCACGTTCCTGTCGAGCCGGGAAGCGATCCTGCTGTCGGGTAAACCGCAGGATGCGGAGCAGATTTGGCCGGGCCTGACCGCTTGCGGCTTCGACCACGAAGATATTTTGATGGCGATGGCGCCTCGACCGGTTCTGGTGCTCGCTTCGACGGAGGATTTCTTCCCGATCGAAGGAACGCGGAGGACGGTGGAGCGGTCACGCCGGTTTTGGGCCCTGTATGGCGACGCCAGCCAGCTAGTTCTCTTCGAGGACGAAGCTGTGCACCAATATACGGAACGGCATGCGCAAGAGGCGGCTTTGTTTTTCGCGAAGCATCTGAACGGCGATCATCGCTCCGTTCGTCATATTCGTCCAGTCCCGGTGGAGCCTTCCATCCTGTGGTGTACGGCGACCGGTCAGGTGAAGGGCGAATATGCGAAGGCACGGGCGGTGTGGGAGGAAAATCGCGATCGAGTCGTCATGCTTGAGCGAGCACGAAACCGGCTGTCGGAGCAGGAGCGTATACACAAGGCCACAAGCTGGCTGAAAAACAAAGTGATAGACGGCAGGAGCGCCGGGCCGCTTAACCCTCGCTACTTGTACTCGGTGCCGGTGGAGGGGGAAGAGTTGTCTGCTTGCAGCGTCATTTGGAGGAGCCAGGAGATGCTGCTCGGTCATGCGCTTGTATTCCGCGACTTGCACTCGGGCGACTCGAACCTCCCGGTTTCAATCGCCGTCTGGAACGGCGGCTCCTCTAGGCTGCAACCGCATATGCCCTGGATCCGCGAACAATGCGCAGACGGCCGAATCGTCATGGTGCTCGATGTGACGGGAACCGGGGCGCTGGCTCCGAATCCGGTCAATGCTTACCCGGTAGATGCGCCGTTCGGAACGATCCACAAGTTGGCGATGGATTTGTTCTGGCTGGACGACAGCTTGGCGGCGATCCGGACGTTCGATGTGCTCCGGGCTTTGGATATGGCTCAATGCCTTAGAGGGAGCGTATGCTCGGACGAGGATATTCGCGTGTACGCTCATGGTACCTTCAGCTTGTATGCCCAATTGGCGGCGGGTTTGGACCGCAGGGCGGTTCGGCTAGAGGTGATCGAGGGCTGCCGTAGCGTAGGCGAATGGGTGGAGGCCCGCCAGTATGAAATGAAGGATCGAGCCGCAGCGATTATTCCGGGAATGCTGCGTTATTTTGACTTGTCCGATTGCCTCGCTTGGGGGTCCGACGGGACACAGAATAGGGAAAAGGGAGAGTGAACCGCAATGAAAAAATACGTCATCGTAGGGTCCGGTGGCCGGGCGCTTGGCATGTTCGCCAAGCCGTTCGCCGCGGAACTGAAACCTTTTGCTGAGCTGGTTGGGGTATACGACATCAATCCGGTCCGGGCGAATGCATTGAGCGAGCAAGCCGGAGGCGTTCGCGTGTTCAATGATTTTGACGCGATGCTCCGGGAAACGAAGCCGGATGCGGTCATCGTCACGACGCCCGACAGTCTGCATCACGAGTATATCATCCGGGCGCTGGAGGCGGGTTGCGACGCCATCTCGGAGAAGCCGATGACGACGGACGCCGACAAGTGCCGCGCCATCATAGAGACTGAGCGTCGGACCGGCCGCAAGGTCATCGTCACGTTCAATTGCAGGTTTATGCCGTATGTCGTCCGCGTCAAGGAGCTGTTGAAGGAGGGTACGATCGGCGACATCCTGCACGTTACGTTAAACTGGTCACTCGATACGAGTCACGGCGCGGATTATTTCCGGCGCTGGCATCGGCAGATGAAAAACAGCGGCGGCCTGCTCATCCACAAATCGACGCACCATTTCGATATGGTCAATTGGTGGCTGGACGACGAGCCGGACACCGTCTATGCCAACGGCTCGCGGCTGTTCTACGGGCCGACCCGCGAAGAACGCGGCCATACTTGTTCTACCTGCGCCCATACGAGCACGTGCGAATTTTACTTCGACGTTTCGGCCGATGCGTTCACGAAATCGTTCTATAAGGATGCAGAGGCGCACGACGGGTATTTCCGGGACCAGTGCGTATTCGGATCGGACATCGATATTTACGACACGATGTCGCTCAGCGTCAAGTATGCGAAGGGCACCCAGCTGTCGTATTCGCTCAACGCCTACAGCCCCTATGAAGGCTGGAAGGCGACGTTCGTCGGCACGAAAGGCCGGATCGAAGCGGAGGATTACCAGAGCGGTTTCGGGATCCAAGATCCGAACCATTTCATTCGAATCTTTAATCGCCAGGGAGAGCTGCTGACCGTGCAGAGCCCCCGAGTGTCCGGCACTCACGGCGGCGGCGACCAAAGATTGCGGCGGTTGATTTTCGCCGGTGACCTTGCCGACCCGCTTGGCCAAATGGCCGGCTCGCATGCCGGGGCCATGTCTCTTCTGATCGGTGCGGCGGCCAATCTCTCGATCGGGAGCGGCAAGCAAGTCGCGATCGAGGACCTTCTACGAGAGCCTGTGTCGAACTGATCCGGGATCAACCCCGCGTTGATGTCCCGGCCCCAATCGGACTGAAAGGAGGGGATTCCTTTGTAATCAGCTGCGAACGTGGAAAGACTCCTGCCCGTCATGTTTTCCTGCTTTGCAAAAAAACGCTTGGGAGGATGAATTTATGTACGTGTACAGGAAATCTTGGTTATCCTTATTGTTATCCTTCTGTTTAACGCTTCAGCTGATCGCCGCCGTTAACGCACGGACAGCCGCAGCTTCGACCTCCAATCTTGTCGCAAATCCCGGCTTCGAGGATGTGACAGGAGGCGTCCCCGCTCAGTGGACCGTCATCGGGAATGTCTGGGGCAGTGCGATCAAGGCGGTGCCGGAAGCGGCGCATACGGGGAATTACGGCGTCTCCATTCAAACGAGCACAGGGAATAATCCATGGGTAGCGATCCCTGTCCCGGTGGAAGAAGGGGCTACATACAACATCACGACCTGGTTCAAATCGATCGGGGTCAAAGGCAATCCGGGCTACAAAATCGAATTTTTCAAAGGAATCGACAAAACGGTCGAGAACTGGGTAACCGGCTATACTTACAAAGCCGCAGGTTCTGCTAACGACGGCCAGTGGCATGAGCTGGACTATACCGTTCAGGCGCCGCCGGGGTCTGTCTACATGTACGTGTACTTGCGATTGTACGGAACCGGAACCGTTTACTTCGACGACACGTCCGCAGTCAAGACGAAAGATAAGCCGCAGCTTGTCGTGGAGCCGTCCCACACGTATTACTATCCTGATGTGACGAGCGGCAACGCCGTTCTGAAGCTTGCACCGTCCAACGGCAACATGGCGGGCAAAACCGTCGACGTCCGCATCGTCAACGAGGCTTCCGGCGAAGCGATTTTCGTAAGGAACGGCATCGCGGCTGCCGAATCGTTGAACGTTGCCTTCAGTACGTCGGATATGACATTGGAGCAGCCATACCGATTGGAGGCGGAGTTGAAGAACGAGACGGGGCAGCTTATCGAAAAGGAAGAACGCACGATATACCGTTGGGCGCGTCCGGCTTCCATTCCGCAGAACGGTCCGATTCTTGTCGACGGGCAGCCCTTCTTCCCGGTCATCGCTTACCATGGCTACGCGGCGGATTATCCTTACTTGAAGGAGATCGGGGTCAATACGGTTCAAGGTACGAACACGACTAGCGAGGCTGCACTGCAAACGATGCTGGATACGGCTCAGGCGAATGGGCTGAAAATGCTCGTCACGCTTTATTACGATATGAAGGTCAAGGAAAACTTCGAGCTGACCCGGCAATTCGTGACGAAATTCAAAAACCATCCGGCCGTGCTCGGCTACATGATTATGGACGAACCGAGCACGAACGGCATTCCGCAGTCGGAGCTGCTCGACGCCTACAAGCTGATTCGCTCCATCGATCAAGTTCATCCGACATATATGGTCGAAGCCGATCCGCTTTACTATTATCAGACCGGCCAGGCTACGGACATCCTTGTCACCGACGTTTATCCGTACTCCCAGAACGGCGGGTTGCCCATTTCGGCAGTCGGAAACGGCGTACGTAAAGCGGTTGAAAGTGTAGGTGGCGTGAAGCCTATTTGGACGGTCCTGCAAACGTTCAAGATTCCCGGCACGACGTGGAACTATTTACCTACGATCGATCAAGTCCGCAATATGGCGTACCAGGCTTTCCTCGCAGGCAGCCAAGGGCTCGCCTATTATTCGATCAACGATCCAGGCTGGAAGCTGCGGGATTCCGAGCTGTGGCCGGGAATGGTGAAATTCAAGGACGAGATCGAATTGATGGGGAGTCTTGTTTCCGCGGGCAACAAGGCGGCCGAACAGATCGGCAGCGACGTTCAATGGGCGATCTATAACAAAGGGCAGGAGCAGTACGCCGTCGCCATCAACTTGACCAAGCAAGCACAGACGGCCGCGATCCCTCTCGCGATAACGGGCAATCAGGTGGAACTGTTGTACGGCGCTCAGCCGGAGCAGTCAAGCAGTTGGGAGCGCGAGCTCAGTGTCAACCTCGGAACGGAACAAACGCTGGTGTATCGAATTACGCCTTTCGCGGCGGGGGTCGATCGGGCCATTGACGAACTGCAAGGCGCTGTCAACATGATCGCCGACAAGCAGTGGACGAAGAAAACGGAAAACCTGCTCGATGAATTGCTGAAGGTGAAACAGGAACTGGGCGCTGCATCTGTGAACGCCGGCATGACTATGAACAAGACGGCAATCGCGATCGACGACGCCAACAAGTTGAAGCAATGGGTTAGCGCGCAATCGGATTTCGCACTAGCAGGCAAAAGAGCGCAGTTGAACGCCTTGTTGGACGACGTGATCGCCAACCTGCTACCTATCGCCCAGTCGATAGCGAAGCTGGATTTGCAGCTTGCTCCCTCGCAATTGGCACAGGGCGATACGCTGGCGATGAATGCCGCGATCCAGAACGTCGGCGATAAGGTGATTGAGAATGTTTCCTTGCGCATGGAACTGCCCGCGGAATCAGGGATTCCGCCGATTATCGAGCAGCTTGGCGATATCGCGAGCGGACAAGGCGCAGCCCGCAGCTCAAATGCGGTCTTGCCGACGACGATGCAGCCAGGCAACTACGTTGCGAAAGCGCTGGTAACGTTTGAATATAAGGGTAAGCCATTTCAAGTTTCGGTCGAACGGGACTTTACGGTATCGCCGCTCCTTGCCGCCAAGTTGACACCTAGCAGCATGGATATCACCAAGGCAGGATCGTATCCGTTCTCTATTGAGCTAACGAACGGCTCCGGCCATCCGCTTGCAGTCGAGTTAGGGCGGACCGTTGCGGATGGCATTGCGGTCGATCTTCTGGGAGCGGTGACGCTCGCCGGACATGAGACGAAGACGGTTCAAGGAACCGTAACGGTTCCCACAGCTGCGCGCGGCGAGTATGTCTTAACCGTCGAAGCCCAAGCGGCCGGTGTCAGCTACGCGGTGCTGCCGCTTGCGCTGACGGTTGATACCAGTCCCGTATACAACGGCGGCTTCGAAAAGAAGACTTCAAGCGGCTCCGCTCCGGACGGCTGGTATATGAGGGCGGGTGTATGGGATAAAACCATCGCCCACAGCGGGCAAGCGTCCGCCAAGCTGGTTCCCGATGCGGGAAACGTGTTTAACGTGTTGAATACGGAAGCTTCCAAGGAATTCCCTCTTGTGCCCGGAGCCAAGTACAAGCTGACGGGCTGGGTCAAGACGGAAGCGACGGCAGGCTCGGTTGCGATTGGCGTTCGCCAAATCGATGCCGGCGGCGTTTCTGTGACCTATACGTGGACGGAAGCGGCTAAAACCGGCGATTGGACGAAAGTCGAGGTCATCTTCACGGCTCAGCCGAATACGAAGCGAGGAGCTGTTTATTTAAAACTCGATCAAGCCGCGAACGGCGCGGCGTGGGTGGACGATCTTGACTTGCATGAGGTTCCATTGTAGGGTCCTAAGGACATCGACTTAAATGCTTTACTTGAGCCTTGCAAATGTATCTGAAACCGGCTTCGCACTTAGGGTATCCGCTGCGGAGCCGTTTTCCTTCACAAAAGATGCCATACTGACCTATTCGAAGGGGCAAGGAGCAATGAACGTACTCGCGGCATGGCATTGATTTTCTCGACTTCGTCCTAACGGTTTCTGCGAGGGGCAAGGGGGCCAATGCCGAACGTTTCTTTGCCGTTTGGTTTTCCGTAGGTGACTTCCACTCGGTGGTGACGGAAAGAGGTACTTCTCATGCACTAAGGAAGAAAGAAATCATTATGAATAAAATAACGCCACTAGTCTTCGGCAACACGGCCTTACTTTAGAGACAATTGATAACAATTACAAACTATATTGTAATACTTATGGAGGGTTGCTCAATCAAAGAGTTCTTGGATGAGAAGTCACATAGGAAGCACACGAGCATCACTATTGGATGGCGCCTGAGTCGTGCCAGCTTTGCGCATATCTGCCGAGTAGTCAGTTTGGAGGAAGCCATCACCGACAACGCGAATATCAGTGGCCCGTGGTGATCAACGGCGCGTGATGGCACGCATGGTTGCCGCAGCTGACAAAGGAGAACGAAACAATGAAAAAGTACATACTCTTCGATCATGATGGTGTTCTGGTTGATACTGAATTCTGGTATTACAAAGCGGGAGAACGCGCTCTGGCTGACATTGGATTTACCTTGGACAAAGATCAATACCTCCGCGACATGACCCAGTCATTTGGCACTTGGTCCCAAGCTAGGGCGGCAGGTATTGATGAACAGACCATCAGCAAGCAGCGTGAGGACCGCAATGTCTATTATCAGGAATATCTAAGAACAGAAGCCATAGAGATTGAAGGTGTAGTTGAAACTCTAGCTGAACTGTCAAAGTACGTCCGCATGGCCATCGTGACGACTGCAAAACGTGCGGATTTTCAACTTATTCATGAAAAGCGACAGATTATACAATTCATGGAATTCGTCCTTGTTCGCGAAGACTACGAGCGTCCCAAGCCGCACCCGGAACCATACTTGACCGGCTTAAAGCGCTTCGGAGCTACCAAAGAAGAGACCCTGGTTGTAGAGGATTCAAACAGAGGGTTGAACTCAGCCGTGGCGGCTGGTATCGACTGTGCGATTGTCCATAACGACTTCACAAAAACACATGACTTCTCACAGGCCATCTATCGAATCAAGACTCTGATTGAACTAAAGGACATTATCCTGAATGTAACCTGAGAAAGCATTCTGGCTCGATAAGGACAATGAGCCCGATCCGCCTGCTGATGGATCGAATGAGACATATGTATAAACGCAGACCGTATTATCGTTATGGAGAATGGAGAAGCAGTGGATGAAGGGAACCATGATGGTTTGTTGGAGCGTTCCGGGCGGGAAAAGAACCTGGACAGCAGTACCAGGTTCTTTTATATAGTGCACCCATGCTGGGCTAGAGTGAATGGCTGATCAAACCGTACGTTTTCCTCATACGGCTTTCCGATGTTCGTCATTCATGTGCATGTGACTAACAACATCGTCTTTATCCCCTGCATCTGGCTTAGCCACTTAACCTCATATCCCGAACTGCGTCTAGATTCCTAACATTCTCCATCACGCGGAAAATGCCAGACATCGTAGGCTTAATCGCACCGAAACCGCTTCTGGTCGAGTCAGGGACGGATGACACGATCTTCCCCAACGCTGCCTCACGCGAAGCGGTGTCGGACATCGGGCGAATCTATGGCTTGCTGCACCAGCAGGAGAAGCTGGCCCATGATATAATCGAGGGACAGCACCAAATTTCTGGCAGCATGGCTTATGACTGGCTGGAAAAGTGCTGTGAAACCGATACATCGGCAAAAAGAACCTCTAACTCGTGTACTTCAACAACGGGTTTGGAGGTTTTTCTTTGCTGGTTGAGTGGATCGCGTGTGATCGGCTGCAGTTTCCCATAGAAGTAGCGGGCTGGATAGTTACAAATAAAGGAAATTCCTCTAAGGTGGCGATGCCTTTGAAGCGGCCATCCCTGGTAAGGGGGAGTCGGAAAGCCGCGCACAACGACATCAGTGACTGCCGACAACTGAGGCAGCCTGTTCAACGAACGGGCATTGTTGTGCATATGAAATTAGAAAAATATAGGCAAAAAAGCCGACCCCTTGTATAATTACAGTCAATATATGGTATATGCGACAACACAGAAAAAATTTGTGCGTTACAGTGATCCAGATTCATAGCGAAGGGAATACGACCGTTAATGCGCCACGCGATGAAGAAGAGAGTCTGGAATAAATAGAGAAAGAAAGGGACGTTGACAATGAAAAAATGGCGTTTGCCCGTCTTGCTTGCGTTTCTCTTCCTGTTCGGCAGCACGGTACAGGCCGCCGTCGCTCCGAAACCAGGCGGGTATCTTCTCGATTCGGCCGATTTGTTCGCGCAGGATGATGCCAAAAAGATCGAAGCCGGCGTAGCAGGGCGAAAATACGAATTGTTCGTCTCCACGGCCGTCAGTCTGTCCGAGGCAGAAGGCGAACAGCTCGCCAACGATACCTACGATGCCTGGCACCTCGCCGGCAACCAAATGATGCTAGTCATCACTGTAAAGCCGAATTTCGTGCATCTCGTGTATGAAAACGCGGAGCTGGACAAACTCGTATCCGCCACCGACGCGCGCAACACGAAGGGCATTCTCGACGTCGCCTTCGTTCCCAAAGCGAAGGGCGGAGACGTAGCGGCGGCCGTGCTTGCCGTCAGCGACTTCGTCAATTCGCTGGCGCCGTCGGCATCGGCTACGCCCTCAGCCGCGGCCACGCCTGCGAAGCAGGTCGTGCCGGAGAAAGCTGGAGAACCACACGGAGCGGAAAAAGCGGCAAAAGAAAGAGGCGCCAGCATTGGCGTCGTGTTGCTTATCTTGTTTGTGGGTTTTGTGCTGCTTCCCGCCTTG